>NZ_JABWRY020000001.1:0-317678 GCF_014269205.2 Pseudomonas kermanshahensis
GCAGCTAGACAGTGTGGGCGAGTCCATACATAGGAGCAGCCTTGTGCTGCGAAGAGTCCGCTAAACACCCTGGGATGTTCGTTTTTATCGCTGGCCTCTTCGCAGCACAAGGCTGCTCCTACAAGGGGTTGTGTTGATTTCATGTGTGGGGTGGCGTAAACGCCATTTTTCGTGGCGTAAATGGCACTATCGTCCCTCCTTGACATCCGCTCGCGCTAAACGTAAGTTTCAAACAACTGTTTGATCGACGGCCGCCAAGCCTTGCCGGCAGTTCCGATCACCCCCGAACTCATCACAGAGGTTCATCGCAATGCCTGACTACAAAGCCCCCTTGCGTGATATCCGTTTCGTTCGCGACGAACTGCTCGGCTACGAAGCGCATTATCAGAGCCTGCCGGGTTGCCAGGACGCCACGCCCGACATGGTCGACGCGATCCTCGAAGAAGGCGCGAAGTTCTGTGAGCAGGTACTGGCCCCGCTGAACCGCGTTGGCGATCAGGAAGGCTGCACCTGGAGCGAGTCGGGCGTGAAGACGCCGACCGGTTTCAAAGCGGCCTACGAGCAATTCGTCGAAGGTGGCTGGCCGAGCCTGGCCCACGACGTGGCCCACGGCGGCCAAGGCCTGCCAGAGTCGCTGGGCCTGGCCCTGAGCGAGATGGTGGGTGAGTCGAACTGGTCGTGGGGCATGTACCCAGGCCTGTCCCATGGCGCGATGAACACCATTTCCGAGCACGGCACCGAAGAGCAACAGCACACCTACCTGACCAAGCTGGTCAGCGGCGAGTGGACCGGCACCATGTGCCTGACCGAGCCGCACTGCGGTACCGACCTGGGCATGCTGCGCACTAAGGCCGAGCCACAGGCCGACGGGTCGTACAAAGTGTCCGGCACCAAGATCTTCATCTCCGCCGGTGAGCACGACATGGCCGATAACATCGTCCATATCGTCCTGGCCCGCCTGCCGGATGCACCGGCCGGCACCAAAGGCATCTCGCTGTTCATCGTGCCCAAGTTCCTGCCCAACGCCGAAGGCGCTGTCGGTGAGCGCAACGCGGTGACCTGTGGCTCGATCGAGCACAAAATGGGCATCCACGGTAACGCCACCTGCGTGATGAACTTCGACGGCGCTACCGGCTACCTGATCGGCCCGGCCAACAAAGGCCTGAACTGCATGTTCACCTTCATGAACACTGCTCGCCTGGGCACCGCGCTGCAGGGCCTGGCCCACGCCGAAGTGGCGTTCCAAGGTGGCCTGAAATACGCCCGTGAGCGCCTGCAGATGCGTTCGCTGACCGGCCCTAAAGCCCCTGAAAAGGCGGCTGACCCGATCATCGTCCACCCGGACGTGCGCCGCATGCTGCTGACCATGAAGGCCTTCGCCGAAGGCAACCGCGCCATGGTCTACTTCACCGCCAAGCAGGTGGATATCGTCAAGTACAGCCAGGACGAGGAAGAGCGCAAAAAAGCCGACGCCCTGCTGGCCTTCATGACCCCGATCGCCAAGGCCTTCATGACCGAAGTCGGTTTCGAGGCTGCCAACCACGGCGTGCAGATCTACGGCGGCCATGGCTTCATCGCCGAGTGGGGCATGGAGCAGAACGTGCGCGACAGCCGTATCTCCATGCTGTACGAAGGCACCACCGGTATCCAGGCGCTGGACCTGCTCGGCCGTAAAGTGCTGATGACCCAAGGCGAAGCGCTGAAGGGCTTTACCAAGATCGTGCACAAGTTCTGCCAGGCGCAGGAAGGCAACGAGGCGGTCAAAGAGTTCGTTGAGCCGTTGGCGGCGATCAACAAGGAATGGGGCGAGCTGACCATGAAAGTGGGTATGGCGGCCATGAAGGATCGCGAAGAAGTGGGTGCCGCTTCGGTCGATTACCTGATGTATTCCGGTTACGCCTGCCTGGCTTACTTCTGGGCCGACATTGCCCGCCTGGCTGCCGAGAAGCTGGCTGCCGGTACTGAAGAAGTGGCGTTCTACACCGCCAAGCTGCAGACCGCGCGCTTCTACTTCCAGCGCATCCTGCCGCGCACCCGTACCCATGTGGCGACCATGCTGTCGGGTGCTGGAAACCTGATGGCGATGGACGAAGAGCACTTCGGCCTCTCTTACTGATCCACCGCGTGCACAAAAACCCGCCTGCCCTCACCGGCAGGCGGGTTTTTTCATTTTGCAGCCAGATGCCTGTGTAGGAGCAGCCTTGTGCTGCGAAGAGGCCATAACGGCCACAGAAAATCGTTTGTCATACCGGCCTCTTCGCAGCACAAGGCTGCTCCTACACAGGAGCTGCATAAGACTGTATTCAACTGTTCACGCGCGCTGCCGATGAAATAAGGGCACAATGCCACTATTGATCTGCCGGGTTGGAGATTACCCTTGTTTCGTCTTGATGCTGTACGCGTAACCCACTTCCTGCCTTCGCTGTTTCTCTTGCAGGCAGGCCTTGCGGCGGCTTACGTAAGAGACCTCAGTGTCTTTTTCACATCGCTGTTCAATGTCTTGCCCACCTTGGTCCTGCTATTGGGCGGTGCCTACTGCGCCGTTTACCGACGCCAGCGTGAGCTGTTTCTGATGGTGACGGTGTACATCGCCTACTTCCTGCTCGACACCCAGACCGACTTCTACCGCGACAACGGCCACGTGCGTGCGGACGCCGCGGTCATCTTCCACTTGGTGTGCCTGCTGCTGCCGGCCCTGTTCGGGCTGTATGGCGCCTGGCAGGAGCGCACCCACCTGCTGCAGGACCTGGTCGCCCGCTTCGCAGTGTTGTTCGCCGTTGCCAGCGTTGCGGTGGCACTGGAGCAAAGCTACCCCGATGCGCTACTGGCCTGGCTGGCAGAGATCCGCTGGCCGGCCTTGCATGGCCAGTGGATGAGCCTGATCCAGATGGTCTACCCGCTGTTCCTCGGCGTGTTCATCCTGCTGGTGGTGCAGTACCTGCGTGCGCCCAGGCCGTTGCATGCGGCGCAGGTCATTGGCCTGATCGGCCTGTTCTGGATGCTGCCGCAGACGTTCATCCTGCCGTTTACCCTGAACATCATGTGCAGCCAGGTGATGTTGATGATTGCCGCGGCTGTGGCGCACGAGGCCTATCAGATGGCCTTCCGCGACGAGCTGACGGGCTTGCCGGGGCGCCGTGCTTTGAACGAGCGTATGCAGCGGCTGGGGCGCAACTATGTGATCGCCATGACCGACGTCGACCACTTCAAGAAATTCAACGATACCCACGGCCACGATGTCGGCGACCAGGTGTTGCGCCTGGTTGCCAGCCGGTTGTCCAAGGTCACCGGTGGCGGCCGCGCCTACCGTTATGGTGGCGAGGAATTCGCCCTGGTCTTTGCGGGCAAGACGGCTGAAGAATGCGTGCCGCATGTGGAAGCTGTGCGCGGGGTGATTGCTAACTATGCGATGCAGCTGCGCGACCAGAACAGCCGACCGCAGGACGATTCGACAGGGCGTCAGCGCCGTGCTGGCAGCGGCGCGGGTACGGTGTCGGTGACCATCAGCATCGGTGTGGCCGAGCGCCAGGCCGATCATCGCAACCCGGAGGCGGTGCTCAAGTCGGCCGACCAGGCGCTGTATAGCGCCAAAGAGGCCGGGCGCAATTGTGTCATGGTGCATGGGCAACAATCGCAGCGTGGGGCGGTCCGCATGGCGTGACCAAACACGACTATACGGTCAGCTGATGACCCTATGTCTCGTAAAAGTTGTTCGGTTACACTGCCTGCAACCCAGTGTCGCGGTTCCCCGAGACCGCCCCGACCCTACTAGTGAGAGGTTGTCATGGCCGACTATAAAGCGCCCCTGCGCGACATGCGCTTCGTTTTGAATGAAGTCTTCAACGTGACCGAGCAATGGGCGCAGTTGCCCGCGCTGGCCGAGGTGGTGGATACCGAGACCGCCATGGCCGTGCTGGAAGAGGCCGGTAAGGTGACGGCCAGGACCATCGCCCCGCTCAGCCGCGCCGCCGACGAAGAGGGCTGCCACTGGGACAACGGCGCGGTCAGCACGCCGGCCGGCTTCATCGAGGCCTACAACACCTACGCCGAAGGTGGTTGGGTGGGCGTTGGTGGCGATCCCTTGTTCGGCGGCATGGGCATGCCCAAGGTTATCTCGGCCCAGGTCGAGGAAATGGTCAACGCGTCGAGCCTGGCCTTCGGCCTGTATCCGATGCTGACTGCCGGTGCCTGCCTGTCGATCAATGCCCACGCCAGTGAAGCGCTCAAGCAACAGTACCTGCCCAACATGTACGCCGGCGTCTGGGCTGGCTCCATGTGCCTGACCGAGCCCCATGCCGGCACCGACTTGGGCATCATCCGCACCAAGGCCGAACCCCAGGCCGACGGCAGCTACAAGGTCAGTGGCACCAAGATCTTCATCACCGGTGGTGAGCACGACCTGACCGAGAACATCATCCATCTGGTGCTGGCCAAGCTGCCGGACGCGCCCGCCGGGCCGAAAGGTATTTCGTTGTTCCTGGTGCCCAAGTTCCTGGTTAACGAAGACGGCAGCCTGGGCGCGCGCAACCCGGCCACTTGCGGCTCGATCGAACACAAGATGGGTATTCAAGCCTCCGCCACTTGTGTGATGAACTTCGACGAAGCGGTCGGTTACCTGGTCGGTGAGCCCAATAAGGGATTGGCGGCCATGTTCACCATGATGAACTACGAGCGCCTGGGTGTCGGCATTCAGGGCCTGGCATCGGCTGAACGTTCCTACCAAAATGCCGTGGAATACGCCCGTGACCGGCTGCAGAGCCGTGCCCCGACCGGCCCGCACGCCAAGGATAAGGTTGCCGACCCGATCATCGTCCACCCTGATGTGCGGCGCATGTTGCTGACCATGAAAGCCTTGATCGAAGGCGGGCGCGCCTTCTCGAGCTACGTGGCGCTGCAACTCGACAGTGCCAAATACAGCGAAGACGCCACCACACGCAAGCGCAGTGAAGAGCTGGTAGCCCTGTTGACGCCGGTGGCCAAGGCCTTCCTCACCGACCTAGGCCTGGAGTGCGCGGTGCACGGCCAGCAGGTGTTCGGTGGGCATGGCTACATTCGTGAGTGGGGCCAGGAGCAACTGGTGCGTGATGTGCGTATTACGCAGATCTACGAAGGCACCAACGGCATCCAGGCCCTCGACCTGATGGGGCGCAAGGTGGTTGCCAGTGGCGGTGCGTACTACAAGCTCTTCTCCGACGAGATCCGCCGCTTCATCGCGGGGGCCGACAGCGCGCTGGACGAGTTCGCCAAGCCGCTCGGCGCTTACCTCGACCAGCTGGACGGGCTGACCGAGTGGGTGCTGGAGCAGGCCAAGGGCAACCCCAATGAAATTGGCGCGGCCTCGGTCGAGTACCTGCATGCCTTTGGTTATGTGGCCTATGGCTACATGTGGGCGCTGATGGCGCGTGCGGCGCAGGCGGGTGAGGGGGATGAGGCGTTCTACTCGGGCAAGCTGGGTACGGCGCGGTTCTACTTTGCACGGTTGCTGCCACGGGTGGATTCGCTGGTGGCGTCGGTGAAGGCGGGGAGCGAGTCGCTGTACCTGCTGGACGCTGAGCAGTTCTGATAGATCTTGGGGCCGCTTTGCGGCCCTTCGCGACGCAAGGCCGCTCCTACAGGCCGGCGGTGCTATGAAGGTTA
The DNA here is from genome assembly GCF_014269205.2 of Pseudomonas kermanshahensis. Classification (NCBI taxonomy): domain Bacteria; kingdom Pseudomonadati; phylum Pseudomonadota; class Gammaproteobacteria; order Pseudomonadales; family Pseudomonadaceae; genus Pseudomonas; species Pseudomonas kermanshahensis. The sequence continues at coordinate 5,638 of NZ_JABWRY020000001.1, forward strand.
CGCTGTACTTGTAGGAGCGGCCTTGCGTCGCGAAGGGGCGCAGAGCGCCCCCAATAGTCGATAAGATTCGCAATGAATCCCCTTTGTAAGCTTTTTCCTACACGACGTGGTGACTTTTCACCACTGTTCTCAGATTGGATCCACAGGTAATCTTTACCACATGGACGTTGCGCAGGAAGCGCAAAGGACAGATCAAGGAAGACGACGAAGGACCACCTGCCAGGATGGCGGGGCGATACGGATGTCACAGGGAAACAGTCTGGAAAACCCCGCTTCGGCGGGGTTTTCTTTGTGCGCGTTTTTTTGTCAGCCCAGCACATCCAGAGGCGAGCCTCCCAGCTGGCGCGCGTCTGTCTCTTCTTCCAGTAACGTACGCAGCAGCTCCACCGAGGCTTGCTGGCGCTGCGCATCGCGGAACACCAGCCCGACCTTGAGCGGCACCCGCGGCTCGCTCAATGGCTTCCACAGCAGCCCCTGGTCATCCTCGGCCGCGTCCTTGGCCCGCCCCGGCAAGATGGTAGCCAGCGCCGTATGGGCCAGGCTGTCGAGAATCCCCGCCATGTTGTTCATCTCTGCCTGCACCTGCGGCCGACGGCCCTGGCTGGCCAGTTGCGCCTGCCAGATCTGGCGAATCTGAAACTCTTCGCCCAGCATCAGCATGGGCAGTTCAGCGGCCTGGCGGATCGACACCTTCTTGAAGTCCTTCAAGGGATGGGTGTCGGGGATGACCAATTGCAGTTCATCTTCGTACAGCAACAGGCCATGCAGCCCGGGTTGGCGCGGTGGCAGGTAACTGATGCCGATGTCCAGGCTGCCATTGAGCAGGCGCCGTTCGATTTCCAGCCCCGACAGCTCGTAGATTTGCACCACAAGGTGCGGCTGGGCCTTGCGCAAGCGTTCGAGCAACTGCGGCACCAGGCTGGGCCGCACGGTCTGCAGCACGCCGATGGCCAGGGTACGCAAAGACTGGCCCTTGAAGTTGCGCATGGCCTCCTGGGCCCGTTGCAGGCCATCGAGCAGCGGCAGGGCATGGTTGTACAGCGTGTGGGCGGCCAAGGTCGGCAGCAGGCGCTTGTTGCTGCGCTCGAACAGGCTCAGGTCGAGGCTGTGCTCCAGTTGGCGGATCTGCTGGGAAAGCGCGGGTTGGGACAAAGACAGGCGCTCGGCGGCGCGGCCGACATGGCCTTCTTCGTACACCGCGACGAAATAACGCAGTTGGCGGAAATCCATAAGCAACACTTATCGAAAATGCTGGAAAAACGAAATGGTCGAAACCCGTCTTGGCGCCTAGTCTATCGCCGTATTCCAGTGGGTTACAGCGGTCATAGGGCCGGATTGTTACCCCGGATGAAAAACACTTTTGATAGGCAAGGCTGAATATCAAGTGCCGGCATCAAGACCGCACATTGGCCGCCCTTTACCGTGATTGGTTGGAGCCCTGATGAACCTGTTCAACCTGCGTCGCTCGGCTGCCGCCGCCGTCGCCGAGCCCGAGCGTGCGCCGGTGACCGTGGCGGATGCGCCGCAGTTGTCCCGTGAGCGCCTGATGCCGAGTACCGAACGTGCCCCGCAGGTTTTCGTGCGCGGCCAGGGCTCGTGGTTGTGGGACAGCGAAGGGCATGCCTTCTTGGACTTCACCCAGGGCGGCGCGGTGAACAGCCTCGGCCACAGCCCCAGCGTACTGGTCAAGGCGCTGGGCAATCAGGCCCAGGCGCTGATCAACCCGGGTTCGGGGTTTCACAGCCGCGGCCGGCTGGCGCTGGTCAACCGCCTGTGCCAGAGCACCGGCAGCGACCAGGCCTACCTGCTGAACAGCGGCGCCGAAGCGTGCGAAGGGGCGATCAAGCTGGCGCGCAAATGGGGCCAGCTGCACCGCAATGGCGCCTATCACATCATCACCGCCAGCCAGGCTTGCCACGGCCGCAGCCTGGGCGCGCTGTCGGCTTCCGACCCGCTGCCGTGCAATCGCTGCGAGCCTGGGCTGCCGGGCTTCAGCAAGGTGCCTTTCAATGACCTGGCGGCACTGCATGCGGAAGTGAACTCGCGCACCGTGGCAATCATGCTTGAGCCGATCCAGGGCGAGGCGGGGGTTATTCCCGCCACACAGGCGTACCTCAAAGGCGTCGAAACGCTGTGCCGCGAGCTGGGCATCCTGCTGATTCTGGATGAAGTCCAGACCGGTATCGGCCGGTGTGGTGCGCTGCTCGCTGAGCAGACTTACGGGGTACGTGCCGACATCATCACCCTGGGCAAGGGCTTGGGCGGTGGGGTACCGCTGGCCGCCTTGCTGGCACGCGGCACCGCTTGCTGCGCCGAGCCGGGTGAGCTGGAAGGCAGCCACCATGGCAACGCGCTGATGAGCGCGGCAGGCCTGGCAGTGCTGGACACCGTACTGGAGCCTGGCTTTTTCGAGCATGTGCAGGACAGCGGCCGCCACCTGCGCGAAGGCCTGAGCCGCCTGGCTGGTCGTTATGGCCAGGGCGAGGTGCGTGGCCAGGGGCTGCTGTGGGCCCTGCAACTGCACGAAGGCGTCGCCCAGGACCTGGTAACGGCCGCCCTGCATGAAGGCCTGCTGCTCAATGCACCGCAGGCGGATGTGGTGCGTTTCTCGCCGGCGTTGACCGTGAGCAAGGGCAACATCGACGAAATGCTCCTGCGCCTGGCCCGCGCCTTTGCCCGCCTGCATGCACAGCAGCAAGCCCGCCGCGAAATGCCTGCGTAACTGAATTAAACGAACCGTCTGGCGTTCCTGCGCATCGCCCCTGGCCTGTTTCATTTGGCCCGGGGCGTTTTTTTTGGGGGGTACCCTGGCCCTGTGGAACCTCTACGACGCGCGGCTAGTCTCTGTTGTAACCCTTCAGGAGAGACGTGCATGGACTTCATTCGCATCATCATCGCCATCTTGCTGCCGCCGCTTGGGGTATTTCTGCAGGTGGGTTTTGCCGGGGCGTTCTGGCTGAATATTCTGCTGACGCTGTGTGGGTACATTCCGGGGATCGTGCACGCGGTGTATATCATCGCCAAGCGCTAAGAAACGCGGGGCCGCAGTGCGGCCCCCTTGGCTTTACTGGCCCAACACCCGGCAATAAAACGCCCATTCCTCTTCCAACGCATGCGCCAGGTTCTGTGCATTACGGAACCCGTGCCGCTCTCCCGCATAGAAGTGCCCCTCGGCTGCAATGCCATTTGCCTTCAGGGCGTCCAGCATCAGGCGCGTCTGCTCTGGCACCACCACCGCATCCAGCTCACCCTGGAAGAAAATCACCGGCACTTTGATCTGCGCTGCATGCAACAAGGGCGTGCGTGCGCGATAACGTTCGGCGTCCTGCAGCGGGTCGCCGATCAACCAGTCCAGGTAGTCCCCTTCGAACTTGTGCGTGGCGCGGCCCAGTGCGACTGGGTCACTGACGCCGTACAGGCTGGCGCCGGCCCGGAACACATCATGGAACGCCAGGGCACATAGCGTGGTGTATCCGCCCGCGCTGCCGCCGCGAATGAAGGCCTTGCTCGGGTCGATCAGCCCCAGCCCCGCTAGGTGCGCAACCGCCGCGCAGGCATCCTCGACATCGCTCTCGCCCCAGCGCAGGTGCAGCGCCTGGCGATAGGCCCGGCCATAACCCGTGCTGCCGCGGTAGTTAAGGTCGGCGACGGCGAAGCCGCGCTGGGTCCAATACTGGATGCGTGGGTCGAGGGCTGGGTAGCACGCCGAGGTCGGCCCGCCATGAATAAACACCACCAAGGGCGCGGGCGCTTTGGCGTTCATGGCCGGGTAGAAGAAACCATGGGCGATACCGTTGCCGCTGGCGTAGCGCATGGCCTGCGGCTTGCTGATGCATTCGGCGGGCAGCACCTCGGCACCACCGGCCAGTACCCGCACCTCATGATTGCTCAGGTCGATGGCAATGACGGCGGGTGGGCTGACGGGCGAGGCGGCGATGGCATAGAGCTGCCCGGCATCCATCGCCAGGCTGCGAAAGCGGGTGTAGGCGCTGGCAAAACGCTCCACTTGCTGGTTTGCGGTTATCAGCCCTAACTGCGCAAAGCCATCCTCGAACCAACTGGCTACATAGCGTTGCGGCCCCAGGGCGAGCCAGGTGCTGGTACCCAGTTGCCAGGGCGCGCCGGCATGGTCGGCGGGTTCGGCGGGCAGGGCTTGCCAGTGCCCGGCGATCTCCCCCCAGGGCTGCCAGAAGCCATTGCGATCCGACAGGCAATACAAGCGGCCTTGTGCATCGAAACGCGGTTGTTGCAGGGATTCGTCCAGGCCCGCCACGCAGCGCGCAGGCCCCCAGGCGCCGCTGCTGTCACGCTCGCGCAACAACAGGCGCGTCTGTGTCCAGGGTTGCGCCGGGCGGTCCCATTCGACCCAGGCCAGGCGCTGCCCGTCGCTGCTCAAGGTGGGGGACGCGTAGAAGTCGGCACCTTCAGCCAGCACCTCGCGGGCGCCTTCGCGCAGGGCAACCAGGCGATGCTCCACGGTTGGCCCATGGTGCTCCTCGACTGCCAGCACCTGGCCGTCATGCCAGTGCACATCGCCGTAGCGGCAGTCGTCTGCCTGGGTCAGCGGGCGCGGCACTTCGCCGTCCAGCCCTTGGGTATACACCTGTTGATCCGTTTCGTTGACGAAGACCAGCCCGTCACCGCCGACACAGAAACTGCCGCCGCCGTATTCGTACACCCGGCTGCGCACACTGAAGCCATCCGGTGTCAGGCACTGGGCTTGGTACTGGTGCCAGTGCCAGATTCGGCAGGCGCCGTCGGCCGGGCGAAATTCGTTCCAGAACAGCCCGGCCGGGCTGACCTTGAGCTCGGCGAAGTCGGTGCCTGCAGCAACGGCCTGGGCTGCGCTGAATTCAGCCGCGAGCGATGACACGGGAGTTTCGTTCATTGCGGAAGGTCATCTCTTCAATCGCGAGTTGGGCGGTTTCTGCCTCCTCGCGGGCCTTGAGGATGATGCCGTGGTCAGCCGATTTTGCGCACACCGGGTCGGCGTTACTGGCATCGCCGGTGAGCATGAAGGCCTGGCAACGGCAACCGCCGAAGTCCTTTTCCTTCTCATCGCAGGAGCGGCAGGGCTCAGGCATCCATTGGTAACCGCGGAAACGGTTGAAGCCGAACGAGTCGTACCAGATATGCCGCAGGTCGTGGTCACGCACGTTGGGGAACTGCACCGGCAGTTGGCGGGCGCCGTGGCAGGGCAGGGCGGTGCCGTCCGGGGTGATGGTCAGGAACAGGTTGCCCCAGCCATTCATGCAGGCCTTGGGGCGCTCTTCGTAATAGTCCGGGGTGACGAAGATCAGCTTGCAGGGGTTGCCCTCGGCCTTGAGCTTGTCACGGTATTGGTTGGTGATGCGCTCGGCGCGCTCCAATTGCGCGCGGGTCGGCAGCAGGCCCAGGCGGTTGAGGTGCGCCCAGCCATAGAACTGGCAGGTGGCGAGCTCGACGAAGTCGGCTTCGAGGGCGATGCACAGCTCGATGATGCGGTCGATCTTGTCGATGTTGTGCCGATGGGTAACGAAGTTGAGCACCATCGGGTAGCCGTGGGCCTTCACGGCACGGGCCATCTCCAGCTTCTGCGCGAAGGCTTTTTTCGAGCCGGCCAGCAGGTTGTTCACCTGCTCGTCGCTGGCCTGGAAGCTGATCTGAATATGGTCCAGGCCGGCTTTTTTGAATTCGGCGATGCGGGCTTCGGTCAGGCCGATGCCGGAGGTGATCAGGTTGGTGTAGTAGCCCAGCCGACGGGCCTCACCGATCAGCTCGGCGAGGTCCTGGCGCACCAGCGGTTCGCCGCCGGAGAAACCAATCTGCGCGGCGCCCATTTCTCGCGCTTCGGCCATCACCTTGAACCACTGCGCGGTGCTCAGTTCCTGGCCTTGGGCGGCGAAGTCCAGCGGGTTGGAGCAGTACGGGCATTGCAGCGGGCAACGGTAGGTGAGCTCGGCCAGCAGCCACAGCGGCAAGCCGACCTCGGGCGTGGCCGGCAACTCAGGCGAGGACGATCCAGTGTTCGCCACGGGCCACCTCCATGAACTGCTCGATGTCGTCGGCAACTTCCGGCACATCGGGGAACTGCCGCGCAAGTTCGGCAATGATTGCCGCGACGTCGCGCTGGCCATCGATCAGGCCACCGATCAGCGCAGCGCTTTCGTTGAGCTTGATCATGCCCTCGGGGTACAGCAACACATGGCCTTTCTGTGCCGGCTCGTACTGGAAGCGGTAGCCAGGGCGCCAGTTGGGCACTTGCTTGCGATCGAAACTCATAGGGCGATCCCCTTGTGCCAGACCCGTTCCTGGGTGACCGAATGATAAGGCGGGCGGTTCAGCTCGTAGGCCATGCTCATGGCATCGAGCATGCTCCAAAGAATATCCAGCTTGAACTGCAGGATCTCCAGCATACGCTCCTGGCCCGCACGGGTGGTGTAGTGCTGCAAGGTGATTGCCAGGCCGTGCTCGACATCACGCCGCGCCTGGCCCAGGCGCGTGCGGAAGTATTCGTAACCGGCGGGGTCGATCCAGGGGTAGTGCTGTGGCCAGCTGTCCAGGCGCGACTGGTGGATCTGCGGGGCGAACAGCTCGGTCAGCGAGCTGCTGGCCGCCTCTTGCCAACTGGCGCGGCGGGCGAAGTTGACGTAGGCGTCGACGGCAAAGCGCACGCCGGGCAGTACCAGCTCCTGGGAGCGCAGTTGATCAGGGTCCAGGCCCACGGCCTGGCCAAGGCGCAGCCAGGCCTCAATACCGCCGTCTTCGCCAGGCGCGCCGTCATGGTCGAGCAGGCGCTGGATCCACTCACGGCGTACTTCGCGGTCCGGGCAGTTGGCCAGGATCGCGGCATCCTTCATCGGGATGTTGACCTGGTAGTAGAAGCGGTTGGCTACCCAGCCCTGGATCTGCTCGCGGCTGGCGCGGCCCTGGTACATCGCCACGTGATACGGGTGATGAATATGGTAGTAGGCACCTTTGGCGCGCAGGGCCTGCTCGAATTCGGCAGGGGACATCGGCAACGGGTCGCTCATCAGGCCTCCTTAAAGCTCGATGCTCATGCCATCGAAGGCGACTTCAACGCCTCGACGCTGGACCTCGGCCCGTTCTGGCGAGTCTTCATCGAGAATTGGGTTGGTGTTGTTGATGTGGATAAGTACCTTGCGCTGGCGCGGGAAACCATCGAGCACCTCGAGCATGCCGCCGGGGCCGTTTTGCGCCAGGTGGCCCATCTCGCGCCCGGTGCGGGTGCCGACACCACGGCGCTGCATTTCATCGTCTTCCCACAGGGTGCCGTCGACCAGCAGGCAGTCGGCGCCGTGCATCATCGCCAGCAGCTTGTCGTCGACCTGGCCCAGGCCCGGGGCGTAGAACAGCTTGCCACCGGTGCGGGTGTCTTCGACCAGCAAGCCCAGGTTGTCACCCGGGTGCGGGTCGAAGCGGTGCGGCGAATAGGGGGGCGCGGCGCTGCGCAGGGGGAAGGGCGTGAACCTGAGGTTGGGGCAGGCGTCGATAACGAAGCTGCCTTCGAGCTCGATACGGTTCCATTGCAGGCCGCCGTTCCAGTGGCTGAGCATGTTGAACAGCGGAAAGCCGGTGGTCAGGTCTTGGTGGACCATGTCTGTGCACCACACCGGGTGCGGGCAGCCTTCGCGCAGGCTGAGCAGGCCGGTGGTGTGGTCGATCTGGCTGTCGAGCAGGACGATGGCATTGATGCCGGTATCGCGCAGGGCGCGGGCCGGCTGCATCGGCGCGAAGGCCTGCAGTTGGGCGCGGATGTCGGGCGAGGCATTGCACAAGACCCAGTGCTCGCCATCGTCGGACAGCGCGATGGACGATTGCGTGCGCGCCGTGGCCCGCAGGCTACCGTCGCGGTAGCCCTTGCAGTTGACGCAGTTGCAGTTCCACTGGGGGAAGCCGCCGCCGGCGGCAGAACCGAGAATCTGGATGTACATGGCCACTCTCTACCGGGAAACCGTATCCAAAAAACACAAACGCCCCGGCGGGCCGAGGCGTCGAACCGTAAGCAGGGCTTAGCGGTTGGCGAAGTACATGGTGACTTCGAAGCCGATACGCAGATCAGTGTATGCAGGTTTGGTCCACATGGGATGACTCCTTCCGAACGGGGTTGAGTTGGTCAGCTACTTATTGGGTACCGCCGTACGCCGGAGGTTCCCTTGACTGAGATTGCGCTATCTTACAAGAAAAATTTGTACCGAAAGGTTAATTCTTCGAAAAGCGCCCTTGCAGTAAACGTAACAATCCTCGTTTTTGCTAGTGCCAGGATGGGTCTGGCGCTGCGCTGTTGGCCAGGCAGAGCCAAGGGGCATGAGGGGCCAGAAGACTGCCAAGTAGCGCATCAAGGTCCGCTTGCCGAGCCCTGAGGATAGACCACTGTAGGTCATTCAGCCTGTCGGGTCGTGTCGCCAGGTGTGTCTGCCACGCCCATTCGGCCACCTCGGCATTGGCCATCGCAGGCTCGGCGAACTGCTCGGCCAGCGCCTGCTGTGCTGCGCTGTCGAGCACCACGCCTTTGCTTAGGACCGGTTGCAGGTGAGCGAGAATTTGAGCAGGGGTGGCATGGGGCGATTGCACGCCAAACAGCAGGCCAGCGCAGCCTTCAATCTGACGGAAGGCGCTGAACACCGCGTAGCCCAGTTGCAGCTCTACCCGTAGGCGTTGATACACCGGCCCCTGCAACAGCTGCGCGAGCAGGCGGCCGATGGCTTGCTGGTCAGCGGGCACTGGGCAGAACAGCAACACCGCGTTTTCGCTGCCGGCCAGTGCAGCGTCTACCCATCGACGGGCTTGCCACTGGGGCGGCGCAGTGGCCGTAGCGCCTTGCCCGGGGCAGTGGGTCAGCACGGTGCCGAGAGGGCCCGTGTCTTCAAAGCCCAGTGCCAGGCCATGCCAGCGGGCCTGTTCCCACGCCTGCGCAAGCTGCCTCGGTTCGAGCGAGCCCGCGGGTAGCGGTTCGGCCTTGTGGGTATGCATGGCATCAGGCAGTCGCTTGAGCAGGGCTCTGATCGGGATCAGGGCGGGCGCGGGCGGCGGCGGAGTGTGCCAATCGGCAGGTGAGGGCGCGTTCAGCAGCGCGAGGGCTTCGGTGACGGCGTTCATCACCGCCGACGGTTGGCCGGCGCACTGTAGCTGCCAATATTCGCCAGCTTCGCTGAACTGTAGGTGCAGCCCGGCGCGTTCGGCGCGCTCCTGCAAGGGGCGCAGCGCCTGGCAAAGGATTGGGAACACGCCATGGCGCAGGCTTGAGGGCAGGTGCCAGCGCAGATAAAGGGCGGCGTATTGGCGTGATGCCGGGAGCATGTCGCTGATGGCCAGTGCTTTAGGTAACGGCGCGGTCGCGGGGGGCGGTGCGGCGGTCAGCAGAGCGTCTGCGGCGGGTATCTGCCATTGGCCATGCTCGCTGCTGGGAAGGCTGGCAAGCAGTGCCTTCAGCGCGCTCAGGCCTTGTTCGTCGAGTGCGGCGAAGGGCTGGCCTGAGCTGTCCCGTCGTGCCAGCTCCAGCGGGCTGGCGGCCCACTCACGGCTGCGCTGCAATTGACTGAACGCGGCGTTCAGCCGCTGCGGATCGGCCTGACGGACAAAACCGAACCAGCTATGCAGCAATGCGATCGCCTCATCCTTGCAGGCATCAGCCCCGAGCTGCAGGTCGATGTGCCAGAGCAGCTGCCCGGCGAACGCATACAACGTTTCGGCTTTGAAGCCTTGCAGCCAACCGCGCTGGCGAAGCGCACTCAGCCAGCCGCCTGGTCGGCTGTCGTCGAGCAGGTCGATCAGCAACCCCAGTGCGCGCTCGGCACCTTCTGGCAGGCTTTCGTGGGCGAACGTCAGTGGCTGCCCGGCCCTGCGCAGTGGCGGCGGCGATGCCTGCGTGGCACGGCTACCGGCCGGGAACAGGCTGCCAAATTCCCGACCCAGGCGTTCCAGTGCTTCCAGCGGTTGTGGGCCGCACAGGCTCAGTGTGATCTGCCCACCTTGGTAGAAGCGTTGGTGAAACAGGCCAAGGGCGCGTTGAAACGCAGGATCTTGCAGGGCGAGGGTATAACGATTGCCCGCCTGAAAACTGCTCAGCGGATGCTGGGGCGAAACCGACTGTAGCAGGGCGAATTGCTGCTGAGCCTGCGGGTTACGTGACCAGGCGATGAACTCGGCATGAATGACCTCACGCTCCCGGCGCTGGCGCTCGATGCCAAGGTCGGGTTCGGCCAGCATCTGGCACAGGCGCTCCAGCCCGCCGGCTAAAGCCGCGGGGGGGACCTCGAAGAAAAAGTCGGTGGTGCGCTCACGGGTGCTGGCGTTGACCTGGCCACCGAGGGCCTGCACATACCGCATCAGGCCGTCCTCCAACGGGAAGCGCGCTGTGCCCAGGAAGAACAGGTGTTCGAGAAAATGCGCCATGCCCGGCCATTTTGCCGGGGCATCGTGGCTGCCTGCCTGCACCCGCAACGCGGCCGCCGCACGCTTGAGGCGCGGGGCATGGCGCAGAGTCAGCTGCAGGCCGTTGGCGAGGGTGAGGTGCTGCGTGGCGTCAGGCATGGGGGCTCCAGGTAGGCGTTCATGCTAACGCATTTGTGCTGCCTGGCCTGGCCCAATCGCCGGCAAGCCGGCGCCTACGGGGCCTGTTTGCGTTGTCATTGTGGGAGCAACTGTCTTGTGGTGGTTGTGCCGGCCCCATCGCTGGCAAGCCAGCTCCCACAGGTGCGGCGCTAGCCTTTGAGGCTACACAGTTCGGGTGGGAGCCGGCTTGCCGGCGATTGGGCCGCAACGCGGCCCCTGTCAGCCCTCGCGGACATGCAGTTCCTGGCGCAAGTCGGTCAGGTAAGGAAACGCCTTGCGCCCTTCTACCACCTGCTCACGCGCAAGCTCGGCCAGCAACTGGCACTCGTCCCGCCCGGCCATGGCCAGCAGGCTGCCATCCGGGCCGATGATGCTACTCTGGCCGCAATAGTGGATGTCGCCCTCGGCCCCACAATAGTTGGCATACACCAGGTAACACTGGTTCTCCTGCGCCCGCGCTCGCACCGTCACCTGGCAGATGAAATCGTAAGGCGCCATGTTCGCCGTCGGTACCAGGATCAGTTCGGCGCCGTCCAGCGCCAGGCGCCGGGCGTTCTCCGGAAACTCGATGTCGTAGCAGATCAGCAGGCCGACCTTCCAGCCTTCCAGTTCCACAACGGGGAAATGGTCGGGGCCTGCGCTGAACATCGAGCGGTCCAGCTCACCGAACAGGTGCGTCTTACGGTAGTTGCACAGGCTGCGACCATGGGCATCGATCAACTGCACGCTGTTGTAGAACGCGCCATCATCGCTGCGCTCCGGGTAGCCATAGGCGATGGCGATGCGATGCGCCTGGGCGATCTCCACCACGTCCATGGCCGCGGGGCCATCACTGGCCTCGGCCAGGCGCTCGACCTGGGCCAGGCCGATGTTGTAGCCGGTGAGGAACATCTCCGGGCACACCAGCAGCTGGGCGCCGCTTTCAGCCGCCCGCTGCGCCTGGTGCTGCAGCCGTTGCAGATTGCCGGGCACGTCCAGTGGGTTGGGCGCGCCCTGGAACAGAGCGATACGCATGGCGCCTCCTTGTCTCAGTCGGCCAGGGCGATCGGGCCGATTTCATCGAACACATCGCCTGGGCCTGGGTTGTCCGGGTGGGTCTGGCCACCGAAGTGATTCATGATACCCCACACGGCATTGAGCGACGTCTGCACCGCGCCTTCCACCCACGCCGGCGTCCACGACACGTCGTCGCCGGCGATGAACATGCCGCGCTGTTCGGCGGGCATGTCCTGCTGCATGAAGTGCGCGTACATGCGCTGGTTGTAGCGGTAATGGCCCGGCAGCGCGCCCTTGAAGGCACCGAGAAAGTGCGGGTCGGCCTCCCACGAGATGGTGATCGGGTCGCCGATGATGTGCCCGGCGATATCGGTCTTCGGGTAGATTTTCTTCAGTGCGTCGAGGGCCAGTTGCACGCGTTTTTCCACCGGGTGCGGGAGCATCTTTAGGGCATCGCTCATCCACGCGTAGGACAGGCAGATCACCCCCGGCTTGTCGTCGCCGTTGTCGAACAGGTAGGTACCGCGGGTGAGGCGGTCGGTGAGCGTCATGCTCATCAGGTCACGGCCGGTTTGCGGGTCTTTGTCCTTCCAGAACGGGCGGTCGACCATCACGAAGGTTTTCGACGATTGCATGTAGCGGGTACGGTCCAGGGCCATCCACATCTTCTGCGAGAACAGCGACTCTTCGCAGTCGATCTGCGTGGTCAGCAGCCAGGTCTGGCACGTTGCAAGCACGGCGGCGTAATGGCGGGTGTCGCCCCAGTTGTCGGTCACCGCCAACTGGCCATCGGCGGCGCGGGCAATGCGCTTGACCCCGGTGCGCGGCGCACCGCCGTGCAGCGAGCTGAGGCTGGTGCCTTGCGGCCAATGGGCGCAGCGCTCCGGCACATGGCGCCAGATGCCTTGCGGCACCTGCTCGACGCCGCCCACGACCAAGTGTTGGTGGTCGTCGCAATTGGTCATCACCACGCGGAAGATTTCCAGCATCGAGTTGGGGAAGTCCGAGTCCCAGCCTCCGGTACCGAAGCCGACCTGGCCGAACACCTCCCGGTGCTGGAAGCTCAGCTTGGCGAAGGAGCGCGAGGTGGCGACGAAGTCGTAGAACGTGCGGTCGTCCCACAGGGGCACCAGCGTGTTCCACAGCGCTTTCAGGCGCGGTACATCACGGTCACGGATCGCCTGCTGGATATCGGCAAACTGCGCGCCACTTTCCAGGGCGTCGGCCCAGGCGTCGGCCACCTCGTGGAAAAGGTCGGGCAGGTCCGCGGCCTTTTCGGCGTAGTAGGTCTGGCCTTCCAGGTCGATCACCGTGCTGCCCGAGGCGGGGGTCAGCGGGTTGGGGAATGGCTTGGTCTCCAGGCCCAACTTGTCCACATAGTGGTAGAAGGCCGTCGAAGAGACCGGAAAGCGCATGCCACCCAACTCGGCGATGATCCCGTCGGTGCCGTTGAAGGCTTGCGAACGCAGCCGGCCACCCAGTTTCGACGCTTCATAGACGACAGGCTTGAGGCCCAGCTTCATCAACTCGTAAGCCGCTACCAGGCCAGCGATCCCGGCCCCGACAATTGCCACTTCCTCACCCTGGCGCTCGGCCGGGATGCTGCCCAGGCCGGCCGGGTGTTCCAGCCAGTCATCGAAGGCGAAGGGGAAGTCCGGGCCGAAGATGGTGATGGGCTTTTTGCCGTCGGCGGGGTGGCGGTTCTTGTTGTTCATGAAGTGACCTTGCCAGAGGGGCTGCGCAGAGAGCGGAGCCTGAGTATAGGAGATGCCTGGGGGTCATTTTAGGGCGTGGGGGGTTCGTAATTAAGATGCAGAGTGTTGGCCAAATGTAATTAGATTCGTCGTATTCGAGCTGCTTTAAGTCATTTCGACGAATTAGGTCAACGAAGCCAGATGATCCACGGTCTCCGGAAACCTCTGTACCAGGCGAATCAATGTGACTGCCTGTGCATTCGGCTTGGAACGGCCTTGTTCCCAACTCTCTAGCGTCCGGGCATTGGTCCTGAGGTAGTTCGCAAAAACTGCCCTCGACATGTTCAGCCGCTGCCGCAGCTCTAGTAACTCGTTAGGGGCAAGCGGAGGGAGTTGGGAGAAGCTGACCTTGTGCGAGCGCAGTGTCTTTTTGCCTTGGCGTTCCTCGGCTAACGCGTGCAGACCTTCGGTGAGCTCAGTGAAGAGGTTGCGGGGCATGGTTTGTCCTCGACAGATACTCGCGTTCGAGCAGAGTTTTTAGCGCTTTACGCTGAAGATCAGTCAGATCATCCTGAATGTCTTTTCCGTAAATGGTGAATAGCCAAAACTGTGCGCCAGAGAGCCAATAGTAGTAAATGATCCGGGTGCCGCTTCGCTTGCCTTTGTGGCGCTGCGTATCAGAAAACCGGAGTTTCCTGAGGCCGCCTGTTCCTTTGATGACATCACCTGCAAGTGGATGCCTCAACAGAAATTGCTGCAAGGCGTGAAAATCCTTGTCGCTCAGGTAGTCGGTTCGATGACGTTCGAACGGCGGTAGCTCAACAAAAATGGCATCCATTTTGTGTACGTTATCTGCGTATAGTTTGGGGTGGGCGAGCAGGCCCGTCAATAGGGCCGCCTTTCAGGCTATACACATTGGCGCCGTGCTGGGATGCTAGTGAATTGCAGCATGTGACACGGGTTAGAGAGTCCTGAGTTGCTGCGCCTCAAAGGCATACTCGAAGAGCAAGGCATAATCGACTGCCTCTCTTTCAAAGCAATTGCCCTCGGTCCACCTTGCTGCTCAAAATGATCGACGTGGTGGTCTTCTCCACCCCGTCGACACTGCCGATCTGATCAAGCAACTGGTCCAGCTGCTCCGGCGAATCGGTCCGCAGCCAAGCCACATAATCGAACTCGCCACTCACCGCGCACAGTTGCTGCACCTGCCCCATGGCACTCAGACGCCGCACCACCTCCTTGCCGGAACGGGGCTGCACCTTGATCCCGACATACGCCTGCAAGCCACCGCCCATCACGTGTTGGCCCAAGCGCACACCGTAGCCTGAGATCACCTTGTTCTTCTCCAGCCGCTCCAGGCGTGAGTTGACCGTGGTGCGCGCGATACCCAGCAGGCGGGCGAGGGTGGCAACGCTTTCGCGGGCATTGATTTGCAGCAGGGCGATCAGCTGGCGGTCGATTTCATCCAGCGAAATGTGGCGGGCATCCGACATGGCAAGTCTCTACAGTGGGCCCGCTAGCCTAGCCAGCCAATGGCAACCAGAGCAAGGCTGCGTCACTGGCTTTCTTTCGGCATCATGGCAGGCCGACCGTACTGGACCCGCGCCGTGAACTTCGCAAATCTGCTCGAATGCTGGCGACTGGAAGTCTCCAACAAGAAAAAGCCCGGCCGCCGCATCAGCCTGCTGTTCAACGTGCTGCGCCGCGCCCGCAAGGACAACAAGCTGCGCTTTCTCTTTGCCTTCCGCCTGGCCCAGTACCTCGACGCACGAGGCGGCCTGGCCCAGCGTCATGCCGCGCGCATGCAGCAACGGCTCAATCTGAAGTACGCCGTGGACATCGACATCGGCGCCCAAATCGCCCCCGGGCTGCGCATCGCCCACCTGCCTGGCGTGGTGATTACCCGCCACGTGAGCATCGGGCGTAACTTTTTCATCCGGCAGAATTGCTCGATCGGCATCAAGACCCTAGGGCTGGAGGCGTATGCGTTGCGCATTGGCGATAACGTCAGCATGGGCGCCAACAGCTGCATCGTGGCGGACCGGATCAGCATTGGCGATAACGTGGTGATTGGTGCCATGTCGCTGGTGATGCGGGACATTCCGGCGGGAAACACGTTTTACAATACGCGGCAGGTAGAGATTCAGCCTCGGGCGAGCTACTGAATATTTTGTTGCGCTGAACAACAGGCACAAAAAAGCCGCGCGATTGCGCGGCTTTGTCGTATTTGGTGGGCCCACACGGACTCGAACCGTGGACCAAAGGATTATGAGTCCTCTGCTCTAACCAACTGAGCTATAGGCCCTCAGTAAGTGGCCGGATTATAACGAGGGTTTTGAAAGGGTGCCATCCGAAAGATCGGATAGTGCTATACGAAGAAACGTCGCGGCGAACTCCTCCGGGGGTAAGGGCAGGCTGACGATGTAGCCTTGGATCTGTTCACAGCCCTCGGCTGCCAGGAAGCGCTGCTGGGCCTGGTTCTCCACACCTTCGGCAATGATCGTGAACTGCATGCTGCGGCCCAGGGCAATGATCGCCCTGGCGATAGCGGCGTCGTGGGGGTCGTCAGGTAGGCCGCGGATGAACGACTTGTCGATCTTGAGGATGTCCAACGGCAGGCGTTTAAGGTAGCTGAGGGACGAATAACCCGTGCCGAAGTCGTCGATGGCCAGCTGCACGCCCAGTTTTTTCAACTGGTGCAGCACGGCCAGGGCTTCTTCTGCCTGGCTCATGATGAAGTTCTCGGTGATCTCCAACTGCAGGTCGCCGGCCTTGAGCTGGTAGGTCTTTAACAACTGTTCGATGCGCCGTGCCAGGTGGGGGTGGCGCAGTTGGGCGCCGGCCAGGTTGATCGACAGTGGGCCAAAGTCTTCGTAGTGCATCTTCCAGATGTGCATCTGCTGGCACGCCTTTTCAAGCACCCAGTCACCGAGCTGCAGAATGGTGCCGTTCTCTTCCGCCAGGTGAATGAAGTGCTCTGGCGGCACTTCGCCAAAGGTCGGGTGGCTCCAGCGGATTAGCGCTTCGGCGCCGACCAGGCTCTGGGTCTTGAGGCTGAGCTTGGGCTGGAAGCACAGGCTCATTTCGTTGCGTTCGACGGCGCGGCGCAGCTCATGTTCGAGGGCGATGCGCTCGCTGGCCTGGGCGGTGAGGTCGCGGGTGTAGGCTTCTACGCGGTTGCGGCCTTTGGCTTTGGAGCGGTACATGGCGGCGTCGGCATTGCGGATCAGCGTGGAGACGTCGCTGCCGTCCTGTGGGTAAAGGCTGATACCGATGCTGGCGCTGGTGAAAAACTCGTGCTCGCCGGCCTGGAAGGGCGCGCTGAAGCAAGCCAGCAGTTTGCCGGCGATGCTGTTGGCGTCGCTGGGCCTGTGCAGGCCGGGCAACAGAATGATGAACTCGTCACCGCCCAGGCGCGCCACGGTGTCGACGTCGCGCACCTGTTCTTTCAGGCGTTGGGCGATGCCTTTGAGCAACAGGTCGCCGACCGGATGGCCGAGGCTGTCGTTGATGTGCTTGAAGCGGTCGAGGTCGAGGAACAACACCGCACCCTGGCGGTTCGAGACTTGGGCACAGGTGAGCACGGCCTGCAGGCGGTTCTCGAACAGGGCGCGGTTGGGCAGGCCGGTGAGCGGGTCGTGGTGAGCCTGGTAATCCAGCTTGGCCTGGGCGTGCTTGAGGCTGGAAATGTCGGCGAACACGGCGACGAAATGGGTTATCTCGTACTCGCTGTTGCGCACCGCGCTGATGGTCAGCCAACTGGGGTACAGCTCGCCATTCTTGCGTTTGTTGTAGATCTCGCCCTGCCAGTGCCCCTCGTCGGTCAGCTGATGCCACATGGCGGCATAGAAGGCGCTGTCGTGCTGGCCGGAGGCAAGCAGGCGCGGGGTTTGGCCGAGCGCCTCGATCTCGCCGTAGCCGGTAATTTCGCTGAAGGCGCGGTTGACCGCGCTGATGCGCTGGTCGATGTCGGTGATCATAACGCCCTCGGCGGTGTTTTCGAACACGGTGGCGGCCAGCTGCAGTTTTTCCTGCATGAGGTGGCGCTCGGTGATGTCGCGGGCAATGGTCAGCATGCAGTCGACACCGCCAATCGGCAGGGGCCGGGCGGACAATTCGCACAGGCGGATCTGCCCGTCGCTGCGGCGGATGTGGCAGCTGAAGTCACGTACGAAGCCATCACGCTTGAGCTGGTCGACCAGCCGCTTGCGCTCGTTGAGGTCCACCCAGATGCCCAGGTCAAGGGAGGTCTGGTCGATGGTCGGGTTCAGGTCGTAGCCGGTGAGGCGGCAGAAGCCTTCGTTGACTTCAATCAGCAGCCCGTCGCTCTGGCGCGACAGCAGCAGGCCGTCGGGCGATGCGTGGAATGCCTTGGCGAACTTCTCTTCCGAAGTTTGCAGTTGCTCCTGGGTTTCTTTGAGCTGGCTGATGTCGCGCACGGCCACGACCAGCGCCGGCGTGCCATCGAGCTCGAATGTTTCTGCCGAGGTCAGGCCTGTGAACAACTGGCCATTGCTGCGGCGGAAGCTCATTTCCAGGTTGCGGATGCCGCCTTGGTGCAGGCGTTCGAGCAGCCGCGGCCCGGTGCCGGCGACGGCCCACAGGTTCAGCTCGGTGGCGGTGCGGCCGATCACTTGACCTGGGGTGAGGCCGATCTGCTCTTCGAAGGCTTCGTTGACCTCCAGCAGGCAGCCGTCGCTGTGGCGGGCGATCAGCAGGATGTCCGGGCACTGCTGGAACACCGAGGCGAACTTCTGCTCCGACAGGCGCAGGGCGTCTTCGGTGCGTTTGGTCTCGCTGATGTCGATCATCAGCCCGCGCATTACCGGCCGGTGGCCATGCTCGATCATGCTGACGATGTTGCGAATCCATAGGGGCTGGCCATCGGCGCGGATGACCCGGTAGTCGAGGCTGTGATCGCGGCCGGCTGCGGTTTCACTGTCGCAATAAGCCTGGGCCCAGAGCGCGTCCTCCGGGTGCAGGATGCTGCGCCAGAAGCCGGGCTTGAGCCAGTCATGCAACGGGTAGCCGAGCAGGTCCTCGGCATGGGGCGAGACATAGTTGTAGGTGAAATCGTTGGCGTCGGCTTCCCAGGCGATGGCCGACAGGCTCTCGACCAGACCGCGGTAGTGATACTCGCTGCTTCGCAGCTCTTGTTCGAGGGCGATGCGGCGGGAAATTTCCGAGCTAAGCCTGCGGTTGATGCGGATCACCACGGCAAGAACCGCCACCAGCAACAGCACCGCAGGCAGGCCATACACCAGCATGTCGGACCAGAACAGGCGCTGGTCCACCACGTTACCGACCCAGCGCTGTTGAATACGGTTGATCTCGGCGCTGCTCATGTCGGCCATGACTTTGTCGAGAATGCCCACCAGGACTTTGTTGTCCCGTGGTGCGGCCATGGCCAGTTGGTAGCGGTAGGGCGTTTCGCCACTGACATAGAGGCCGTCGAGCTTGAGCTGGCGAAGACTCCAGATACTCGAGGCGAGGTCGCCGACCACGGCGTCGACTTCGTCTGTGGCCAGTGCCTGCAGGGTCGAACTGACGTTGGGCATGGCCACCAGGTTCAGGTCGGGGTGGTGGGTGCGCAGCAGTTCGTGCGGGGCGTAGTTTTCGACCACGGCGATCTTCAGGCCGTACAGGTCCTTCAATGAGCGGGGTTGCGCGCCGCCTTTGTGGGCCAGGATAACAATCGGGAAGTCGAGGTAGGGGCGCGTAAAGGCCAGGTAACCCTGGCGCTCGGGAGTCGACATGATGCCGGGTAGCAGGTCGAGCTGGTTATTACGCGCCTGCGCCAATACCTCGGTCCAGCTCTTGGGCTCGACCGGTTTTAGCGTCACGCCTAGGCGTTCCTGGATCGTGTCGATGTAGTCGGCGGCCAATCCCTGGTACCGGCCCTCCTGGTCGCGAAACTCGAACGGTGGCCAAGAGGCGTCTACGCCCAGGCTTAACTGCGGGTGGGCAGCCAGCCAGGCTTTTTCCTCGTCTGTCAGGGTCAGGGCGCCGGCCGTTGTGGTCCACAGGATAAGGAGCAGCAACAGAATGGCCGGCATCAGGGGCATAGCGGCCTCGCTATCAGAGTGTCTGACGTCGAGTGTAGACGGGCATTCAGGGGGATGTGGGGCAGAAATCAGGCATTGTGTCGCCGCTTTGGCCACAAAAGAAAAACCCCGGCCTGGGCCGGGGTTTGTCATCACTCGTCGAGGAAGGAACGCAGATGCTCGCTGCGCGTCGGGTGGCGCAATTTGCGCAACGCCTTCGCTTCGATCTGACGGATCCGTTCACGGGTCACGTCAAACTGCTTACCTACCTCTTCGAGGGTGTGGTCGGTGTTCATGTCGATGCCGAAGCGCATACGCAGCACTTTGGCTTCGCGGGCGGTCAGGCCCGAGAGCACGTCACGGGTGGCTTCCTTGAGGCTTTCGACCGTGGCCACGTCGATCGGGGACTGCATGGTCGAGTCCTCGATGAAGTCGCCCAGGTGCGAATCTTCGTCGTCACCAATTGGGGTTTCCATGGAGATCGGCTCTTTGGCGATCTTCAGTACCTTGCGGATCTTGTCCTCAGGCATTTCCATGCGCTCGCCCAGCTCTTCCGGGGTCGGTTCACGGCCCATTTCCTGCAGCATCTGGCGGGAAATACGGTTGAGCTTGTTGATCGTCTCGATCATGTGCACCGGAATACGGATGGTGCGGGCCTGGTCGGCGATCGAACGGGTGATCGCCTGGCGAATCCACCAGGTGGCATAGGTCGAGAACTTGTAGCCGCGACGGTATTCGAACTTGTCCACCGCTTTCATCAAGCCGATGTTGCCTTCCTGGATCAGATCGAGGAACTGCAGGCCACGGTTGGTGTACTTCTTGGCGATGGAGATCACCAGACGCAGGTTCGCCTCGACCATTTCTTTCTTGGCGCGGCGGGCCTTGGCTTCACCGATCGACATGCGACGGTTGATTTCCTTGATCTCG
This sequence comes from Pseudomonas kermanshahensis, assembly GCF_014269205.2. NCBI lineage: Bacteria > Pseudomonadati > Pseudomonadota > Gammaproteobacteria > Pseudomonadales > Pseudomonadaceae > Pseudomonas > Pseudomonas kermanshahensis. Next base: position 25,853 of record NZ_JABWRY020000001.1, read on the forward strand.
GCGACGGTCAGGCCAGTCTCGGTCTCAAGGTCGATCAGCTTCTGTTGGCAGGCGACGATGGCAGCGTCTTTTTCACCCAGGGCAGCAGCCCACTTGGTGTTACGCTTGGCCAGGTCACCGCTCCAGGTCTGGTCGGTTTCGTTGCTTGGGAACATGCGCAGGAAGTCGGCACGCGGCATGCGAGCGTCACGGACGCACAGTTGCATGATGGCGCGTTCTTGCTGACGCAGGCGGCTCAGTGCATCACGCACGCGCTCGACCAGTACCTCGAACTGCTTGGGTACCAGCTTGATCGGCATGAACAGATCGGCCAGCGCCTGCATGGCGCCGATGCTCTCGGCATGGCTACGGCCATGCTTTTTCAGCACCTTGAGGGTGACGGCAAGCTGATCGGAAACCGCACCGAAACGCTGAGCGGCAACGACTGGGTCCGGGCCACTTTCGGCCTCTTCCTCATCGTCGCTCTCTTCGCTTTCTTCTTCGTCGTCCGTTTCTTCCTTGGCAGCCGCAACCTTGGCACCTGGAACAGGCACTTCTTCGGTCGGGGCAGCGATGTTGTCATCAGGGTCGATATAACCGCTGAGCACATCGGACAAACGGCCACCTTCGGTGGTGACGCGGTCGTATTCGCTGAGAATGTAGTCGACAGTACCCGGGAAGTGAGCGATGGCGCCCATGACTTCACGGATGCCTTCCTCGATACGCTTGGCGATTTCGATCTCGCCTTCGCGGGTCAGCAGCTCGACAGTACCCATTTCACGCATGTACATGCGCACTGGGTCGGTCGTGCGGCCGATATCGGTTTCAACTGCCGCCAACGCAGCAGCGGCTTCTTCGGCCGCGGCTTCGTCGGTGTCGGCTTCCGCCAACAGAAGGGCATCCGCATCCGGAGCACTCTCGAATACGTTGATCCCCATGTCGTTGATCATGCGGATGATGTCTTCCACCTGTTCAGGATCTGAAATATCCTCAGGCAGGTGGTCGTTGACCTCCGCGTAAGTCAGGTAGCCCTGCTCACGACCGCGGGTGATCAACTCTTTGATACGAGACTGCTGTTGCGCTTTTCCGGACATAACACCCTATCCACTGAAGGTCTTGGCGGGCAAAAAACAAGCCGAGGATTATACCCGAGCATGGGCCTCACGCGCCAGATGAGGTCGGCGTTTGTGCGGGAACATTCCTGCTAAGCAGGGCGAGAAGCTGCGATTTTTCCTCACTGCTCAACTCGCTTTGACGTGCTTTCCTGAGCAGATGTTCCAGGCTGCGCTCGCGTTGGCGGGCGGACAAGCTAGTTATAGTGTCGAAAAACTGTTGTTCAAGGTTGTCGGCTACGATCAGCCATTCCTTCTCGGCCAGCGCCCGCAGCAAACGGCCCTGTTCAGTGCCGTGCCAGCGTGCGATCAACTGCATTGAGCTTAGCCCAGGATTCTTCTGAGCGGCTTCGATCAATGCCACCAGCAACTGGCTGTACAGGTGCTCTTCGTCGGCGAAGTGGCTGGCATCTTCCACCTTGCCGGCCAGTAATGGGTGGTGCAGCAACGTGCGCAAGGCCGCCAGGGTCGGGGGCTCCACGGGTGCCGGGGTGCGCGGTGGGGCCTCGTCGCGTTGCTGCCAGGGCTTGCCGCCTTTGCGGTTTTTGTCCCAAGGCTTGTCGCTCCACGGCTTCTTGCCGCCCGCCTTGTTCGGCTTCCATTGTTGCTCTTGCTGCGCCGGCGCGTAGTCGTGCTGCGGCATGTCGCCGTAGTCAGGCGTGTAGCTGGCCATGGCATCGTAGTCATAGCCCGGATCGTAGTCCGGGACGCTGCTACTGGCTGCCGGTTGTTGGGCCAGTTGCTCGACTTGCTGAGGGTCGAGGCCGGTGATTTCCTTCAGGCGGTTACGCATCAACTGACGCAAGTTGGCGCCAGGGATTTTTTCGATCAACGGTGCAGCCAGGGTCGCCAAATGCGCCTTGCCTTCTAGCGAGCGCGGGTCAGCTTCGGCGCTCAGTTGCTCGAAAAAGTAATCTGCCAGGGGTTGGGCATGCTGGTTGATGCGTGCCATGAAGGCATCGGTGCCTTCGGCGCGCACCAGGCTGTCCGGGTCTTCGCCTTCGGGCAGGAACAGAAAGCGTGCGCGGCGGCCGTCCTGCAGGGCCGACAGGGTCGACTCCAGCGCGCGCCAGGCCGCCTTGCGCCCGGCCTGGTCGCCGTCGAAACAGAACAGCACGCTGGGCACCACGCGGAACAGGCGCTTGAGGTGCTCTTCGCTGGTGGCGGTACCGAGGGTGGCGACGGCGTTGCGCAGGCCCTGCTGGGCCAGTGCGATGACGTCCATGTAGCCTTCGACGACGATGATTTCGTCGAGGTTGCGGTTGTGCTTGCGCGCCTCGTAAAGCCCGTAGAGTTCCTGGCCTTTATGAAAAACCGGGGTTTCCGGGGAGTTGAGGTACTTGGGTTTGTCGTCACCCAGTACGCGGCCGCCGAAGGCGATCACGCGGCCACGGCTGTCGCGGATCGGGAACATCACGCGGTCGCGGAAGCGGTCATAGCGTTTGCCGGTTTCGGCGTTCTCGATCAGCAGGCCGGCATCGATCATGACCTTTTGCTGCAGGGTGTCGGCGCCCAAGTGCTTGAGCAGGTTGTCCCAGCCAGGTGGCGCGAAGCCCAGGCCGAAGTCCCGGGCAATCTCCCCAGACAGGCCGCGGCCTTTGAGGTAGTCCACCGCCGCTTTGCGGGTGGGGTGGTTGCGCAGTGCCTGGCGGTAGAATTCGGTAGCGGCTTCCAGTAGCGGATACAGCGGTGAATCGGTTGGCTGGCGCGGCTTTTGTGCGCGACGGCCTTCTTCGCGGGGCACTTCCATGCCAGCGGCGCGGGCCAGTTCCTCGACGGCCTGGGGGAAGTCCAGGTTGTCGTGGTCCATGACGAAGCCGAGGGCGTTGCCACCGGCGCCGCAACCGAAGCAGTAATAGAACTGCTTGTCGGGGCTGACCGTGAAGGACGGGGTCTTTTCCTTGTGGAACGGGCAGCAGGCCGAGTAGTTTTTGCCGGTTTTTTTCAGCTGGACGCGCGAACTCACCACGTCGACAATGTCGAGGCGGTTGATAAGGTCGTCAATGAAACTCTGGGGAATCAGCCCGGCCATGGCAGTCTCGTCATCTGGCAACTGGCAAGTCTAATCGCTCACGCGCCGGTTGGGGCGAATGCTGCAAGGGGAAGTGCGAGGGAAGTATGTGCTCGTCGCCAGCCAATGAAGGCTCGTCAGACAGGACGTGCACGATCTGGTCAATGACCAGCTCTGACGTTTCAGGCAGGTTGCCCCCATGCAGTTCGCATGAAGCGAGTGCGTAAAAGGCCTTGAGCTAGCTGCCCAAGTTTGAAGCAGTTGTGAAGCAACCGCTGCCATCGGCCCGGCGGTGAGCCGGGCAGGGCAGAAGCTTTGCGTAGAACGTCTGTATTAGTACAGACGAACGGCGCGGCGCTGTTCGCGCTGAACTTTCTTGGCGTGGCGCTTAACAGCAGCAGCTGCTTTACGCTTACGCTCGGCGGTCGGCTTCTCGTAAAACTCGCGGCTACGAACTTCAGCCAGTACACCGGCTTTTTCGCAGGAGCGCTTGAAACGACGCAGAGCTACGTCGAAGGGTTCGTTCTCTTTAACTTTGACGGCTGGCATCCAGGGCTACCTTAATTCATTACCGGGGTAGACGTGCTCCTGGCAAAACAAAGGTGTGCTGGAGAACGTCGGTTTTCAAGGGTTGCGGATGTTAACCCTTAGCTGGCCGGAATGCAAAGCCTCTGATCGAAAACCGCTGGTCGGCACCCGACACGGCGACTATCATGCGCGGCTTCGAATTCAGCCCCCACAAGGGACGAGCCCATGCTAGTACTGGGATTGGAAACATCCTGCGACGAAACTGGCGTCGCATTATATGACAGCGAACGCGGTTTGTTGGCCGACGCGCTGTTCAGCCAGATCGACCTGCACCGCGTGTTCGGCGGTGTGGTACCGGAGCTTGCCTCACGCGATCACGTCAAGCGCATGCTGCCGTTGATTCGCCAGGTATTGGACGAGGCTGGCTGCGTGGCCACCGAGATCGATGCCATCGCCTACACCGCGGGTCCTGGGCTGGTCGGCGCACTGCTGGTCGGCGCGTCCTGCGCCCAGGCCCTGGCGTTTGCCTGGGACATCCCGGCCATTGGCGTGCACCACATGGAAGGCCATCTTCTGGCGCCCATGCTGGAAGAAAACCCGCCCGAGTTTCCGTTCGTCGCTTTGTTGGTGTCGGGTGGCCATACCCAGTTGGTCAGGGTCGATGGCATCGGCCAGTACGAGCTGTTGGGCGAAAGCCTGGACGACGCAGCCGGTGAGGCGTTCGACAAGACCGCCAAGCTGATCGGCCTGAACTACCCCGGCGGCCCGGAAATCGCCCGGCTGGCCGAGCAGGGCGTGCCAGGGCGGTTTGTTTTCCCACGGCCGATGACCGATCGCCCGGGGCTGGAATTCAGCTTCAGTGGCCTCAAGACCTTCGCCCTGAATACCTGGCAGCAGTGCCGTGATGCTGGCGACGACGGTGAGCAAACCCGTTGCGACGTGTCGCTGGCATTCCAGCAGGCGGTGGTGGAGACTTTGACCATCAAGTGCAAGCGGGCCCTGAAGCAGACGGGCCTGAAGCGGCTGGTGATTGCCGGTGGTGTCAGCGCCAACAAGGCCTTGCGTGCCTCCCTCGAGGAAATGCTGGCTGGCATGAAGGGCAACGTGTACTACGCCCGCCCGCAGTTCTGCACCGACAACGGCGCGATGATCGCCTATGCCGGCTGCCAGCGCCTGTTGGCCGGGCAGCAGCAGGACCTGGCGATCAGCGTGCAGGCGCGCTGGCCGATGGAGCAGTTGCCGCCGGTCTGAAAGTTGTCAGAAGTGGCGTTCACGCCCGGCGAACAGGTCGCGTAGGTTGTTACGGTGGCCCCAGACGATCATCAGCGTGAGCACGCTGATCGGCAGCAATGCCTCGGGTTCGCGCCAGGCGAGCAGGGGCAAGGTCAGCGGTGTGGCGATAAGCGCCGCCAGCGAGCTGGTACGTGTGAGGTAGAAGGTCAGCAACCAGGCCGCGATGGCCAGCAATGCCGCCGGGAAGTATAGGCCCATGAGCATGCCGGCCGCGGTTGCCACGCCCTTGCCGCCCTGGAAGCGAAAGTACAGCGGGAACAGGTGACCCAGCACCGCGCACACGCCAACCCAGGCCTGCTCCTGCAGGTCGAGGCCGGCAGCGCGGGCAAGCAATACGGGCAACAAGCCCTTGCACAGGTCGCCAAGCAGGGTCAGGATCGCCAGCTTGCGGCCTGCCAGGCGAAGCATGTTGGTGGCCCCGGCATTGCCTGAACCGCTGGCACGGGGGTCCGGGCTGCCGAAGAGGCGGCTCAGGACAATGGCGAAGGACAGCGAGCCGAGCAGGTAGGCGAGCAGCGCCAATAACCAAAACATGCTAACTATTCCGGGCGAGGACGCCCTGATTCTAACGGCGCCAGTCGCCCTTGTCGTGCTGTGGAGAGAAGTGCTTGGACAGAGTGTTCATCGAAGGCCTGGAAGTCGATACCGTCATCGGTGCCTATGACTGGGAGCGGGATATTCGCCAGTGCTTGCGCCTGGACCTGATTTTTGCCTGGGACAACCGCCCGGCGGCGGCCGGCGACGATCTCAGCCTGGCGCTGGACTACGCCAGTGTTTCGGCGCGTATCCAGGCATTTTCCGAACAGGCACGCTTCGAGTTGGTAGAAACCTTCGCCGAGCGCCTGGTCGCGGTGCTGATGGAAGAATTCCAGATTCCGTGGGTGCGGTTGAAGCTGACCAAGCCAGGCGCGGTTCCGGCTGCCCGTGGCGGTGTTGGCGTGGAGATCGAGCGCGGATGTCTCTGAACACGGTTTACCTGGGCTTGGGCAGTAATATCGACCGGCATGCGCACTTGTGTGCCGGGCTCGATGCCTTGGCGGGCATTCTTACCGACATGCGCTGTTCGCCAGCGTTCGAAAGCCAGGCGGTCGGGATCAAGAGTGGGCCGTTCATCAACTTCGTGGTGACCGGCAAGACCGATTTGCCGTTGATGGAGCTGGACCGCCGCCTCAAGTTCATCGAGGCCGACAACGGCCGTTACGCGCCAGAGCGTAAAGGGCTGCCGCTGGATATCGACGTGCTGCTGTATGACGATCTGCACGGCACGTTCGATGGCTTGGTACTACCGCGGGCCGAGATTTTGAAAAACGCGTTTGTGCTGTGGCCATTGTCGCTGCTGGCGCCAGAGCTGGTGCACCCGGGGGTGGGCAAGCCGATGGCGCAGGTGTGGCAGGAGGCGCGGATCGATCAGGTGCTGGCGCCGGTTGCCTTTGAGTGGCGCGGGTTGCAATTGACGCCTGCCTGATCCGGGAGATCTGGTTGCCTGTGCCGGCCCTTTCGCGGGCAAGCCCGCTCCCACAGGGACCGCAAAATGCCTGAAAGCAGCGGCGTACTGGTGGGAGCGGGCTTGCCCCGCGAAAGGGCCAGGCAAGGCAATCGATAAATCAGCCTTCTGCACCACCCTTGTAGGCAACAAGCGCCTTGAGCCGCTCACCTTTCAGCGCCTCCCCAAGCGCCTGCCCGGTCAGCCCAGCCTGCACCAGCGGCTTCACATCCACCGCCCTCGCCGCCGCCGCTGCGCCCCTTAGGTAATCAGCCTGTGGATAAGCCCGCTCGCCCTGACGCGCACGCGCATCCATCTGGCAGGCGCTGAGGAAATCGTCAAAACGCTGTGGCCGGCGGTACACATCGAACTTCTGCAACAGCCCCAGCAATGCCTCAGGATCCAGCTCAAAGGCCTGGTTGCAGTGTGTCAGGCTCTCACCCACCAGCATGGCCAGCTCCTGGCACTCGCGCGGTGCCTTGAAGCGCTGGCTGACCGCCTTGATCACTGCCGGCTGCAGCTCGCGCAGCAGGCAAGCCCAGCGCACGTGCAGCGGTTGACCGTGCAGCGCAGCCTGCTCCAGGCCTGCCAGTGCGTGATGGCTGTCGATGAGCTCAGGCAGCAACTCCTGCAAGGCGTCGCACGCGTGCAAGACCTCGAAGAACACCTGGGGTTGCGGCTCCATCAGCGCGCGCTCGATCTCTTTCCAGCTGCGCTCAGCGGTGAGCGCTTGCAGTTCGCCGGAGGCGCTGATCTGGCGCATCAGCGCCAGCGTCTCGTCAGCGACCTTGAAGCCGAGGGGGGCGTAGCGTGCGGCAAAGCGGGCAACCCGCAGTACCCGCAGCGGGTCTTCAGCGAATGCCGGGGATACGTGGCGTAACAGGCGCCTGTCGAGATCTTCTTTACCGTGGTAGGGGTCGTACAGCGTGCCCGCATCATCCTCCGCCATCGCATTGATGGTCAGGTCGCGGCGGATCAGGTCTTCTTCGAGGGTGACGTCGGGGCTTGCATGGAAGGTAAACCCGCCGTACCCCCGCCCGCTCTTGCGCTCGGTGCGCGCCAGCGCATATTCCTCACCGCTTTTGGGGTGGATGAAAACCGGAAAATCAGCGCCCACTGGGCGATAGCCCAGGGCTTGCATCTGTTCGACGGTCGCGCCAACCACCAGCCAATCGATATCGCTGACGGGGCGCCCGAGCAAGCGGTCGCGCACGGCGCCGCCGACTTTGTAGATGTGCATGTACAGCCTCCATAACTGCCCACAGGATAACCTGTTGGCAGTCATGCAGGGGCAGCGGTGCTAGAGGTGGTGGATGACGGCCAGGTCCATGCGGCCATAGTCGGCGCTTTCGCTGTGCTCGCCGCGGGGTGGCATGTGGTGGGTCTTCATGACCTGGTCGCCCTGAACAGTCTCCAGGTGGATGTCGAAGCCCCACAGGCGATGCAGGTGCTTGAGCACTTCCTCGGTCGAGTCGCCCAGGGGTTTGCGGTTGTGCTGTTGGTGGCGCAGGGTCAGCGAGCGGTCGCCGCGCCGGTCGATGCTCCAGATCTGCACGTTCGGTTCGCGGTTGCCCAGGTTGTATTGCGCCGCCAGTTGCTCGCGGATGACCCGATAACCGGTCTCATCATGGATGGCGGGCACCAACAGGTCATCGCGCTGGTCGTCGTCCAGAATGCTGAACAGCTTGAGGTCGCGGATCACCTTGGGCGACAGGTACTGCAGGATGAAGCTCTCGTCCTTGAAGCTGCTCATGGCGAACTTGATGGTCGATAGCCAGTCACTGCCGGCAATGTCGGGGAACCAGTGGCGATCCTCCTCGGTAGGGTTTTCGCAGATCCGGCGGATGTCGGTGTACATCGCAAACCCCAGCGCATAGGGGTTGATACCGTTGTAGTACGGGCTGTCAAAGCCTGGCTGGAACACCACGCTGGTGTGCGATTGCAGGAACTCCATGATGAAACCGTCGGTGACCAGGCCTTCGTCGTACAGGTCGTTCATCAGGGTGTAGTGCCAGAAGGTGGCCCACCCTTCGTTCATGACCTGGGTCTGGCGCTGTGGGTAGAAATACTGGGCGATCTTGCGCACGATGCGCACCACTTCACGCTGCCAGGGTTCGAGCAGCGGGGCGTGTTTTTCGATGAAATAGAGGATGTTTTCCTGAGGTTCGGCGGGGAAGCGCGCATCATCGCGGTCGCCGCCTTTTTCTGCGCCCTTGGGAATGGTGCGCCACAGGTCGTTGATCTGCCGCTGCAGGTGCTCTTCACGCTCTTTTTGCCGGCGCCGTTCCTCTTCGGCGGAAATAGGGTAGGGGCGCTTGTAACGGTCGACGCCGTAGTTCATCAGGGCGTGGCAGGAGTCGATGAGGTCTTCGACCGCATCGATGCCGTGGCGCTCTTCACATTGGGCGATGTACTGCTTGGCGAACACCAGGTAGTCGATGATCGAACTGGCATCGGTCCAGGTGCGGAACAGGTAATTGCCTTTGAAGAAGCTGTTATGGCCGTAGCAGGCGTGAGCAATCACCAGCGCCTGCATGCACATGGTGTTTTCTTCCATCAGGTAGGCGATGCACGGATCGGAGTTGATCACGATCTCGTAGGCCAAGCCCATCTGGCCCCGACTGTAGGATTTTTCGGTGCTGAGGAACTGTTTGCCATAGGACCAGTGGTGGTAACCCAGCGGCATGCCGACCGAGGCGTAGGCATCCATCATCTGCTCGGCGGTGATCACTTCGATCTGATTGGGGTAGGTGTCCAGGGCGTAACGCTCGGCCAGACGACTGATTTCCCGGTCGTAAGTCTGGATCAGGTCGAACGTCCACTCGGACCCGGTGGAAATGGGTTGGCGTTTCTGAGCTCTGGCGGTCATGTGGCTAACCTGCGCTGGAAGAGTTCACGGAAGACCGGGTAGATGTCGCCGGCCGATACCAACTGCTGCTGGGCGAACGTGTCGGGGAAGCCCTCGCCGATTCGCTCGTACTCGTACCACAGCGCCTGATGCTCACGGGGGGTGATCTCAACGTAAGTGTAGTACTGCACGTGCGGCATGATTTGCTTGGAGAGGATCTCGCGGCAGATCGGCGAGTCGTCGTTCCAGTTGTCACCGTCAGAGGCTTGCGCGGCGTAAATGTTCCAATCGCTGGCCGGGTAGCGCTCGGCCATGATTTCCTGCATCAGCTTGAGTGCGCTGGAGACGATGGTGCCGCCGGTTTCCCGCGAGTAGAAGAACTCCTCTTCGTCCACTTCCCGCGCACTGGTGTGGTGGCGGATGAAGACCACTTCGATACGGTCGTAATTGCGCTTGAGGAACAGGTACAACAGGATGAAAAAGCGCTTGGCGATGTCTTTGGTGGCCTGGGTCATGGAGCCGGACACGTCCATCAGGCAGAACATCACCGCTTTCGAACTGGGGTTGGGCTGCTTGACCAGCAGGTTGTACTTGAGGTCGAAGGTATCGAGGAAGGGCAGGCGGTTGATGCGCGCCTTGAGGCGTTCGATCTCTTGCTCGACTTCCTGGATGTCCGTGAAATTGTCAGGTTCCTCGACCTTCAGGCGGTCGAGTTCTTTCTGCGCCTCACGCAACAGGGCGCGGCTGCTGCCGGTCAGGGCGATACGCCGGGCATGGGCCGAACGCAGGGTGCGCACGATGTTGATGCGCGACGGGTTGCCTTCGTTGGCGATACCGGCGCGTACGGTCTTGAAGGTGTCGGCACCGGTCAGGTGACGTTTGACCAGGTTGGGCAGTTCGAGGTCTTCGAACATGAACTCGAGAAACTCTTCCTGGGTGATCTGAAAGACGAATTCGTCCATGCCCTCGCCGGAGTTGCCGGCTTTGCCGCGGCCACCGCCACCACCGCCCCCCTGAGGCCTGGGGATGTGTTCGCCAGCAGTGAATTCCTTGTTGCCAGGGTGCACGATGGTCTGCTTGCCGCCACGACCGTGGTGCAACACCGGTTCATCGATGTCCCGTCCCGGAATGCTGATTTGCTCGCCATGCTCCATGTCCATGATGGAGCGGCGGCTCACGGCCTCTTCGACGGCCTTCTTGATGTGGTCACGGTAGCGCCGCAGAAAACGCTGGCGGTTGACCGTGCTCTTGTTCTTGCCGTTCAGGCGTCGGTCGATTACGTAGCTCATGGTCCCTCCGGTAGCTGGGAACAGCTGCACGCTTCAAGCTACGAGCTGCACGTAAAAGCAGCTGCCGCCGCCCGAGGCTGGCACTGCAGCCTTGGGCGTGCGGTGTGTAGCTTGCCGCTTTATTGCGATTTCCTGACCCGCAGGTACCATTCCGACAGCAGACGAACCTGCTTGTCGGTGTAGCCACGCTCCACCATCCGGGTGACGAAGTCGTTGTGTTTCTTCTGGTCTTCCTTGCTGGCCTTGGCATTGAAGCTGATGACCGGCAGCAAGTCTTCGGTGTTGGAGAACATCTTCTTCTCGATCACCACCCGCAGCTTTTCATAGCTGAGCCAGCTCGGGTTCTTGCCGTTGTTGTTGGCGCGTGCGCGCAGTACGAAGTTGACGATCTCGTTGCGGAAGTCTTTCGGGTTGCTGATACCGGCCGGCTTCTCGATCTTTTCCAGTTCTTCGTTGAGGGCAATGCGGTTGAGGATCTCGCCGGTTTCCGGGTCGCGGTATTCCTGGTCCTGGATCCAGAAGTCGGCATACAGCACATAGCGGTCGAAGATGTTCTGGCCGTATTCGCTGTAGGACTCCAGGTAAGCAGTCTGGATTTCCTTGCCGATGAACTCGATGTAGCGCGGCGCCAGGTATTCCTTCAGGTAGCGCAGGTAGCGTTCGCGCACTTCGGCCGGGAACTGTTCCTGTTCGATTTGCTGTTCGAGCACGTACAACAGGTGAACCGGGTTGGCTGCGATCTCGTGTGGGTCGAAGTTGAAGACTTTGGAGAGAATCTTGAACGCGAAGCGGGTCGACAGGCCGTTCATCCCTTCGTCGACACCCGCCGAGTCGCGGTATTCCTGGATCGACTTGGCTTTCGGATCAGTGTCCTTGAGGTTTTCGCCATCGTAGACGCGCATCTTCGAATAGATGTTGGAGTTCTCTGGCTCTTTGAGGCGTGAGAGCACGGTGAACTGGGCCAGCATCTTGAGGGTGTCGGGCGCGCAGTGGGCCTTGGCCAGCGAGCTGTTGACCAGCAGTTTGTCGTAGATCTTGATCTCGTCACTGACGCGCAGGCAGTAGGGCACCTTGACGATGTAGATCCGGTCGATGAAGGCTTCGTTGTTCTTGTTGTTTCGGAAGGTGTGCCACTCCGATTCGTTGGAGTGGGCCAGCAGGATACCGGTGTAGGGAATCGCCCCCAGCCCCTCGGTACTGTTGTAGTTACCTTCCTGGGTCGCGGTAAGCAGTGGGTGCAAGACCTTGATCGGCGCCTTGAACATCTCGACGAATTCCATCAGGCCCTGGTTGGCCCGGCACAGTGCACCCGAATAGCTGTAGGCGTCGGCGTCGTTCTGTGGGTATTCCTCGAGCTTGCGGATGTCCACCTTGCCGACGAGGGCAGAGATGTCCTGGTTGTTCTCATCGCCAGGTTCGGTCTTGGCAATGGCGATCTGGTTGAGGATCGACGGATAGAGCTTGACCACTTTGAACTTGGAGATGTCGCCGCCGAACTCCTGCAGGCGCTTGGTGGCCCAGGGCGACATGATGGTGTTCAGGTAGCGCCGTGGGATCCCAAACTCTTCCTCGAGAATGGCCCCATCTTCGGTGGCGTTGAACAAGCCCAGTGGCGATTCGAATACAGGTGAGCCCTTGATGGCGTAGAAGGGCACCTTTTCCATCAGCTGCTTGAGCTTTTCGGCCAGCGACGACTTGCCGCCACCTACCGGGCCCAGCAGGTAAAGGATCTGTTTCTTTTCTTCCAGGCCCTGCGCCGCATGGCGGAAGTACGACACGATCTGGTCGATGCATTCTTCCATGCCATGGAAGTCTTCAAAGGCCGGATAGCGCCTGATCACCTTGTTGGAGAAGATCCGCGATAGCCTGGAATTGTTAGAGGTGTCGACAAGCTCCGGTTCACCGATGGCCAGCAACAGCCGTTCTGCCGCCGATGCGTAGGCGCTGCGATCCTGCTTGCACAGCTCGAGGTACTCCTGCAGCGAAAGTTCTTCCTGGCGGGTGGACTCGAAACGTTGTTGGAAGTGGCTAAAAATGCTCATGACGTCACCTCGCTCGATACGTGGAGACGACGCCGGATCAGTCAGCTGATGCTGGCATGCAACCGGGTTCGCCGATTGCTGTATACCCCCCAGAACACCCTTGAAACGCTACCGATGACCCGCACGCCGGTGTACCGGCTCTCCCCTTTTTTGGATGGCCTGGGCTTAAGGATAGTTGGTAATACGCAAGGTCAAGGGCGTGAGGCCGAGAAGTTGCTCGCGACCGTTCGTCAGGTGAGCCGCGAGCCCGCATGGGGCGCGGGCTGCAGTAAAAATGAAAAAATTATTCGGCAGCGCCTTGGGCGGTCTCGGCCGGGTAGGTGGCGCGCCACAGCTCAAAGCCGCCATCGACGCTGTACACCTCTGAAAAGCCCTGGCCCGCCAGGTAGGCGGCAGCGCTCTGGCTGGAATTGCCGTGGTAGCAGACCACCAGGGTCGGTGCATCGAGGTCGGCGTTGCGGATGAAATCGGCGACCGAATGGTTGTCCAGGTGGGTGGCGCCGCTGATGTGGCCGGCGGCAAAGGCTTGTGGGTCGCGAATGTCGACCACTACCGCACCTTGCGCGCGCAGGGCCAGAGCCTGCTCGGGAGGGATGCGTTTGAATTCGCTCATGGCTACGGTTTCCTTCAGGGCTGATCGTTGATTCTAGTGGGTTGTGCCGGCGGGCGTACGGTGCCGTCGTCGGAACAGTCGCAGCGATGGTATTCACCGCTGTCGACGTTGTAGAGGGTCATGGCACCGCCCCACACGCAACCGGTGTCCAGGGCGATGATGCCGGGTTCGTCGACGCGCCCTTCAAGGGCGGCCCAATGGCCGAAGATGATCTTCACGTGGCGTGAACGGCGGTCCTTGTGCGCATACCAGGGCTTGTAGCCTTTGGGGGCGGTGCCCAGGCCTTCCTTGCTCTTTAGGTCGAGCTTGCCCTCGGGGGTGCAGAAGCGCATGCGCGTGAGGTAGTTGGTGATCACCCGCAGGCGCTCGATGCCGGTGAGGTTCTTGCTCCACTTGTTAGGCTCGTTGCCGTACATGCCGTCGAGGTAAAGCTTGAGCCGGCCGTCGTCGCGCAGTGCTTCCTCGACTTCGGCGGCGAGCTCCAGGGCTCTGCCCAGGGTCCATTGTGGCGGTATGCCGGCATGCACCATGGCAATGCCGCGGGGCTCGTCGTAGTGCAGCAGTTTTTGCCGGCGCAGCCAGTCGAACAGCAGGTCGGCATCCGGCGCTTCGATGATTTCGCGCAAGGTGTCGCTTTTTTTCAGGCGTTCGACGTTGTGCCAGGCGGCCAGCAGGTGCAGGTCATGGTTGCCCAGCACGCAGACCAGCGACTGGCGGATCGAGTAGAGGAAACGCAGGGTCTCCAGCGATTCGGGGCCACGATTGACCAGGTCGCCGACCAGCCACAGGCGGTCGACGGCGGGGTTGAAGCGAACACGTTCGAGCAGGCACTTGAGCGGTTGCAGGCAGCCTTGCAGGTCACCGACGGCGTACGTTGCCATCAGTGCAGGGCCCCGGGTACCGCCAGGCGGAAGGGCGCGATTTCGGCGTCGAAGCGTTTACCGTCTTCGGCGAACATCTGGTAGCTGCCCTGCATGGTGCCCACGCGGGTGCTGATGACCGCGCCGCTGCTGTAGGTGTGGCTCTGGCCCGGGTCGATGTTAGGTTGCTGGCCGACCACGCCGGCGCCGCGCACTTCTTCGACTTCACCGTCACCGTTGGTGATCAGCCAGTGCCGGGACAGCAACTTGGCTGTGACAGAACCGTTGTTTTGCACGGTGATGGTGTAGGCGAAAGCGAAACGACTGTTTTCGGGGTCGGATTGTTCTTTGAGGTAACGGGTCACGACGCTGACGTCGATCTGGTAACGGGGATCGGACATGCAAAGGCCTTGGGCGAACTGACGCAATAATGCAGTCTAGGCCATTGGCGGGGGGGAGGGCCAGCGGTGTGGTCGCGGGCAGGTATGTGCAGGCGGGGTGGGGTGGCAGTGCCGGCCTCTTCGCGGGCAAGTCGGACCGCGAAGAGGCCGTAAAAGGCGCTAATCAGGCTTGCTGATCGGCCAACTGGTCAGCCAGGCGCACGAAGGCGGCCAGGTCCAGCTGTTCAGGCCGCAGGCTGCCATCTACGCCAGCGGCTTCGATCGCCTGGCTGTCGAGCAGGCCTTTAAGGGTGTTGCGCAGTGTCTTGCGGCGCTGGTTGAAGGCTTCGCGAACGACACGCTCCAGCAGCAGGTGGTCCTTGGCCGGGAACGGCAGCACTTCATGTGGCACCAGGCGCACGATGGCCGAGTCCACCTTCGGCGGCGGGTTGAACGCGCCAGGGCCAACGTTGAACAGGTGTTCGACCCGGCAGTGGTACTGCACCATGATCGACAGGCGGCCCCAATCACCGCCACCCGGGCCTGCGGCCATGCGCTCGACCACTTCCTTCTGCAGCATGAAGTGCATGTCGCGGATCAGGCCGGCATGGCTGAGCAGGTGGAAGATCAGCGGGGTGGAGATGTTGTAGGGCAGGTTGCCGACCACCTTGAGGCTGCGCGGTGGCACACCCAGCTGGTTGAAGTCGAACTTCAGGGCGTCGCCCTGGTGCAGGCGGAAGTTGTCGCGCCCGGCAAACTTGTGCTGCAGGATCGGCACCAGGTCCTTGTCCAGCTCCACTACGTCCAGTTGCGCGCCGCTGCCCAGCAGGCCCTCGGTGAGGGCGCCCTGGCCTGGGCCGATTTCCAGCAGGTGTTCACCTGCCTTGGCGTTGATGGCGCGCAGGATGCGGTCGATGATGCCGGCGTCGTGCAGGAAGTTCTGGCCGAAGCGCTTGCGCGCCCGGTGTTGGTATTGCTCGTTCATGGTCGGTTCTCGGCCATCTGGTAGGCGGTTTCCAGCGCGACTCGCAGGCTGCCGGTGTCGACTCTGCCGGTGCCGGCCAGGTCCAGGGCGGTGCCGTGGTCGACCGACGTGCGGATGATCGGCAGGCCCAAGGTCACATTGACTGCGGCGCCGAAACCTTTGTACTTGAGTACAGGCAGGCCCTGGTCGTGGTACATCGCCAGCACTGCGTCGCAGTGCTCCAGATATTTGGGGGTAAACAGGGTATCGGCCGGCAGCGGTCCGCGCAGGTCCATGCCTTCGGCACGCAGGCGGGCCAGTGTCGGTTCGATGATGTCGATTTCTTCGCGGCCCAGATGGCCGCCTTCTCCGGCGTGCGGGTTGAGGCCGCACACCAGGATGCGAGGGTTGGCAATGCCGAACTTGTCGCGCATGTCGGCATGCAGGATGCGGGTGACACGCTCGACGCGTTCGGCCGTGATGGCGTCGGCAATGTCGCGCAGTGGCAAGTGCGTGGTCACCAGGGCCACGCGCAGGCCACGGGTCGCCAGCATCATCACCACCTGTGCGGTGTGGGTCAGCTCGGCCAGAAACTCGGTATGCCCGGAGAAGGCAATGCCGCTTTCGTTGATCACACCCTTGTGCACCGGGGCGGTGATCATACCGGCGAAATGCCCGTCGAGGCAGCCGTTGCCGGCGCGGGTCAGGGTTTCCAATACGAAGCCAGCATTGGCCTTGTCCAGTTGCCCAGCCGTCACGGCGCTGGCCAAGGGCGTATCCCACACATACAGGCTGCCCGCAGGCGCGGGCTGGTCGGGCCAGTGCCCAGGCGCTACCGGCAGCAGGTTGACGGCCAGCCCCAGCTGCGTGGCCCGCTCGGCGAGCAGGTCACGGCTGGTGATGGCGATCAGGGGGTGGGGCTGGGCGTCTGCGGCGAGCAGCAAGCACAGGTCGGGACCTATGCCAGCTGGCTCGCCGGGGGTGACGGCGAAGCGCAGGGGCTTCACTGGGCGGCCTGGTCGGCGCCAGGCAGCTTGATTTCAACGTAGGCTTCGTCGCGGATCTGGCGCAGCCAGGTCTGCAGCTCTTCGTCGTACTTGCGGTTGCGCAGCACATTCATGGCCTGCTGCTCGCGTGCCTGCTCGGTGCTGTCGGTGGCGCGGCGGCCCAGCACTTCCAGGACGTGCCAGCCGTATTGGGTCTTGAACGGTTTGGTCACCACACCTTGCTGGGCGGTGGCCATCTGCTCGCGGAACTCAGGTACCAGGCTGTTCGGGTCGACCCAGTTGAGGTCGCCGCCGTTGAGCGCGGAGCCCGGGTCTTCCGAGAAGCTCTTCGCCAGTTCGCCGAAGTCTTCGCCGTTCTGGATACGGTCGTACAAGCGCTCGGCCAGCTGCTTGGTGGCCGCTTCGCTACGGATTTCGCTCGGCTTGATCAGGATGTGGCGGACATGCACTTCGTCACGCAGCACGTTCTCGCCGCCACCACGCTTCTCCTCGAGTTTGAGCAGGATGAAGCCGTTGGGGATGCGGATTGGCTGGGTGATGTCGCCGACCGACATGTTGCTGAGCATCTTGGCGAAGTCAGGTGGCAGCTGGCCGGCTTTACGCCAGCCCATTTCACCACCCTCAAGGGCGTTTTCGCTGGCCGAGTTGGCAATTGCCACCTGGCCGAAGTCCGCGCCCTGGCGCAGTTGCTGGTAGAGCTCACCGACCTTGCGCGCCGCTTTCTGGATGTCGTCCGAATTGGCGGCTTCCGGGGTCGGGATGAGGATGTTGGCCAGGCGGTACTCTTCCGAGAGCTGCATCTTGCCCAGGTCCGAGTTCAGGTAGTTTTTCACTTCCTGCTCGGAAACCTGAATGCGCTCGGCCACACGGCGCTGACGCACGCGGCTGATGATCATTTCGCGCTTGACCTGCTCGCGCGCGTCGTCGAACGACAGACCATCATGGGCGAGGGCTGCGCGGAACTGGTCCAGCGACATGCCGTTGCGCTGGGCAATGGTGCCGATGGCCTGGTTCAGCTCCTCATCGGTGATGCGGATACCGGAGCGCTCGCCGATCTGCAGTTGCAGGTTCTCGACGATCAGGCGCTCGAGCACCTGCTGTTCCAGGGCGCTGGTCGGTGGCACGCCGGCGCCACGCTTGGCGATGGTTTGCTGAACTTCGTGGACGCGCTGGTCCAGTTGGCTCTGCATGACCACGTCGTTATCGACGATGGCCACCACTTTGTCCAGGGGTTGTACCGCGGCATGCACCGCGCCACTCAGCAATGCAGCGCCCAGCAACACTGGGCGCAGACGATCAATAAGCTTGGTCTTCACGTGTACGGTAACCTTGAATGCCTTCGTCGAGGAAAGATTCGACCTTGTTGCCTACTACACCACCGAGGCCTTTCAGCACGATCTGCAGGAAGATACCGTGGTCGCCTTTTTCGTTCTGCGGGAGTGCCTGGCTGAAGTCGTCGTAGTCGATCCAGTAACGGTTGACCAGGCGCAGCTTCCAGCAGCAGTTGTCGTATTCGAAACCGCCCATGGCTTCCAGGGTGCGGTTGCGGTTGTAGTCATGCTGCCAGCGAGCGATCACGCTCCACTGTGGAACGATCGGCCAGATGACCGAGAAGTCATGCTGTTGGATCTTGTAGTAATCCTTGATGTAGTTCGGATCACCCGGCGTGCCGTAGTCGCCGCCACCCACTTTCCAGGTACCCGTGGTCGAGTCGTAGGCAATGGTGTCGTTGCGGTAGCGGTAGCCGAGGTTGACGATCTTGTTCGGATTGTCTTCAGGCTGGTAGTGGAACATCGCGCTGCCCGAGCGGGTGCTGCGGCTGTCCGGGTCCCAGTTGAAGTCCGAATTGAAGCGCCAGTCGCGGTTGAAGTTGTAGCTGTACAGCAGTGCGTACGGCGACACGTCAGACTGCGAGTCTTTACGGGTGCGGTAGTCGATGCCTGGCAGTTGGACCTTGCGGTCCTTGAAGTACAGCGCCTGACCGATGCTGAAGCTCTGACGTTCGAAGCCGTTGTCTTCGATCCAGCGCGTGGTCACGCCCAGCGACAGCTTGTTCTCGTCGCCGATGCGGTCGGTACCGCTGAAGCGGTTGTCGCGGAACAGCGAGTCGTAGCTGAACAGGGTTTCGCCCGAGTCGAACAGCGGGATGTCCTTCTGGTCCTCGTAAGGGACGTAGAGGTAGAACATGCGCGGTTCGAGGGTCTGGCGGTAGTTGGTACCGAACATCGACGTGTTGCGATCGAAGTACAGGCCGCTGTCGACGCTGAAAATCGGAACGTCGCGGTTGAGGCTGCTGTTGAAGTCGCCGTTGAGCGCGACCGAGGCTGGGTTGTTGGCGATGTCGCTCTTGCCCTTGCCATCCAGATCGAGGTCATAGTGGGTGTACATGTACTTAAGCTTCGGCGTGATGTAGCCGTAGCTGGCTTGCATAGGCAAGCTCATGGACGGGGCAACGTTCAGTCGCGTGCCGTTGGCGCGGGCAACACCGAAGATGTTCTCGTCCAGTCGACGGCCAGGAACGCCAGCACTTGCGTCCGGGTTGCCATCTTTGTCGAGTACGAAGTCGTTTTTCAGGTCACGATCAAAGCGAACCGCTTCAGTCTCATACCCAAAATTCAAACCACCCGGCTGGAACGGCAGTGCGCCATTGAGGGTGATCTGCGGCAGACGGTCATACGGCGTGATCTGCGAGATGGTCGCCATCTCGTAGGCATGCACGTTCAACCGTGCGGTATAGCTGTCGCCACGGTAGGTCAGGGCACCCTGCTGGTTGAGCAGGTCACGGCTTTCGACGCCGATCTGGTCAGACTCCAGGTCCTGGAAGTAGAACGGGTCGCTGATGTCGGTGTAGTCCACCTCGGTCATCAGGCGCTCGTCCAGCCCGCCCTTGTGCTGCCAGTTGACCATCCAGCGCTGATCTTTGTAGTCAGTCTGGTCTTTACGGTCGTCGTCCTTGTCGTTCAGGTACGCGCCGCCGAACTGGCCTTCGCTGGATGGGGTCAGGTAACGGAACTCACCTTCCATCAGCAGGCCGCGCTTGGTCATGTAGCGCGGGTACAACGTGGCGTCATAGTTGGGCGCCAGGTTGAAGTAGTACGGCGTGACCAGCATGAAGCCGGTGTCGCTGCTGCTGCTGAACGACGGCGGCAGGAAGCCGGACTGGCGACGGTCGTCGATCGGGAAGTAGATGTACGGTGTGTAGAACACCGGGAAATCCTTGACCCGCAGGGTGACGTTGGTCGCGGTACCGAAGCCGGTCGCCGGGTTCAGGGTGATGTTGTTGCCCTTCAGCTGCCAGGCGTTGCTGCCCGGTTCGCAGGTGGTGTACGTACCGTCTTTCAGACGGATGATGGCGTTTTCGCCACGCTTGGCGTACAGGGCGTTGCCGCGAATGTGCGACTTGTGCATCACGTATTCGGCGTTGTCGACCTGGGCTTCACCCGTGTCGAGCTGGATCTGCGCCTCGTCACCCACTACCAGCGAGCCGTTGTCACGGATCTTCACGTTGCCCTTGAGCTCGCCACGGTTTTCGGTCTGGTAGAGGTTGGCCTCGTCGGCCTCGGCCTGCATGCTGCCTTGGCGCATGACCACGTTACCGGCGAGGGTAGCGATCTGCTGCTCCTGCTGGTACTTGGAAACCTTGGCATTGATGTAGGTCGGCGATTCGTCCTTGGGCGTGGTGTCGGCCATGCCTGGGCGGGTCGGCTCGATGTACGCGCCACCGCAGTACGGGCCGGTTTCGGCCAGCTGGGCTGCGGTGAGCTTGTCACGGGGGACCCAGTCCAGGTGGCTGTAGTCTTCGCTGCGCGACTTCAGGCCACGGCCCTTGGCCTCGGTGACCAGCATCGGTTTGTCCGCGGTTTCGGCCTCGGCCGCCTGGGCCTCGGTGCCGGAACTGAGGGCAGCACCCTCGTGCACCGGACGCGGCGGCAGGTTGTTGACTGGAGTCTTGGGCTTGCAGTCCCAACCGCCGGAGGCGGACACTTGGCAGTCGAACTGTTCGGCTGCCACGACGTACGACGTGGCCAGAGGTTGCAGGGCCAGCAAACCGCCGGTGACCAGCAACGGAAACTTTCTACGAAACGCGGGGGATTTCAATGCCATCTTATTAGTCCGGGCTTCCTGCGTGCCATCTGCCCGCGTGTGGGGCCGCACGCCTCTCGATGGTCTGAAAAAGATGCTGGATAATAAAGCATGACCCGCTTGACGGCTAGGGCCGTCGGAGACCCTTGTAATGCCTGATCACGATGTACGCTTGCAACAACTGACTGTCTGGCTCGATGAGCAGCTCAACAATCTTTTTCTGAAAAACGCCTGGGGCGAAGTGCCAGCAGGTAGCCTGACGGCCGCCAGTAGCGATGCGAGCTTCCGTCGCTACTTCCGCTGGCAGGGCGCTGGGCGCAGTTTCGTGATCATGGACGCCCCGCCGCCGCAGGAGAACTGCCGACCGTTCGTCGCCATCGATCACCTGCTGGCCAGTGCGGGTGTGCATGTGCCGGTAATCCATGCCGAAGACCTGGAGCGCGGTTTCCTGCTGCTGGGCGACCTGGGCCATCAGACATACCTGGACATCATTGATGCCGACAACGCCGATGCCCTGTTCAGTGACGCCATCGATGCGCTGCTGGCGTTCCAGCGCCTGCCGATGGACGCGCCACTGCCGAGCTACGACGATGCCCTGCTGCGCCGTGAAGTCGAACTGTTCCCGGAATGGTACGTCGGGCGCGCGCTTGGCTTGACCCTCACCGAAGCCCAGCAAGCCACCTGGCAGCGTGTGAGCCAGGCGCTGATCGACAGTGCCCTGGCCCAGCCCAAGGTGCTGGTGCACCGCGACTACATGCCGCGCAACCTGATGCAGAGCACGCCAAACCCAGGCGTGCTGGACTTCCAGGACGCCGTCTATGGCCCGGTCACCTATGACATCACCTGCCTGTTCAAGGATGCCTTCCTCAGCTGGCCACAGGCCCGTGTCGAAGCCTGGCTGCGGGATTACTGGCAAAAGGCGCAGGCGGCCGGCATTCCGGTACAGGCCGACTTCGAGGCGTTCCACCGTGCCAGCGACCTGATGGGCGTGCAGCGCCACCTCAAGGTCATCGGTATTTTCGCCCGCATCTGCCACCGCGACGGTAAGCCACGTTACCTGACAGACGTCCCGCGCTTCTTCGCCTATATAGATGAAGTGATCAAGCGCCGCCCCGAGTTGGCGGAGCTAGGTGAACTGATCGCGGAACTCCAGGCCGGAGCGCGTGCATGAAGGCGATGATCCTGGCGGCAGGCAAGGGCGAGCGCATGCGCCCTTTGACCTTGCATACCCCCAAACCCCTGGTGCCGGTCGCCGGTCAGCCGTTGATCGAATACCACCTGCGCGCCTTGGCGGCTGCGGGTATTACCGAGGTGGTGATCAACCATGCCTGGCTCGGCCAGCAGATCGAAGACCACCTGGGCAATGGCAGCCGCTTCGGCCTGAGCATCCGCTATTCACCCGAGGGCGAGCCGCTTGAAACCGGTGGCGGGATCTTCAAGGCGCTGCCGTTGTTGGGTGAGGCGCCGTTTCTGCTGATCAATGGTGACGTCTGGACCGACTACGATTTCGCTCGCCTGCAAGCGCCGCTTGCGGGCCTGGCGCATCTGGTGCTGGTCGACAACCCTGGCCATCACGGCCGTGGCGACTTCCGCCTGGTAGCCCAGCAGGTCGTGGATGGCGACGACGCACCGGGTACCCTGACCTTCAGTGGCCTGTCGGTGCTGGACCCAGCGTTGTTCGCCGGTTGCCAGCCGGGTGCTTTCAAGTTGGCGCCCCTGCTGCGTCAGGCCATGGCGCAGGGCAAGGTCAGTGGTGAGCACTACCGTGGCCATTGGGTCGACGTCGGTACGCTCGAGCGCCTGGCGCAGGCTGAACGCCTGATCGGCGAGCGCGCCTGACATGTGGTGGCCAAGCACGGTGATTGGTGCCGGTGCCGGTTTTGCCGTCGCCAGCATCCCGGGCGCCCTGCTCGGTGCCCTGGTAGGGCAGGCCATGGACCGGCGCCTGCAGGTGCGCGGCTGGGAGGACCTGCGCGAGCGCTTGGGCGGGCGCCCGGCCTTGCGTGACGAAGAATTGCTGTTCGTGCTGCTGGGCAGGCTGGCCAAGTGCGATGGCCGGGTTGCCGAGCAACATATCCAGCAGGCACGCCAAGAGATGGTGCGCCTGGACCTGGCCGACGCGGCCCGGCTGCGGGCCATTGCCGCGTTCAACCGCGGCAAGGCCGGCAAGGACCGACTGGCCGGCCACCTGCGTCGTATCCGCGAGCAGCCGCATGCCGCCGAGGGGACCTTGCGCGCCTGTTGGCGCATGGTCTGGGCCGACGGCAAGGTCGGCGCCAAAGAGCGCGACTTGCTGTTGGACTGGGGGCAGAAGCTGGGCTTGAGCCGGCGGCAGGTGCAAGCCCTGTCGTTGGAGTACGAACCGCGCAAGTCCGGGCTGGACGGCGGCACCATGACCTATGCGGCAGCCATGCGCCTGCTGGCCGTGGAGGCAGATACCGAGGGCGACAAGGTCAAGCAGGCATATCGCCGGCTGGTTAGCCGTCATCACCCGGACAAGCTGGCGGGCAGCGGTGCCACGGATGCCCAGGTGCGTGCAGCGACCGAGCGGACCCGGGAGTTGCATCAGGCGTATGCGCTGATTCGCAAGCGGCGGGGGTTGTAGAAAAGCGCGGGCGCTTTGCGCCCCTTTTCGCGGCGCAAGGCCGCTCCCACAAGTGCTGTGCATCCCTCGGGCTTTGCGCAAAATTGTGGGAGCGGCCTTGTGTCGCGAAAGGGGTGCAAAGCACCCCCATCGATTTCAGCTCACTCTTGCGGGTTCATCCACCCGCGCACCCGGCGGAACAACTGTTCCTGTTCAGCAGCTTTGTTACCGGGCATGGCAATCAGCGACAACTGGCGGAACTGGCTGTCCTTCTGCCGTTTGCTGGCCTGCAAGCGCAGTTCCGCTGCACGGCGATCGCCCGTGCGGGTGGCGTAATACACGTCGGCGGTCGGCACCTTGAGGGTCGGCGCGAGGCTTTCCAGGTCATGTTCCACCCGTGCCGGCGTCTGCGCGGCGATCATCACCAGCTTTTGCACCTGCGCGGGTTGTTTCTCGCTCAGGTAGCGGGCTGCCCAGTACGCGCCACTGCCATGGCCGATCAGCACGATGCTGCGTGAGTCATGCTGTTGCGCGTAAGCCACCGCCGCGTCGAGGCGGGCGAAGATACGCTCGGCGTCGGCCGGGTCATTCTGCTCGCTGGCCTGTGCGGCATCGGTGCTTTCTGCTGTGTCGGGGTCGGCGGCAGTCGCCTGGGCGACGTTGGCGTTGGCATCGGTCGGTGTGTCTTTGGCGGGCGCTGTTTCGCCCTCGTCCTTGGCAGGGGCCGCTGCGGGCTTGGCTTCGACACGCGCCTGCGGGCTATCGATAAGCAGGTCGGGCAGGCTGACGCTGAGGCTGTGCCAGCCCACATCGGGGAACTTGCGCCGCAACGGGCCGACGGCGTTCGGCCAGTCGGCCGTTTCACCGGCACCGGGCACGAGGATCACCGCACCTTTGGGGTCGCTGCTGTTGGCCGGCTTCCACAGGGCCAGGAAGCTTTCGGCACCCGCCTGCAGGGTTTGCTGCTCGGCCTTGGGCACCAGGCGCTCCAGGGCCAGGGCGTCTTCCTGACTGCGTTCCAGCAGGGGCGGGCGGGTGGCTTCGGCCGGTGGGGCTTCGGCGGTGGTCGGTGGTTTTTCAGCGTCGGCGGCCATGGCCCCAAGCGGAAGGATCGAGGCTAGGCAGCACATTGCCAGCGTCGTGCGATAAAGTGTGGACATGCGTCAACCCAAGGCCAGAATGATACCGGCAGCCTAATAGTATTTGCCCGCGACGGCCATGTTAGGGCCGCCCTTGCCAAGACGAGCGTGTAGATGAAGCGAATGCGTCGCCTGTTGGTTATCGGCTGCTTGTGGCTGCCCTTGATCGCCTTGGCAAGGCCTGAAGCCGTGCCGAGCGTTGCCCTTGAACCCGCGCAACAGCAGTGGTTGGACACCCACCGCAGCCTGCGCGTCGGCCTGGTGCTGCAAGCGCCTTATGCGCAGTTCGACCGGCGCTTGCAGCAACTGTACGGGGCCAACGTCGAGTTGGTGAACGCGTTGGCGCAGGCACTGAGGCTGGACCTCACCTGGCGCAACTTTGCTGACCAGGCCAGCCTCGAGCACGCGTTGCAGGCCGGTGAAATCGATTTTGCCCCCGGCCTTACACAAACCCCGGCAAGCCTGCGCCTGTGGCTGTTCAGCGACCCGTACATGCGCGTGCCGCAGCTGGTGGTCGGCCCACGCACAGGCGCCATGGCCGTCGAGCTTGAAAAACTCGAACCCGATCAGCGCGTCGCGGTGCGCATGCCCAGCCCGTTGGCAGACTACCTGCGCAGCAACTACGGCACGCTCAACCTGCAGGGCGTGCCCAACGAGCGCGAGGCCTTGCAGTTGGTCGTGGGTGGCCAGGCCAGCTACGCGGTGCTCGATGAAGCCCAGCTCAGCCGCCTGTCGCGTGAAAGCGAGTTCGGCGAGCTGGCGGTGGTTGGCGATATTGGCCTGCCGCAGCTGCTGCGGGTGGGTTCGCGGCGCGACTGGCCGTTGCTGGCCGACGTGCTTGAACGTGGCCTGCAGGCCATGCCGGCCAAGGCCTTGGAACAACTTCACCAACGCTGGTTGCAACCCAAGTACCCACGCTTGAGCGAGTCGGCAGGCTTCTGGCAAAACCTCGCCATGCTGTTTGGCATGTTGTTGCTGTGTGCGCTGGTCACGTTGATCTGGCAGCGCCGCCAGCAGCGCCAACTGGAACGTAGCCTGCTGGCCACCCGTGAGAACCTGGCTGAGCGCCAAGTGCGTGAAGAGGCGCTGCGGCTGAGCCAGTTCGCCATCGACCAGAGCACCGTGGGCATTTTGTGGGTCAATTGGGACAGCCATGTCCGTTATGCCAACCATGCCGCAGAGCGCATGCTGGGCTATGGTGAGGGCGCGTTGCTGGAACGCCCGCTGAGCGACTTCGAGCCAAACTTGAACATGGACCGTTGGCTGGAGCTTTGGCGCGGCGCGCGGGCGGGCGAAGGGGGTGTGGGGCAATTCGAGACCCACTGCCAGCGCGCCGACCTCAGCGTGTTGCCGGTGGAGCTTTCGTTAAGCTTCCTGCGTTTTCGTGATGCCGAGTACCTGGTGGTGTACAT
Organism: Pseudomonas kermanshahensis; assembly: GCF_014269205.2. Taxonomy (NCBI): domain Bacteria; kingdom Pseudomonadati; phylum Pseudomonadota; class Gammaproteobacteria; order Pseudomonadales; family Pseudomonadaceae; genus Pseudomonas; species Pseudomonas kermanshahensis. The sequence goes on from NZ_JABWRY020000001.1 coordinate 51,480, forward strand.
CGCTGATGTCACTGAGCGCCACCGCGCACTGGCAGCGCTGCGCGAAAGTGAAGCGCGCCTTAAAGGCATCGCCGGCAACGTGCCGGGGCTGGTGTTCCGGCTGGAACGTGACCCGGCCGAAGGCGACCTGGAGTTCCCCTACATTAGCGAAGGCAGCGAGGCCTTGGTCGGCTACGCACCTGCCGAAATCCAGCACCCGCAGATGGGGCTGCGCAACCTGGTGCACCCCGAAGACCGCAGCGACTATCACCGGGTGCAGGACCTGGCCTTGGCCAGCAACCAGGACTGGTCCTGGCAAGGGCGCATCCTCACGCGCCAGGGTGAACAGCGTTGGGCCGACATCAAGGCCAGTACCCGGCGCCTGGCCGATGGCCGGGTGGTGTGGGACGGTATCGTCTGGGACATCACCCAGGGCAAGCGGGCAGAACTGGCGTTGGCGCGCTCCCAAGAGCAACTGCGCGAACTCTCGGCGCACCTGGAGAGCGTGCGCGAAGAAGAAAAGGCCCGCATCGCCCGCGAAGTGCATGATGAGCTGGGGCAGATGCTGACCGTGCTCAAGCTCGAAGTCTCGATGTGTGAGCTGGCCTTTGCCGAGCTGGACCCAGGCCTTAACGAGCGTTTGTCGAGCATGAAGCGCCTGATCGCGCAGCTGTTCCAGCTGGTGCGCGACGTGGCCACGGCATTGCGCCCGCCCATTCTCGACGCTGGTATCGCCTCGGCCATCGAGTGGCAAGCACGGCGTTTCGAGGCGCGTACACAGATTCCCTGCCTGGTGCAGGTACCGGATAATCTGCCAGCATTGAGTGATGCCAAGGCGACCGGGCTGTTTCGTATCCTTCAGGAGGCGCTGACCAATGTCATGCGCCATGCCCAGGCGCACAGCGTAGAGATCGAACTGGTGCGTGAAGCGGGGCAATTGCGCATGACCGTCAGCGACGACGGCACGGGTTTTTGCCGCGATCAGACCCGGCCCACCTCGTTCGGCCTGGTGGGCGTGCGTGAGCGCGTGCTGATGCTGGGGGGCAGCATGACGCTGGACAGTGAACCGGGCGAGGGCACCAGCCTGAGCGTGGCCATTCCGTTGGAGTAGGAGACCGATCGTGATTCGAGTGCTGGTGGCGGAAGACCACACCATTGTCCGTGAAGGCATCAAGCAATTGATTGGCCTGGCCAAGGACATGCAAGTGGTGGGCGAGGCCGGCAATGGCGAGCAGTTGCTCGAAGCCTTGCGCCATATGCCGTGTGAAGTGGTGTTGCTGGATATCTCGATGCCCGGCGTCAGCGGCCTTGAGGCCATCCCCAGAATCCGCGCCCTGAACGACCCTCCGGCGATCCTGATGTTGTCGATGCATGACGAGGCGCAGATGGCGGCGCGGGCGCTCAAGGCCGGTGCCGCAGGTTATGCCACCAAGGACAGTGACCCTGCCTTATTGCTGACCGCTATTCGGCGGGTGGCCGGGGGCGGGCGCTATATCGACCCAGCGTTGGCCGACCGCATGGTCTTCGAGGTGGGCCTGACCGAGTCCCGGCCGTTGCACACCCTGCTCTCGGAGCGGGAGTTTTCGGTGTTCGAGCGCCTGGCCCAGGGCGCCAACGTCAACGACATTGCCCAGCAACTGGCGCTGTCGAGCAAGACCATCAGTACCCACAAGGCGCGGTTGATGCAGAAGCTCAAGGTGAACTCGCTGGCGGAACTGGTGAAGTACGCCATGGAGCACAAGCTGGTCTGAGTGTTCTGGTTGCGACATGGCCTGACGGTTGGCAATGAGCGAGTACTGTGGGAGCGGGCTTGCCCCGCGAAAGGGCCGGCAAGCTCAACCTCATTGCCTGGGGTGGCGTATTCGCGGGGCAAGCCCGCTCCCACAAGGTGAAGTGGTGTGCCTGAGGTCTATTCCAATCCCGCCATTCTTGTAGGGCGGTCCCTACACAGAATCTTCCATCTGGATGATGGCATTCTCTCAGTACCCCCGATTTTCGGGCGCTTGCGTCTTGTCTAGTCTTTGCCTACGCAGTCATCCAACAAGAAGGTGCAGGCATGAGCGAGGCGAATTCGAACGCTGCAACCAGCGAAACGCTGGTCAGCTTCCGTGGTGTGCAGAAGAGCTACGACGGCGAGTCGCTGATCGTCAAAGACCTCAACCTGGACATCCGCAAGGGCGAGTTCCTCACCTTGCTCGGCCCGTCCGGCTCGGGCAAGACCACCAGCCTGATGATGCTGGCCGGTTTCGAAACCCCCACCGCCGGCGAGATCCAGCTGGCCGGGCGTTCGATCAACAACGTGCCGCCGCACAAGCGCGACATCGGCATGGTGTTCCAGAACTACGCGCTGTTCCCACACATGACCGTGGCCGAAAACCTGGCCTTCCCGCTGACCGTGCGCAACCTGAGCAAGACCGACATCAGCGAGCGGGTCAAGCGTGTGCTCAACATGGTGCAGCTCAATGCCTTTGCCAAACGCTACCCCGGCCAGCTGTCCGGTGGCCAGCAGCAGCGGGTGGCCCTGGCGCGGGCCTTGGTGTTTGAGCCACAGCTGGTGCTGATGGACGAACCCCTGGGCGCACTCGACAAGCAGCTGCGTGAACACATGCAGATGGAGATCAAGCATATCCACCAGCGCCTGGGGGTGACTGTGGTGTATGTGACCCACGACCAGGGTGAGGCGCTGACCATGTCTGACCGGGTGGCGGTGTTCCACCAGGGCGAAATCCAGCAGATCGCCGACCCACGCACCCTCTATGAAAAGCCGTGCAACACCTTCGTCGCCAACTTCATCGGTGAGAACAACCGCATCAACGGCACCCTGCTGGCCAGTGATGGCCATCGCTGCCAGGTGCAACTGGCGCGGGGCGAGCGGGTCGAGGCGCTGGCGGTGAATGTCGGCCAGGCCGGCGAGCCGGTGACCTTGTCGATCCGCCCGGAACGGGTGCGCCTCAATGGCCACAGCGAAAATTGCGTCAACCGCTTCTCTGGCCGTGTGGCCGAGTTCATTTACCTGGGCGACCACGTACGTGTGCGCCTGGAAGTCTGTGGCAAGGCCGACTTCTTCGTGAAGCAGCCGATCGCCGAGCTCGACCCGGCACTGGCCGTGGGCGATGTGGTACCGCTGGGCTGGGAGGTGGAGCACGCCCGCGCGCTCGATCCGATTGCCGAAGCCCATTGATGGATTGCTTCACCAACCCTGTACTGTGGAGAGAATAATAATGCACAAGCAGTTGAAACTGACCGCCCTGGCCCTAGGGCTGTTCGCCGCTGGCCAGGCCATGGCGGCCGACCTGACCGTGATCTCTTTCGGTGGCGCCAACAAGGCCGCCCAGGTCAAGGCGTTCTACGAGCCTTGGGAAAAAGCGGGTAACGGCAAGATCGTCGCCGGTGAGTACAACGGTGAAATGGCCAAGGTCAAGGCCATGGTCGACACCAAGAGCGTGTCCTGGAACCTGGTGGAAGTCGAGTCGCCAGAGCTGTCCCGCGGTTGCGACGAGGGCATGTTCGAAGAACTCGACCCTGCGCTGTTCGGCGATGCAGCCGACTATGTGCCGGGTGCCATCCAGCAATGCGGCGTGGGCTTCTTCGTCTGGTCGACGGTACTGGCCTACAACGCCGACAAGCTCAAGACTGCGCCTACCAGTTGGGCCGATTTCTGGGACACCAAGCAGTTCCCGGGCAAGCGTGGCCTGCGCAAAGGTGCCAAGTACACGATGGAATTCGCACTGATGGCCGATGGCGTTGCGCCCAAGGATGTGTACAAGGTGCTGGCAACCAAGGAAGGCCAAGACCGCGCCTTCAAGAAGCTCGACGAACTCAAACCCAGCATTCAGTGGTGGGAAGCCGGCGCCCAACCGCCGCAGTTCCTGGCCTCGGGCGACGTGGTCATGAGCTCGGCCTATAACGGCCGGATCGCCGCCGTGCAGAAAGAGAGCAACCTCAAGGTGGTGTGGAACGGCGGCATCTACGACTTCGATGCCTGGGCAATTCCAAAAGGCGCCAAGAACGTCGAAGAGGCGAAGAAGTTCATCGCCTACAGCGTTCAGCCCGAGCAGCAGAAAACCTACTCCGAGAACATCGCCTACGGCCCGGCCAATACCAAGGCCGTCAGCCTGCTGTCGGACGAGGTGAAGAAAGACATGCCGACCACGCCTGAGAACATTGCCAATCAGGTGCAGATCGACGTGGCCTTCTGGGCTGACAACAGCGAGCAGCTGGAACAACGCTTCAACGCCTGGGCGGCGAAGAAGTAAACGACAAGGAGCCGCTACGCGGCTCATCGCCGGCAAGCCGGCTCCCACAGGCCAGGCGTAGCGCCTGAGCCCAACGCTGTATCTGTGGGAGCCGGCTTGCCGGCGATGGCTGCGCAGCAGCCCTGATTTCAGCCGGTTTTTACGGAGTTCGCCATGGCCATTGCAGTGCCCCTCAACGAAGGCGCAGGTCCAAGTCTCAAGCAGCGCCTCAAGCACGCCGAGCGGGTCAACCGCTGGAAGGCGCAGGCGTTGATCGCGCCGCTGGCGCTGTTCCTTCTGCTGGTGTTTCTGGTGCCGATCGCTGCGCTGTTGTACAAGAGCGTCGGCAACCCGGAGGTGGTCGCCGGCCTGCCGCGTACCGTCGAAGCGGTGTCGCAGTGGGATGGCAAGAGCTTGCCCGGTGAGGCGGTATACAAGGCACTGAGCCAGGACCTGGCTGAGTCGCGCAAGAACCAGACCCTGGGCGACCTCTCCAAGCGCCTGAACATGGAACTGGCGGGCTACCGCAGCCTGTTGACCAAGACCGCCCGAGCGTTGCCGTTCAAGGCTGAACCTGCCTCTTATAAAGAAGCACTGCAAACCCTCGATGAGCGTTGGGGCGACCCGGCCTACTGGCAGGCGATCCGCCGCAATACCAGCTCGGTCACCTCGTTCTACCTGCTGGCGTCGCTCGACCACCGTATCGATGACCTTGGCGAGCTGGCCAAGGCCACGCCTGACCAGGCCATTTACCTGGATATCTTTGCCCGCACCCTGTGGATGGGGGTGGTGATCACCGCCATCTGCCTGGTGCTGGCCTACCCGCTGGCGTACTTGCTGGCCAATCTCCCGGCCCGGCAGAGCAACCTGCTGATGATTCTGGTGCTATTGCCGTTCTGGACCTCGATCCTGGTGCGGGTGGCGGCGTGGATCGTGCTGCTGCAGTCGGGCGGGTTGATCAACAGTGCGCTGATGGCCATGGGCATCATCGATGAACCGCTGGAGCTGGTGTTCAACCGCACCGGTGTGTACATCTCGATGGTCCATATCCTGCTGCCGTTCATGATCCTGCCGCTGTACAGCGTGATGAAGGGCATTTCGCCCAGCTACATGCGTGCGGCCATCTCGCTGGGTTGCCACCCGTTCGCCAGCTTCTGGCGGGTGTACTTCCCGCAGACCTACGCCGGTGTTGGCGCGGGCTGCCTGCTGGTGTTCATCCTGGCGATTGGCTACTACATCACCCCGGCATTGCTGGGCAGCCCGAACGACCAGATGGTCAGCTACTTCGTGGCCTTCTATACCAACACCAGCATCAACTGGGGCATGGCGACCGCGCTGGGCGGGCTGCTGCTGCTGGCGACCGTGCTGTTGTACCTGATCTATAGCTGGCTGGTCGGCGCCAGCCGCCTGCGCCTGAGCTGAGGAGCCTTGTCATGCTGAGCCCTTACATGTCACCCGTGGAGCGGGTCTGGTACTACAGCCTGCGCATTCTTTGCGGCTTGATCCTGCTGTTTCTGATCTTGCCGGTGCTGGTGATCGTGCCGCTGTCGTTCAACAGTGGCAGCTTTCTGGTGTACCCGTTGCAGGGCTTTTCGCTGCAGTGGTACCAGGACTTCTTCGGCTCTGCCGAGTGGATGCGGGCGCTGAAGAACAGCATCATCGTCGCCCCGGCGGCCACGGTGCTGGCGATGGTGTTCGGTACGTTGGCGGCGATTGGCCTGACCCGCGGCGACTTCCCGGGCAAGTCGCTGGTGATGGCGCTGGTGATTTCGCCGATGGTGGTGCCGGTGGTGATCATCGGTGTGGCCAGTTACCTGTTCTTCGCGCCATTGGGGATGGGCAACAGCTTTACCTCGTTGATCCTGGTGCATGCGGTATTGGGTGTGCCGTTCGTCATCATCACCGTGTCGGCGACGTTGCAGGGCTTCAACTACAACCTGGTGCGCGCGGCGGCCAGCCTGGGCGCTTCGCCGCTGGTGGCGTTCCGCCGGGTAACGCTGCCGTTGATCGCCCCGGGGGTGATCTCGGGTGCGCTGTTTGCCTTTGCGACGTCGTTCGACGAGGTGGTGGTGACGTTGTTCCTCGCCGGGCCTGAGCAGGCGACCTTGCCACGGCAGATGTTCAGCGGTATCCGCGAGAACCTGAGCCCGACCATTGCGGCAGCGGCCACGTTACTGATCGCGTTTTCGGTGGTGGTGCTGCTGACCCTGGAGTGGTTGCGTGGGCGCAGTGAGAAGCTGAGAACCCAGCAGCCTGCTTGATTGATGTTGCCTGTGCCGGCCTCTTCGCGGGGCAAGCCCGCTCCCACAGCTCCGAACACTGTGAGGTCCCTGTGGGAGCGGGCTTGCCCCGCGAAGAGGCCGGTACAGGTTGAAACAGCCGGTCGACACGGATTGATACCAATCAGCCTCTACCCGTTCGCCTGAGTTACAATGCGCGCCACCGTGATTCTGACCTACAGGTGCGCCATGCAGCCCTACGCTATTGCCCCCTCCATTCTCTCCGCCGATTTCGCCCGCCTGGGCGAGGACGTCGACAAGGTGCTGGCCGCGGGTGCCGACATCGTTCACTTCGATGTGATGGACAACCACTACGTCCCCAACCTGACCATCGGCCCGATGGTGTGCACCGCCCTGCGCAAGTACGGCGTGACTGCCCCGATCGATGTGCACCTGATGGTCAGCCCGGTCGACCGTATCATCGGAGACTTCATCGACGCCGGCGCCACCTACATCACCTTCCACCCGGAAGCCAGCCAGCACATCGACCGCTCGCTGCAGCTGATCCGCGACGGTGGTTGCAAGGCTGGCCTGGTGTTCAACCCGGCGACCAGCCTCGATGTCCTCAAGTATGTGATGGACAAAGTCGACATGGTCCTGCTGATGAGCGTCAACCCAGGCTTTGGCGGGCAGAAGTTCATCCCCGGCACCCTCGACAAGCTGCGTGAGGCGCGCGCGCTGATCGACGCCAGTGGCCGGGATATCCGTCTGGAAATCGACGGTGGCGTCAACGTCAACAATATCCGCGAAATCGCCGCTGCTGGCGCTGACACCTTCGTTGCCGGTTCGGCCATCTTCAATGCCCCGGACTATCAGGAAGTGATCGCCAAAATGCGCGCCGAACTGGCCCAGGCCCGCCCATGAGCGGCTTCGAGCAGCTGTTCCCAGGGACGCTGCCAAGGCTGGTGATGTTCGATCTGGACGGTACCCTGATCGACTCCGTGCCAGACCTGGCCGCCGCCGTGGACCGCATGCTGCTCGAACTTGGGCGCCCGCCAGCGGGCTTGGACGCCGTACGCCACTGGGTTGGCAACGGTGCCCAGGTGCTGGTGCGCCGGGCGCTGGCCGGGGGCATCGAGCATGCCTCGGTGGACGATGCGCTGGCCGAACAGGCGCTGGCGCTGTTCATGGAGGCTTATGCCGAAAGCCATGAACTGACCGTGGTCTACCCCGGCGTGCGCGACACCCTGCGCTGGCTGCGCAAGCAAGGCGTGGAGATGGCGCTGATCACCAACAAGCCCGAGCGCTTCGTCGCCCCGCTGCTCGACCAGATGAAGATCGGTCGCTACTTCCGCTGGATCATCGGCGGAGACACCCTGCCACAAAAGAAACCCGACCCCGCGGCACTGCTGTTCGTCATGCAGATGGCCGGTGTCACGCCGCAACAGTCGCTGTTCGTCGGCGATTCGCGCAGCGATGTGCTGGCCGCCAAGGCCGCGGGTGTGCAGTGCGTGGGCCTGACCTACGGCTACAACCACGGCCGGCCGATCAACGACGAATCGCCGAGCCTGGTGATCGACGACCTGCGTGCATTGCTGCCCGGTTGCGCAGACCCGGCCACTGGGATAACGTTGGCGGACCTTCAAGCCTCACAAGACAGAGAGTCCACCGTGGCGGTTACTGGCAAATTCTGGATGAAAGTCATCAAGGCCCTGGCCCGTTGGCGTTGGCGCGCCTGACTTCTGCTCGCCGGCCGCTGCCGGCCCGTCCGTTTGCCTGACCTTACTGCTGCTTGCCACGAGGCTACTCATGACCCGCGAAGAATTCCTGCGCCTGGCCGCTGCCGGCTACAACCGCATCCCCCTGGCCTGTGAAACCCTGGCCGACTTCGACACGCCGCTGTCGATCTACCTGAAACTGGCCGACCAGCCCAACTCCTATTTGCTCGAATCCGTACAGGGCGGCGAGAAGTGGGGGCGTTACTCGATGATCGGCCTGCCATCGCGCACGGTGATGCGTGTGCATGGCTACCACGTCAGTATCCTGCAGGATGGCGTCGAGGTAGAGCGCCACGACGTCGACGACCCGCTGGCCTTCGTCGAGTCGTTCAAGGACCGCTACAAGGTCGCGGATATTCCTGGGCTGCCGCGTTTCAACGGCGGGCTGGTCGGCTACTTCGGCTATGACTGCGTACGCTATGTGGAGAAGCGTCTGGGCGCGAGCCCGAACCCGGACCCGCTGGGCGTGCCGGATATCCTGCTGATGGTGTCTGACGCCGTGGTGGTGTTCGACAACCTGGCGGGCAAGATGCATGCAATCGTGCTGGTCGACCCGGCCGAAGAGCAAGCCTTCGAACAGGGCAAGGCTCGCCTGGCCGGGTTGCTGGAGACCCTGCGCCAGCCGATTACCCCGCGCCGTGGCCTGGACCTGAGCGGCCCGCTCGCCGCCGAGCCGGAATTCCGTTCCAGCTATACCCGCGAGGATTACGAGAACGCGGTTGGCCGCATCAAGGAGTACATCCTGGCCGGTGACTGCATGCAGGTGGTGCCGTCCCAGCGCATGTCGATCGACTTCAAGTCTGCGCCCATCGACCTGTACCGTGCGTTGCGCTGCTTCAACCCGACGCCGTACATGTACTTCTTCAATTTCGGCGACTTCCATGTGGTCGGCAGTTCGCCTGAAGTGCTGGTGCGTGTCGAGGACAACCTGGTCACCGTACGCCCGATCGCCGGTACGCGCCCACGGGGTGCGACGGAAGAAGCCGACCGTGCACTGGAAGACGACTTGCTGTCGGACGAGAAGGAGATTGCCGAGCACCTGATGCTGATCGACCTGGGCCGCAACGACGTGGGCCGTGTGTCCTCGACCGGCAGCGTGCGCCTGACCGAGAAGATGGTGATCGAGCGTTACTCCAACGTGATGCACATCGTTTCCAACGTCACCGGGCAACTGCGTGAAGGCCTTACCGCCATGGATGCATTGCGGGCGATTCTGCCAGCCGGCACCTTGTCGGGTGCACCGAAAATCCGCGCCATGGAGATCATCGACGAGCTGGAGCCGGTCAAGCGTGGCGTTTACGGTGGTGCAGTGGGCTACTTTGCCTGGAACGGCAACATGGACACCGCGATTGCCATCCGCACTGCGGTGATCAAGGACGGCGAGCTGCATGTGCAGGCGGGTGGCGGCATCGTGGCCGACTCCGTGCCGGCGCTGGAGTGGGAAGAAACCATCAACAAGCGCCGCGCAATGTTCCGCGCGGTGGCCTTGGCTGAGCAGACGTCCGCCAAGTGATGCTGGGAATTGGGGGCTGCTGGCAGCCCCTTGCCGGCATGAGGGAGCGGGTGAACCCGCTTCCTCAGCGCCCAAACTACTCAGAAGTCCAAGCTTACCGCCAGGCTCACCCCCTGCTGCGTCAACTCATCACTTTTGCGCCAGTTGTAATTCCCTCGCACATGCACCCCTGCCATAAGCTCATGGCTCAAGCCCAAGCTGGCCCGGGTCAGGTCACTGTGCGGCGTAAACCCGGTCAGGGTGAAGTCGTGCGCTGCCAACGTCGTCAGGTGCATCGTCACGTCCTGTTGGTCATCCTCGAACTCGTGCTCCTGGGCAACCTCGGCAAACAGCCGCGTCCCCGTTGCCACCTGCACACTGCCTAACAGCCCGATGCCCAGCCGCCGCGAGGTCCGTTCCTGGTCATCGAAGCCCAGCGCTGTCGAGCGCCCGCTCTTCTCGTCATAACCATCGACCTTGACCCGGGCATAGTCGGCGCTGATGAACGGCGCCAGTTGCCACGGGCTGCTCTCAGCGGCCAGGTTGTAACCCAGCCGGCCCGTCACCGCCCACGCTTCGCCATCGGTATCGCCTTTTTCGCTGCGGTCATTCACGCCCAGTGCGAAGGTGCGTTTGAGGTCGCTGTAGTCCAGGTGCCCGGCCGTCAGTGCAGCATCGGCCCACCAGCGGTCCTGGCGGTATTGGGCGAACGCCGTGGCCAGGTAGCTGTCGAGCTTGTAGTCCGAGTCCTGTTCACCCGCCTCCAGTTTCTGCCGGTATACGCCACCCGCCAGGCCCAGGCGCCAGGCATCGTTCAAACGGTAGCTGCCACCCAGGGTCAGGTTGTAGCCGCGGCCGTCGCCGCTGGCCGCGCTGCGCTGGCCGTCAAAGTCCAAGTCCTGCGCGCCGGTGGCGACGAAGGCCTGCCATTGCCCCACGGCTTGCCAGGGCGTTTGCCACTGGTTGCGCAGCTCGTCCTGGTGGGCGCGCAGGGTGGCGTGGGCCATTTCCGGCAACAGGGTCAGTTCCCAGGGGGCGGAGATGATCGAGTAGGCGTAGTCGGCTATCAACTGCTGGCCGGCAATGGTCGGGTGTACCGAGTCGTTGAACAGCAGTTTGGTTGGGTCCGGAGTGGCGCCGTTGATGCCGTAGACCGGGTTTTCGACGCAGCCTTGACCGCTGTAGCAGGTGCCGACCAGGTTCTGGCCGCTAGCCAAGCCGAATTGGGTCGGGCTGGCCAAGGCCTCACCCAGTAATACCGGAATGTTCAGTGGGATGATCTCGGCGTCGATCTGCCCGAGTTGATTGAGCAGTGACTGGTTGAACACGCCCGACAGCAGCGACAGCGGGTTCTGTTGCGGGGTGCCGCTGAAGTTCGGCGTTTGGCCCAGGTCGGGCAGCAACCAGACCATGATGTAGCGGGCGCCGCCTTGTTGCAGGGCTTGGGCGCTGGCAGCCAGCCGGCCTCCAGCAGCGGCGGCATCGGCGGGGCTGTTCACCAGGCCCTGGAGGAAGTCGTTACCGCCACCGGTGAGGTAATAGAGCGCGTTGGGGTCGGCGCGCAGGCCATTGGCCAGGTAGCCGGGGCGTTCACGGAAGACAAAGCCTGGCGCAGGTCCATTGGGGGGGACGATCACTTTCGATGACTCGGTGATCGAATCGAGAATCTGCTGCGTCGTGTAGCCGCCCACTGCCCAGTTGTTGCCATCAGGCCGGATGCCGACCGACGTGGAGGGGTTGAGTTCGTCTTGCTCGATGCCCAGCCGACCGCCAAGAATCATTGGCGAAACCGGCGCGAAGTTACCGTCGGCATCGCGGTTGGTGAAACGCTGGCCTGCCGTACCGCCGGTCAGGTCAGGAAATTGGCCGGCGTCACTCAGGCTGTCGCCAAATACGATCAAGGTCGAATAAGGGGAAGGGGCAGCGAATGCCTGGCTGCAGGCCAGGGCCAAAGAGGCGAGGGTAAAGCGCAACAAGGGAGCTTTTCGCATCAGAGAACATCCTTTTCTTTGTTTTTATGAGGACTACCCGATCGACCATAGCAAATCGCGGGGCTTGTCTCCCAAGTCCATTCGTTTCCCCGTGTTTACAGGCATATTGCGCCCATCGCCCCGGTAGGCTACTGTGCCGGGACGTATGAGCGAGACCTATCCTGTGTTGATCGTCAGCAAACTCTTGATGCGCGTTATCAAGGCCCACGCCCGTTGGCGTTGGCGCGCCTGACTTTATCTCCTGCCGGCCAGCCCGGCCCGTTTCTGTTTGCCTTCTTATCCGTTTCCGAATGCCCTTAGTGGCAATGCCATGCTGCGGGCGGTGTAGGAAGGTTCGTATTCTGAAGTCAGTAGATTCAAGAGGTTTAGCCCGATGTTACTGATGATCGACAACTACGACTCATTCACTTACAACGTCGTCCAATACCTCGGCGAGCTAGGTGCCGAGGTCAAGGTCATTCGCAATGACGAAATGACCATCGCTGAAATCGAAGCCCTCAACCCGGAGCGCATCGTTGTCTCCCCTGGCCCCTGCACGCCGAGCGAGGCGGGTGTGTCGATTGAGGCGATCCTGCACTTTGCTGGCAAGCTGCCGATTCTGGGCGTCTGCCTGGGCCACCAGTCCATCGGTCAGGCATTTGGCGGCGACGTCGTGCGTGCCCGCCAGGTGATGCACGGCAAGACCAGCCCCGTGCTGCACCGCGACCTGGGCGTGTTCGCCGGCCTCAACAACCCGCTGACCGTGACTCGCTACCACTCCCTGGTGGTCAAGCGTGAAACCCTGCCCGATTGCCTGGAGGTCACTGCCTGGACTGCCCATGCAGACGGTACGGTCGACGAGATCATGGGCCTGCGCCACAAAACCCTGAATATCGAAGGGGTGCAGTTCCACCCCGAGTCCATCCTCACCGAGCAGGGCCACGAGCTGTTCGCCAACTTCCTCAAGCAGACCGGCGGCCGCCGCTAAGGATCGAACATGGATATCAAGAGCGCGCTGAGCCGCATCGTCGGTCATCTGGACTTGTCCACCGAAGAAATGAGCGACGTCATGCGTCAGATCATGACCGGTCAATGCAGTGAGGCGCAGATCGGCGCCTTCCTGATGGGCATGCGCATGAAAAGCGAGAGCATCGACGAGATCGTCGGCGCGGTGTCGGTGATGCGTGAGCTGGCCGACAAGGTCGAGCTGAAGAGCCTCGATGGGGTGGTCGATATCGTCGGCACCGGTGGCGATGGCGCCAACATCTTTAACGTCTCCACCGCCTCCTCGTTTGTGCTCGCTGCTGCCGGTTGCCCGGTGGCCAAGCACGGTAACCGTGCGGTCTCGGGCAAGAGCGGTAGCGCCGACCTGCTGGAAGCCGCTGGCATCTACCTGAACCTGACCCCGGTGCAGGTCGCCCGCTGCATCGACAGCCTGGGCATCGGCTTCATGTTTGCCCAGAGCCATCACAAGGCAATGAAGTACGCCGCTGGCCCGCGCCGTGAGTTGGGCCTGCGCACCCTGTTCAACATGCTGGGCCCGCTTACGAATCCGGCCGGTGTGAAGCACCAGGTGGTCGGCGTGTTCACCCAGGCCCTGTGCCGCCCGCTGGCCGAAGTGCTGCAGCGGTTGGGCAGCAAGCACGTGCTGGTGGTGCATTCCAAGGACGGCCTGGACGAGTTCAGCCTGGCGGCGCCGACGTTTGTCGCCGAGCTGAAAAATGGCCAGATCACCGAGTATTGGGTAGAGCCGGAAGACCTCGGCATGAAGAGCCAGAGCCTGCATGGCCTGGCGGTCGAAGGCCCACAGGCCTCCTACGAGCTGATTCGTGATGCCCTGGGCCGACGCAAGACCGAGAACGGCCAGAAAGCCGCGGAAATGATCGTGCTCAATGCGGGCGCCGCGCTGTACGCCGCGGATCATGCCATGACCCTGGCACAGGGCGTGGAACTTGCCCATGACGTGCTGCACACCGGCCTTGCCTGGGAAAAACTGCAGGAGCTGGGTGCCTTCACCGCCGTATTCAAGCTGGAGAACGAAGCATGAGCGTACCGACCGTGCTGGAAAAGATCATCGCCCGCAAAGTTGAGGAAGTGGCCGAGCGCAGTGCCCGGGTCAGCCTGGCTGAGCTGGAGCGCCTGGCCAAGGCCGCCGACGCGCCACGTGGTTTTGCCAATGCGCTGATCGAGCAGGCCAAGCGCAAGCAGCCGGCGGTCATTGCCGAGATCAAGAAGGCGTCGCCGAGCAAGGGCGTGATACGCGAGCACTTCGTGCCAGCGGAAATCGCCGTCAGCTACGAGAAGGGCGGGGCGACCTGCCTGTCGGTGTTGACCGATGTGGATTACTTCCAAGGCGCTGATGTGTACCTGCAGCAGGCGCGCGCGGCAGTGTCGCTGCCGGTGATCCGCAAGGATTTCATGATCGACCCCTACCAGATCGTCGAGGCCCGTGCACTGGGCGCTGACTGCGTGCTGTTGATCGTCTCGGCGCTGGATGACGTGAAGATGGCCGAACTGGCTGCCACAGCCAAGGCTGTAGGCCTTGATGTGTTGGTCGAAGTGCATGACGGCGATGAGCTGGAGCGTGCGTTGAAAACCCTCGACACGCCGCTGGTGGGGGTGAACAACCGCAACCTGCACACCTTCGAGGTCAGCCTGGAAACCACCCTTGACCTGCTGCCGCGTATTCCGCGTGATCGCCTGGCGATTACCGAGAGCGGTATCCTCAACCGGGCCGATGTAGAGCTGATGGCAATCAACGAGGTTTACTCGTTCCTGGTGGGTGAGGCGTTCATGCGCGCTGATCAGCCTGGGCTGGAATTGCAGCGGTTGTTCTTCCCTGAGCAGGTGAAGAAGACTGTTCAGCCACTGGACTGATCGAAACGAAGCCGGCGTGACTGCCGGCTTTTTTGTATGCCTGTAATGGCCCTTTCGCGGGTAAACCCGCACCCACAGGTTCTTTGGCACCCTTGTGGCTGTGTTGAACCTGCGGGGATCGATAACAACATCAAAGGTGGATCAATGACCGATCAACCCCTGGTACTGACCGTTGAACAAGGCCTGCATGCCGAACAGGACCTGCTGGCCGCCGTCTGCCGCGGCGAACGCGACAGCGGTGTGCTGTTTTGGCGCCCGACCGACCATGCCCTGGTCATGCCGCGGCGCATGAGCCGCCTGGACAACTTCGAAGCCGCCTGTGCCGAGCTGGCGATCGCTGGCTGGCCGGTGCTGTTGCGTGAGACCGGCGGTGAACCGGTGCCGCAGTCGCATGCCACGGTCAATGTGGCGCTGGTCTATGTGGCGCCGCGCAGTGAAGGTGACCATGGGCGCATCGAAAATGCCTACGAGCGGCTGTGCCTGCCGCTGTGCGAGGTGCTACGCGAGTGGGGCGGGGTGGCTTCGGTGGGCGAGATCGACGGGGCGTTCTGCGACGGCCGCTATAACGTCAACCTCAATGGCCGAAAACTGGTCGGCACGGCCCAACGCTGGCGTCAGGGGCTGGGTGGCAAACGCCCGGTGGTGTTGGTGCATGGCGCGTTGCTGCTGGATAACGAGCGTGAATCGATGGTCGCGGCAGTCAACCGCTTCAACGAATGCTGCGAGCTGGAGCAGCGCTGCCGCGCCGATGCGCATATTGCCTTGCACGAAGTGGCGCCCCAAGCGCCCTGGTTCGAGCGCCTGTCACAGGCTTATGCCAAGGTGCTGGCCGATTTGCCCAAGGACTAACGGGTACCGTAGACCACCATGGTCTTGCCCTTGACCTGCACCAGGCTGCGTTCCTCGAGGTCTTTGAGGACGCGGCCGACCATCTCCCGCGAACAACCGACGATACGCCCAATCTCCTGCCGAGTGATCTTGATCTGCATACCGTCCGGGTGGGTCATTGCATCGGGTTGCTTGCACAGTTCGAGCAGGCAGCGGGCAACACGCCCGGTGACATCGAAGAAAGCCAGGTCGCCAACCTTACGCGTGGTATTACGCAGGCGCTGGGCCATCTGGCCGCCCAGGGCGTAGAGGATGTCGGGGTCTTGACGCGAGAGTTCGCGAAACTTGTCGTAACTGATCTCTGCTACTTCGCATTCAGTCTTGGCGCGGACCCAGGCGCTGCGCTGCTGCTCGCCTTCTACGGGCTCGAAAAGGCCCAGCTCGCCAAAGAAATCGCCATTGTTGAGGTAGGCAATGATCATTTCGTGACCATCGTCGTCCTCAATCAGGATGGTCACCGAACCCTTGATGATGAACGACAGTGTTTCGGCCTTGTCGCCGGCGCAGATAATGTTGCTTTTTGCGGTGTAGCGGCGGCGTTGGCAGTGCACCAGCAGTTTGTCGATGTTCTTGATCTTGGCGGGTAGGGCGGAGGCAACCATCACGAAATCCTGTTCGATACGACGCATAGGTTTCTTATAAAGAGTGTCTGGCAGAACGCGCCAGTCATTTGGCGCCAGCTTATCAGACACTACAGAATGTTTCGGTACTAAACCGACACGTCTCGAGCTTTTCCGACAGCCACACAAGGTCTAAGCTGACACCCTTTTCCGAAAATTAGGAGTCCGGGTAGATGAAGGCACGTATCCAGTGGGCCGGTGACGCGATGTTCCTCGGCGAGTCGGGGAGCGGGCATGTCGTCGTGATGGACGGCCCACCCGAGGCCGGTGGCCGAAACCTGGGCGTGCGCCCGATGGAAATGCTGCTGCTGGGCCTGGGTGGTTGCAGCAGTTTCGATGTAGTGAGCATCTTGAAGAAGTCGCGCCAGGCCGTGGAAAGCTGCGAGGCGTTCCTGGAAGCTGAGCGCGCCAGTGAAGACCCGAAGGTGTTCACCAAGATCCACATGAACTTCGTGGTCAAGGGCCGTGGCTTGAAAGAGGCCCAGGTCAAACGCGCAGTGGAACTGTCGGCGGAGAAGTACTGCTCGGCTTCGATCATGCTGGAGCGTGCAGGTGTCGAGATTACCCACGGTTACGAGATTGTAGAGCTGGGTTAAGTGCTGGATTGTTGGGGCTGCGAAGCGGCCCCTGCTATCTTCAGTCACGTAATGCCGGAAGGGCCATTCGCAACCATTGCGGTAAACCGTTTCTGAATACCTGGCTCAACCGCTCCCGCCGCTTCTGGTAAATCAGACCCAGCCAGATAACCCCCAGCCCAATCACCGTCACCACCACCGGGAACAGCAGCGATTCGGCGAATACCTCGTACGACAGGTAGCCCAGGTAAGCCGCCACGCCCAATGCCCCGAACACCATGAACACCGGCCTGCGTAACAGCACGGCGATGCCCATCAGGCCGATATTGATCAGGCAGTAGAGGGCCTTGCCCAATTCGCTACCGCTGTCCACCAGGGTCAACCCGCCCCAGAACGCCGCAAGCCCAGCCAGATACCCCCAGTGGGCGTAGTCCTCACGCGTGCGGCCGTCCACCACCAGAAACACCAGCAGCATGCCCAAGCCGAACCACAGCGACACTTCGCGTCGTTGTTCCCAGCTGAACGGCGAGCCATAGAACCATTCGCTGAGGTCCATCGACATGAACCACAGCGCCATGGCAATGGGCATCATGATGAACGGGAAGGGGATCAGCCTTAGCATGAGCAACCCGGCAATAACCGTTGCTGCTTCCATCATCAGCCAGCCACCCTGCACATAGGTGTAGTACTGGTGATAGGCGGTTTGCCTGTCATCCATCGGCCACCAGCCTACCAGGCGTTCGATGGCGAATACCGCCAGCGGCACGATGCTGACCGCGACCGCCGCCAGTACACCGGCGGCAATCGACTGGGCGCGCCGCTGCACATTAAGGGCAAACAGGGTTAGCAGGACGATGTACACGGTGGCAATGGCCAGCAGTGCCCAGTCGCCGATCGACATCCAGGCTTCGGTCAGCAGCCAGCCCATGGCGCCCATGATGAGCAAGGCGCCGAAATAGAAGGCGACGTGCGCCAGCTGAAAACTGCCACGTGTTGCCGGTTGCTGGCGCAGAAACTGCAGCAGGGCCTTGTCTTGGCCCGGCTGAAGGATGCCGGCTTGCACGGCACGCGCCAGGTCCTTGGCGCTGAAACGTTCCGTCATGGGGGAGCCTTCAGATGCGGTACGTGCTTTTGGTCATGACCTTGGCCAGCAGGCTCATGCCGAAACGCACAGGGGCAGGGAAGCGATAGCCGCCCGCTTCGAGGGCAGATTCGGCGTGCTGCTCTTCATCGATGCGCATCTGCTCGAGGATCGCGCGGGACTTTTCGTCCTCGTGCGGGATTTGCTCCAGGTGTTCGTCCAGGTGTTTGCACACCTGATGCTCGGTGGCCGCTACGAAGCCCAGGCTGACCTTGTCGCTGACCAGGCCGGCGAGGGCGCCAATGCCAAACGACATGCCGTAGAACAACGGGTTGAGCACGCTCGGGTGGCTGTTCAGCTGACGAATGCGCTGTTCACACCAGGCCAGGTGGTCGATTTCTTCCTCGGCGGCGTGCTCCATGGCTTTGCGCACCTGGGGCAGCTTGGCGGTCAGGGCCTGGCCTTGGTACAGCGCCTGGGCGCAGACTTCGCCGGTATGGTTGATGCGCATGAGGCCGGCAATGTGGCGGCTCTGGGCGTCGTCCAAGTCGGCATCCGGCTGGACGATGGCCGGGGATGGGCGGGACGGTTGGCCGCTGAAGGGCAGCAAGGTGCGCATGGCGGTATCGGCCTGCAGCAACAAGCGGTCGAGCGGCGAGTAGTGACGTTCGGTAGCCATCGGGCACCTCCGCAAGAGTGTGCCCGACAGTTTACCGCAATAGCGCCAGGGTCGCTTGCCCTGGATCAGCCCGGTGGCCAGTGCATCTGGCGTTGGCCAAGCACGTGCATATGGATGTGGTAGACGGTCTGCCCACCTTGCTCGTTGCAGTTCATGACCACGCGGAAGCCGTCATCGCAACCCAGTTCCTTGGCCAGGCGCTGAGCAGTGAACAGGATGTGGCCGGCCAGGCCTTTATCCTCTTCGGTCAAATCGTTGAGGGTGCGGATGTGCTTTTTCGGGATGACCAGAAAATGCACGGGCGCCTGGGGGGCGATATCGTGGAACGCCAGAACCTGGTCGTCCTCGTAAATGATCTTCGCCGGGATTTCCCGGTTGATGATCCTGGTGAATAAATCGTCCACAGCACTTGCTCCATGGTGAGGGTCCGGGCCGAGTGTACTCAGCCGGGCGCCGCTCGCCCAGTGGCTATTCCATTCCGACCGGGCAGTAACGGCGATGGATTACCCCGGCGAGCTTGCGCACCAGCCAGCGCGGTAGCAGGCGTGGCGCGAACGCCAGCCAGCGATTGCGTCGGCCGGGGGTGATCAGCGTCCGGTTTTTGTCCAGCGCCCGCACGGTGTACAGCGCCACTTCCTCGGGGCTGAGGCAGCGCGTGCTGCCCTCGAGCCGCGGAATGCACCGGCGCGAAGAGCGTACCGGGCCAGGGCAGAGTACCGAGACCTTGATGCCGGTGCGTTTGAGCTCCTCGCGCAATGCTTGGGAGAAACTCAACACATAAGCTTTGCTGGCCGCGTAGGCCGCCATCCAGGGGCCCGGTGCGACGCCGGCCAGGCCTGCGACATTGAGGATCTGCCCGCCGCCCTGTACAGCCATCAGGTTGCCGATGGCATGGCAGAGGCGGCTCATGGCCAGGATATTGACCTCCAGCAGGTCCTGCTCGTCGGCCCACTCGTGGGCCAGGAACGGCCCGTAGGTGCGCAGCCCCGCGCAGTTGACCAGCAGGTCGATTCGCCGCTCACCTTCTTCCAGCTCTAGCACAAAGCCCGAAAGGCGAAGCGGCTGGCTGAGGTCACAGGCGCGGAACAACACCTCGACACCGAAGCGTTGGGTCAGCTCGATGGCCACCGGCTCCACCGTTTCGCGCTGACGTGCCACCAGGATCAGATTGCGCCCGCGCCGTGCCAGCGCTTCCGCCAGGGCCAGGCCCAGGCCGCTGGAAGCACCAGTGATCATGGCGTAACGGGTCATGCAAAGGCTCCTGGGGGCTGAAGAGGGCGCCTAGTGTACAGCTTGGCTGGGCAAGGTGTTGCCTTTTGCTACAAGGCCTGAGCGCGAATACCCTGGCAGCGATCCAGGGCTTCCCGGTACTCGCTTTGCAGGCGTTCGATCAGCACACGGGCGTCCGGCAGGTCATGGATATCGCCCACTCCCTGGCCTGCCGACCATACGGTTTTCCAGGCCTTGGCTTCGTCGTCGATCGGCTTGAGCTTGCCCAGTTCGTGGCCACTCTTGAGTGCGTTCATGTCATAGCCCGCCTGCTCCAGGCTCGGTCGCAGGAAGCTCGCCGGCACACCGGAGACCGCCGGGGTGTGGACGATATCCACGGCATGGGCATCGAGCAGCATCTGCTTGTAGGCATCCTGCGCCTGGCTTTGCGCGGTGGCAATGAAGCGGGTGCCCATGTATGCCAGGTCCGCACCGAGCAGTTGTGCTGCGAGAATTTCATGGCCATGGTTGATGCAGCCCGCCAACAGCAGGGTCTTGTCGAAGAACTGCCGGATTTCGGCCACCAGGGCGAATGGGCTCCAGGTGCCGGCATGGCCGCCGGCACCCGCCGCGACGGCGATCAAGCCATCGACGCCGGCGTCGGCGGCTTTCTCGGCATGGCGGCGGGTGGTGACATCATGGAACACCAGGCCGCCGTAGCTGTGCACGGCATCGACCACTTCCTTGACCGCGCCCAGGCTGGTGATGACGATGGGTACCTTGTGCGCTACACACAGGGCCAGGTCGGCCTGCAAGCGCGGGTTGGTCGGGTGCACGATCAGGTTCACCGCATAGGGGGCCGGTGCTTGCAACTGTGCCAGGCCTGCCTCGATCTCTTCTAGCCAAGCCTTGAACCCGGCACTGTCGCGCTGGTTCAGCGCCGGGAAGCTGCCCACCACGCCACTGGCGCAGCAGGCCAGAACCAGGCTCGGGTTGGAAATCAGGAACATCGGCGCTGCCACCACGGGCAGGCGCAGGCGTTGTTCGAGCGAGGCGGGCAATGACATGGCAAGGCTCCTGTAGGGGGTTACCGTCAGAACGGTTTGACCACCACGAGAAATACGATACCCAGCAGGAACAGCACCGGGACTTCGTTGAACCAGCGGTAGTAGACGTGGCTGCGGGTATTGGTGCCGCTGGCGAAGCGTTTGCGCTGCGCGCCGCACATGTGATGGTAGCCGGTCAGCAGGATGACCAGGGTGAGCTTGGCGTGCAGCCAGCCTTGGCTCAGCCAGCCCGGGGTCAGGTAGAGCATCCAGGCGCCGAACACATAGGTGGCGATCATGGCCGGGTTCATGATGCCGCGGTACAGCTTGCGCTCCATGGTCACGAAGCGGTCCTGGCTGATGCTGTCCTGGCTCTGGGCGTGGTAGACGAACAGCCGGGGCAGGTAGAACAGGCCGGCGAACCAGCAGACCACGCTGACGATATGCAGCGCTTTGATCCATAGGTAAAGCATTGAGGGAGTTCCTTCAGGTTTTCACGGTCGTCAGATAGTAGTGGTCAAGCGCCCGAAGGGTCACCCGAAGAGTTGTTACAGGCGGCTTGCGCCCCTATTATCGTGCGCTTTCCAGTGGGCTCGTTGATAAGGGGCAAGCGTTATGATCAAGGTCGGTATCGTCGGCGGCACGGGTTACACCGGCGTCGAACTGTTGCGTCTGCTGGCGCAGCATCCACAGGCCGAAGTGGCGGTCATCACTTCGCGCTCCGAGGCGGGCGTGGCGGTAGCTGACATGTACCCGAACCTGCGCGGCCACTATGACGGCCTGGCGTTCAGCGTGCCGGACAGCAAAGCCCTGGCGGCGTGCGACGTGGTGTTTTTCGCAACGCCCCATGGTGTCGCCCACGCCCTGGCAGGTGAACTGCTGGCGGCCGGCACCAAAGTGATCGACCTGTCTGCCGACTTCCGT
This sequence comes from Pseudomonas kermanshahensis, assembly GCF_014269205.2. Lineage (NCBI taxonomy): Bacteria > Pseudomonadati > Pseudomonadota > Gammaproteobacteria > Pseudomonadales > Pseudomonadaceae > Pseudomonas > Pseudomonas kermanshahensis. The sequence continues at coordinate 73,052 of NZ_JABWRY020000001.1, forward strand.
CTGCAGGATGCCACCGAGTGGGGCAAGTGGTACGGCCAGCCTCATGGTGCGCCAGAACTGCTCAAGGACGCCGTCTATGGCCTGCCTGAAGTCAACCGCGAAAAAATCCGCCAGGCACGCCTGATTGCGGTCCCGGGCTGCTACCCGACGGCCACCCAGCTGGGCTTCTTGCCACTGCTGGAGGCCGGCCTGGCCGACCCGTCGCGCCTGATTGCCGACTGCAAGTCGGGTGTCAGTGGTGCCGGGCGTGGCGCTGCAGTGGGCTCGCTGTTCTGTGAGGCTGGCGAGAGCATGAAAGCCTATGCGGTCAAGGGCCATCGCCACCTGCCTGAAATCAGCCAGGGCTTGCGCCTGGCGGCGGGCAAGGATATTGGCCTGACCTTCGTGCCGCACCTCACGCCCATGATCCGGGGTATTCACGCCACCCTATACGCCACCGTGGCAGATACGTCGGTCGATCTGCAGGCGCTGTTCGAGAAGCGTTATGCCGATGAACCGTTCGTCGATGTGATGCCCGCTGGCAGCCACCCAGAAACCCGCAGCGTGCGCGGTGCGAACGTCTGCCGTATCGCTGTGCATCGTCCGCAGGGCGGTGATCTGGTGGTGGTGCTGTCGGTGATCGACAACCTGGTCAAGGGCGCGTCGGGCCAGGCGGTGCAGAACCTGAATATCCTGTTCGGGCTGGATGAGCGTATGGGCCTGTCCCACGCGGGCCTGCTCCCCTAACAGGGTAAGCTGGCACAGAGGCCCGCCGTGTGCGGGCCTTTTTGTGGGCGCGACTAAAGCCGCACAATTCTTGACCATTTTTCTCGGAGAAGCGGATAATGCGCGTCATCGAGTTTTATGGCGGCAACTGCGCCGGGAGAATCAGCATGAGCGTCGAAACCTTCACCCCTACCGGTCTGGAATTCACCCAAGGGGCAGCCCAAAAGGTGAAGACCCTGGTCAACGAGGAAGGCAATGAGCGTCTGAAGTTGCGTGTGTTCGTGACCGGCGGTGGCTGCTCGGGCTTCCAGTATGGTTTCACCTTCGATGAAGATGTGGCCGAAGATGACACCATCGTCGAGCGTGAAGGCGTGTCGCTGGTGGTCGACCCGATGAGCTTCCAGTACCTGGCAGGTGCCGAAGTGGACTATCAGGAAGGCCTGGAAGGCTCGCGCTTCGTCATCAAGAACCCGAACGCCGCCACCACCTGCGGCTGTGGTTCTTCGTTCTCGATCTGATCACGGGCTGTACGAAAACGCCGCGCATTTGCGCGGCGTTTTGCATTCTGGCGGGGTGTTAAGCGGGGTAGATGGCGCCAAGCACGCGCAGCCCACGGGCCGCTGTCACGCTGGGGCGGTTAGCTGGAATGCCTTCCAGGCAGCAATGGGCAAGCCAGGCAAAGGCCATGGCCTCTACCCAGTCCGGGTCGACGCCATGCGCTGCCGTGCTGCCCACCTGGGCACCTGGCAACAGTTGGGCAAGCCGGCGCATCAGTGTGCCGTTGCGGGCCCCGCCACCGCACACCAGCAGTGCCTCAGTGCCTTGCTGCGCAGTGCACAGTGATTCGATGATGCTGCGCGCGGTCAGCTCCAGCAGGGTCGCCTGCACATCCTCGGCACGATAGGGCGGCAGCTGGCTCAGGTGGCTGTGCAGCCACGCCAGGTTGAACACTTCGCGGCCTGTGCTCTTGGGGCCGGCGCCTGCAAAGAACGGGTCGCGCAACAGCGCCGCAAGCAGGTCCTCGATCACTACGCCACTCGCCGCCCAGGCGCCGTCAGCATCGTAATGCTGGCCGCGCGAGTGCTCGATCCAGGCGTCCAGCAGCACGTTGCCCGGCCCACAGTCGAAACCATGCACCGGCGTGTCGTTGGCAATCAGGCTGAGGTTGCTGAAGCCGCCGACATTAAGCACGGCGAGCCGTTTGCCCAGGTGGCCGAAGAGCGTTTCGTGAAAGGCCGGAACGAGCGGAGCCCCTTGCCCGCCAGCGGCTACATCGCGGCGTCGGAAATCGCCGATCACGCTGATCTGGGTAAGCTCGGCAAGCAGCGCCGGGTTGCCAATTTGCACCGTGAAGCCGCGGGCGGGTTCATGGCGGATTGTCTGGCCATGGCTGCCGATGGCGCGGACAGCGTTGGCTTGCAAGCCCTGGCTCGCGAGCAGGTGGCCGATGCCTTCGGCTGCCAGGCTGGCCCAGCGGTTCTCGGCCAATGCAGCGCGGGCAATCTCGTCAGGGCCGCTGGCGCAAAGGCTCAGCAAGTCCTGGCGAAGGTCGGTAGGCATGGGGATGTAGTGAGTGGCGAGCAGTTGAGGCTGCTCGCGCTGTTCGATCAAGGCGATGTCCAGGCCATCTAAGCTGGTACCGGACATGACCCCCAGATAAAGCGCCATGGCTTAGCGCTTGTTCGCTGCGAGCATGGTGGCCTTTTCCTGATCCATGCGGGCGATCAGTGGCTGGCTCTGCTGCAGGAAGCGTTGGCGTTCGGCCTTGGCGATCGGGTCGGACATCGGCACTTTCTGGCTCAGCGGGTCAACGTGAACGCCGTTGACCTGGAACTCGTAATGCAGGTGCGGGCCTGTGGAGAGGCCGGTGGTGCCGATGTAGCCGATGATCTGGCCCTGCTTGACCGAGCCGCCGGTCTTGATGCCTTTGGCAAAGCCTTGCATGTGGCCGTAAAGGGTCTTGTAGCGGTTGCCGTGCTGGATGATCACGGTATTGCCGTAGCCGCCACGGCGCCCGGCCAGTTCGATACGACCATCACCCGCTGCCTTGATCGGTGTGCCGCGGGGGGCGGCATAGTCGACGCCTTTGTGGGCGCGGATCTTGTTCAGAATCGGGTGTTTGCGGCCAGCGGAGAAGCGTGAGCTGATGCGGGCGAAGTCCACCGGGGTACGGATGAAGGCTTTGCGCAGGCTGTTGCCATCGGCGGTGTAGTAGCTGGTATTGCCTTGTTTGTTGGTGTAACGCACCGCAGTGTAGGTTTTGCCGCGGTTGGTGAAGCGCGCAGAGAGGATGTTGCCGGTGCCCACCACCTTGCCATCCATGACTTTCTGCTCGTACACCACGTCGAATTCGTCGCCCGGGCGGATGTCCTGGGCGAAGTCGATGTCGTAGCCAAGGACGCGAGCCATGTCCATGGTCATGCTGTGGGAAAGGCCGGCGCGTTGGGCGGAGGCCGACAACGAGCTCTTGATCACGCCATGGGCATAGGCCGTGCGGACCACGGGCTTGCTGATTTCGCGGTTGAAGGTGTAGCCCTTGGCGTTTTTGGTCAGGCGAATGGTTTCAAGGTTGCTGACCTTGCTGTGCAGGTTGGTCAGCTGGCCGTCCTTGTCGAGCTCGAACTGCAGCACCTGGCCGTGCTTGAGCTGGCTGAACTGCTTCGCCTGCTTGTTGCTGGCCAGCACCTCATGGACCGCGCTGGCTGGCAAGCCGACCTTGGCGAACAGGGTGGAGAGGGTGTCGCCACGCGCTACGGTGACTTCGCGGTGGCCGGGCTGCTTGGCGGCCTCGGCTACCGGTGCTGCTGCAGGCTTTTCCTGTTCGGCTTTCTCGGTGGCCGAATCGGCCTCTTCGATCTGGGCGAACGGCGAGCTTTGCTCAGCGTCAGCCTGCACCAGCGGCGCGGCCTTGGATTCTTCTTTCAGTTGCTCGACCGGGCTTTCCAGTTCGAGGTTGAGGGTGGTTTTCTTGGCTTCGACTTCGCTGGAGGGAAATACCAGCAGTGCCAGGCTGAGCAGGGCGGCGATGCCGCTGGCGGCCAACAGATGGCTTTTCGGATAAAGCGGGGGCGCTTTAGGCGGTTCGTTGGTCATAGGTAAGGTGACTTTTTGAAGAAAAGTGAATATGGAAAAGATGAATGACATGATGAAGATGAAATAACTGTATAAAATATAACCAAATCCATTTTCACGCAAGGGCGCGTAGACGCCGCAAGCCTGCGGTCAGGTCACATTCCGTTGCGAAACTTGTATTTGATGGCCGATCTTGTATGGTTGGCTCCCCTTGAATCTGAGCCTTGCGGGTCTGTCTATGAAGTCGGTTGAAGAGCAGCTGGCGCTTATCAAGCGCGGTGCGGAAGAAGTATTGGTCGAGTCGGAACTGGTGGAGAAGCTCAAGCGCGGCCAACCTCTGCGCATCAAGGCAGGCTTCGACCCTACTGCGCCTGACCTGCACCTTGGGCACACGGTGCTGATCAACAAGCTGCGCCAGTTCCAGGAGCTGGGGCATCAGGTCATCTTCCTGATTGGTGATTTCACCGGGATGATCGGTGATCCGAGCGGCAAGAGCGCCACGCGCCCGCCGCTGACCCGCGAGCAGGTACTGGATAACGCCGAGACCTATAAACAGCAGGTGTTCAAGATTCTCGACCCGGCCAAGACCGAGGTTGCGTTCAACTCCACCTGGATGGACACGCTGACGCCAGCTGACTTCATTCGCCTGGCATCGCAGTACACCGTTGCGCGCATGCTTGAGCGGGATGACTTCGACAAGCGTTACACCACCAATCAGCCGATCGCCATCCATGAGTTCCTCTACCCGCTGGTGCAGGGCTATGACTCGGTGGCACTGAAAGCTGACGTGGAACTGGGCGGTACCGACCAGAAGTTCAACCTGCTGATGGGGCGTGAGCTGCAGCGTGCCTATGGCCAGGAAGCGCAGAACATCGTGACCATGCCGCTGCTCGAAGGGCTGGACGGCGTGAAGAAGATGTCCAAGTCGCTGGGCAACTATGTGGGTATCCAGGAAGCGCCAGGGGTGATGTACAGCAAGCTGGTGTCGATCCCGGACACGTTGATGTGGCGTTACTTCGAGCTGCTGAGCTTCCGCTCGATGGAAGAGATCGAGCAGTTCCGTGCTGATGTTGCCAATGGCGCGAACCCGCGCGACATCAAGATCAAGCTGGCGGAAGAGATCGTGGCGCGCTTCCATGGTGAAGAGGCTGCTGCCAATGCTCACCGTGCGGCGGGCAACCGAATGAAGGAAGGCGAGTTGCCAGAAGACTTGCCAGAGATCGAAGTTGCTGCGGCTGAAGACCTGCCGATCGCTGCCGTGCTGAACCGGGCAGGGTTGGTGAAGAACTCGGCGATGGCGCGGGATCTGCTTAATGGCGGTGCTGTTAAGGTAGATGGAGCGGTGGTCGATCGCGACTTCGTATTTGCACTGGGCGCCACCCACGTGTGCCAGGCCGGTAAGAAGGCGTTTGCCCGGGTCACTCTAAAGGCCGAGTGATCGTTAGTAGGTGTAGCTATATAGAAGCGGGGAGGCCGACAGGCCTCCCCGCTTTGTTTTTAGCGATATTAAGGTTTCGTGAAATTAAAGGTTGACGGGGTTTCGAATCCCCTTATAATGCGCCCCACTTCCAGCGTGATTGGAACGAGAAACTCCTTAAGTATCAACGAGTTAATCGATTCAGGCAGTGTTGTAAGGGCTTCGATCGAAAGATCGTGAGCGGTTGAAAAGGTGGTTGACAGCGTTTCTAAACGCTGTATGATTCGCCTCCCGCTACGAGAGATCGCAGCGAGTCAAGTGTTTGAAGCTAAACGAGTTTCTCGCGAAAAACTTCAAAATAAACGCTTGACAGCAAATGAGGAAAGCGTAGAATGCTCGCCTCGGTTGAGGTGAAAAGCTCTTAACCAAACGCTCTTTAACAAATTGAATCAAGCAATTCGTGTGGGTGCTTGTGAGTACGGACTGATAGTCACAAAGATTATCAGCGTCACAAGTGACCATGCGAGAAATCACATAGTCATTTGAGATTGCTGAGCCAAGTTTAGGGTTTCTTAAAAACCCAAGCAGTATTGAACTGAAGAGTTTGATCATGGCTCAGATTGAACGCTGGCGGCAGGCCTAACACATGCAAGTCGAGCGGATGAGAAGAGCTTGCTCTTCGATTCAGCGGCGGACGGGTGAGTAATGCCTAGGAATCTGCCTGGTAGTGGGGGACAACGTTTCGAAAGGAACGCTAATACCGCATACGTCCTACGGGAGAAAGCAGGGGACCTTCGGGCCTTGCGCTATCAGATGAGCCTAGGTCGGATTAGCTAGTTGGTGAGGTAATGGCTCACCAAGGCGACGATCCGTAACTGGTCTGAGAGGATGATCAGTCACACTGGAACTGAGACACGGTCCAGACTCCTACGGGAGGCAGCAGTGGGGAATATTGGACAATGGGCGAAAGCCTGATCCAGCCATGCCGCGTGTGTGAAGAAGGTCTTCGGATTGTAAAGCACTTTAAGTTGGGAGGAAGGGCAGTAAGCGAATACCTTGCTGTTTTGACGTTACCGACAGAATAAGCACCGGCTAACTCTGTGCCAGCAGCCGCGGTAATACAGAGGGTGCAAGCGTTAATCGGAATTACTGGGCGTAAAGCGCGCGTAGGTGGTTTGTTAAGTTGGATGTGAAAGCCCCGGGCTCAACCTGGGAACTGCATCCAAAACTGGCAAGCTAGAGTACGGTAGAGGGTGGTGGAATTTCCTGTGTAGCGGTGAAATGCGTAGATATAGGAAGGAACACCAGTGGCGAAGGCGACCACCTGGACTGATACTGACACTGAGGTGCGAAAGCGTGGGGAGCAAACAGGATTAGATACCCTGGTAGTCCACGCCGTAAACGATGTCAACTAGCCGTTGGAATCCTTGAGATTTTAGTGGCGCAGCTAACGCATTAAGTTGACCGCCTGGGGAGTACGGCCGCAAGGTTAAAACTCAAATGAATTGACGGGGGCCCGCACAAGCGGTGGAGCATGTGGTTTAATTCGAAGCAACGCGAAGAACCTTACCAGGCCTTGACATGCAGAGAACTTTCCAGAGATGGATTGGTGCCTTCGGGAACTCTGACACAGGTGCTGCATGGCTGTCGTCAGCTCGTGTCGTGAGATGTTGGGTTAAGTCCCGTAACGAGCGCAACCCTTGTCCTTAGTTACCAGCACGTTATGGTGGGCACTCTAAGGAGACTGCCGGTGACAAACCGGAGGAAGGTGGGGATGACGTCAAGTCATCATGGCCCTTACGGCCTGGGCTACACACGTGCTACAATGGTCGGTACAGAGGGTTGCCAAGCCGCGAGGTGGAGCTAATCTCACAAAACCGATCGTAGTCCGGATCGCAGTCTGCAACTCGACTGCGTGAAGTCGGAATCGCTAGTAATCGCGAATCAGAATGTCGCGGTGAATACGTTCCCGGGCCTTGTACACACCGCCCGTCACACCATGGGAGTGGGTTGCACCAGAAGTAGCTAGTCTAACCTTCGGGAGGACGGTTACCACGGTGTGATTCATGACTGGGGTGAAGTCGTAACAAGGTAGCCGTAGGGGAACCTGCGGCTGGATCACCTCCTTAATCGACGACATCAGCCTGCTGATGAGCTCCCACACGAATTGCTTGATTCATTGTCGAAGACGATCAAGACCCTATATAGGTCTGTAGCTCAGTTGGTTAGAGCGCACCCCTGATAAGGGTGAGGTCGGCAGTTCAAATCTGCCCAGACCTACCAGTATTTGGGGCCATAGCTCAGCTGGGAGAGCGCCTGCCTTGCACGCAGGAGGTCAGCGGTTCGATCCCGCTTGGCTCCACCACTCTTGCAGTACTTTGATCAAACTCAGAAATGAGCATTCGCCTCGAATGTTGATTTCTGGCTTTTGTCAGATCGTCCTTTAAAAATTCGGATATGTGATAGAAATAGACTGAACACTACTTTCACTGGTAGTGGATCAGGCTAAGGTAAAATTTGTGGGCTCGAAAGAGCAAAACGAATTTTCGGCGAATGTCGTCTTCACAGTATAACCAGATTGCTTGGGGTTATATGGTCAAGTGAAGAAGCGCATACGGTGGATGCCTTGGCAGTCAGAGGCGATGAAAGACGTGGTAGCCTGCGATAAGCTTTGGGGAGTCGGCAAACAGACTGTGATCCAGAGATCTCTGAATGGGGGAACCCACTCAGCATAAGCTGAGTATCTTGTACTGAATACATAGGTGCAAGAGGCGAACCAGGGGAACTGAAACATCTAAGTACCCTGAGGAAAAGAAATCAACCGAGATTCCCTTAGTAGTGGCGAGCGAACGGGGACCAGCCCTTAAGTTGGTTTGAGATTAGTGGAACGCTCTGGAAAGTGCGGCCATAGTGGGTGATAGCCCCGTACACGAAAATCTCTTATCAATGAAATCGAGTAGGACGGAGCACGAGAAACTTTGTCTGAATATGGGGGGACCATCCTCCAAGGCTAAATACTACTGACTGACCGATAGTGAACTAGTACCGTGAGGGAAAGGCGAAAAGAACCCCGGAGAGGGGAGTGAAATAGATCCTGAAACCGTATGCGTACAAGCAGTGGGAGCCTACTTTGTTAGGTGACTGCGTACCTTTTGTATAATGGGTCAGCGACTTATATTCAGTGGCGAGCTTAACCGAATAGGGGAGGCGTAGCGAAAGCGAGTCTTAATAGGGCGTTTAGTCGCTGGGTATAGACCCGAAACCGGGCGATCTATCCATGGGCAGGTTGAAGGTTAGGTAACACTGACTGGAGGACCGAACCGACTACCGTTGAAAAGTTAGCGGATGACCTGTGGATCGGAGTGAAAGGCTAATCAAGCTCGGAGATAGCTGGTTCTCCTCGAAAGCTATTTAGGTAGCGCCTCATGTATCACTGTAGGGGGTAGAGCACTGTTTCGGCTAGGGGGTCATCCCGACTTACCAAACCGATGCAAACTCCGAATACCTACAAGTGCCGAGCATGGGAGACACACGGCGGGTGCTAACGTCCGTCGTGAAAAGGGAAACAACCCAGACCGTCAGCTAAGGTCCCAAAGTCATGGTTAAGTGGGAAACGATGTGGGAAGGCTTAGACAGCTAGGAGGTTGGCTTAGAAGCAGCCACCCTTTAAAGAAAGCGTAATAGCTCACTAGTCGAGTCGGCCTGCGCGGAAGATGTAACGGGGCTCAAACCATGCACCGAAGCTACGGGTATCACCTTTTGGTGATGCGGTAGAGGAGCGTTCTGTAAGCCTGTGAAGGTGAGTTGAGAAGCTTGCTGGAGGTATCAGAAGTGCGAATGCTGACATGAGTAACGACAATGGGAGTGAAAAACTCCCACGCCGAAAGACCAAGGTTTCCTGCGCAACGTTAATCGACGCAGGGTTAGTCGGTCCCTAAGGCGAGGCTGAAAAGCGTAGTCGATGGAAAACAGGTTAATATTCCTGTACTTCCAGTTATTGCGATGGAGGGACGGAGAAGGCTAGGCCAGCTTGGCGTTGGTTGTCCAAGTTTAAGGTGGTAGGCTGAGATCTTAGGCAAATCCGGGATCTCAAGGCCGAGAGCTGATGACGAGTTGCCTTTAGGCGACGAAGTGGTTGATGCCATGCTTCCAAGAAAAGCTCCTAAGCTTCAGATAACTGGGAACCGTACCCCAAACCGACACAGGTGGTTAGGTAGAGAATACCAAGGCGCTTGAGAGAACTCGGGTGAAGGAACTAGGCAAAATGGCACCGTAACTTCGGGAGAAGGTGCGCCGGCGAGGGTTAAGGACTTGCTCCGTAAGCCCATGCCGGTCGAAGATACCAGGCCGCTGCGACTGTTTATTAAAAACACAGCACTCTGCAAACACGAAAGTGGACGTATAGGGTGTGACGCCTGCCCGGTGCCGGAAGGTTAATTGATGGGGTTAGCGCAAGCGAAGCTCTTGATCGAAGCCCCGGTAAACGGCGGCCGTAACTATAACGGTCCTAAGGTAGCGAAATTCCTTGTCGGGTAAGTTCCGACCTGCACGAATGGCGTAACGATGGCGGCGCTGTCTCCACCCGAGACTCAGTGAAATTGAAATCGCTGTGAAGATGCAGTGTATCCGCGGCTAGACGGAAAGACCCCGTGAACCTTTACTATAGCTTTGCACTGGACTTTGAATTTGCTTGTGTAGGATAGGTGGGAGGCTTTGAAGTGGGGACGCCAGTTCTCATGGAGCCATCCTTGAAATACCACCCTGGCAACTTTGAGGTTCTAACTCAGGTCCGTTATCCGGATCGAGGACAGTGTATGGTGGGTAGTTTGACTGGGGCGGTCTCCTCCCAAAGAGTAACGGAGGAGTACGAAGGTGCGCTCAGACCGGTCGGAAATCGGTCGTAGAGTATAAAGGCAAAAGCGCGCTTGACTGCGAGACAAACACGTCGAGCAGGTACGAAAGTAGGTCTTAGTGATCCGGTGGTTCTGTATGGAAGGGCCATCGCTCAACGGATAAAAGGTACTCCGGGGATAACAGGCTGATACCGCCCAAGAGTTCATATCGACGGCGGTGTTTGGCACCTCGATGTCGGCTCATCACATCCTGGGGCTGAAGCCGGTCCCAAGGGTATGGCTGTTCGCCATTTAAAGTGGTACGCGAGCTGGGTTTAGAACGTCGTGAGACAGTTCGGTCCCTATCTGCCGTGGACGTTTGAGATTTGAGAGGGGCTGCTCCTAGTACGAGAGGACCGGAGTGGACGAACCTCTGGTGTTCCGGTTGTCACGCCAGTGGCATTGCCGGGTAGCTATGTTCGGAAGAGATAACCGCTGAAAGCATCTAAGCGGGAAACTTGCCTCAAGATGAGATCTCACTGGGATCTTGAATCCCCTAAAGGGCCGTCGAAGACTACGACGTTGATAGGTTGGGTGTGTAAGCGCTGTGAGGCGTTGAGCTAACCAATACTAATTGCCCGTGAGGCTTGACCATATAACACCCAAGCAATTTGCTAGCGCGAATTGCGGTGGTGAAGACGAAACAACCGAAAGTTCGTAACCACAAAATCGCATATCCGAATTCGCTGGGCTGTCCATCTGGACATTCTGGCTACAGAATTTCTTGACGACCATAGAGCATTGGAACCACCTGATCCCATCCCGAACTCAGTAGTGAAACGATGCATCGCCGATGGTAGTGTGGGGTTTCCCCATGTGAGAGTAGGTCATCGTCAAGATTCATTTCGCAAAACCCCTATCTGCGCGAGCAGGTAGGGGTTTTGTCTTTTCCGATCGAAAATAGTCCTTCCTGCGGTCTTTCCGGGCAGCCCTTTTCCTATGCAAGCCCCCTACCCATAGCTATCATGCCAGCCTTATTCCAAGTCGAGACTGGCATGCTGAAGTTGTTGAATCTCCTCAAGGATGGCCGGTTCCATTCCGGAGAAGCCTTGGGGGCAGCCCTCGGGGTGAGTCGCAGCGCCGTTTGGAAGCAGCTGCAGCACCTGGAGACTGAGCTGAACCTCACCATTCACAAGGTTCGTGGGCGTGGCTACCAGTTGGCGGCACCTCTCGCCCTGCTCGAATCACAAGCGATCAATGAGTTCGCCGAGGGTGAGCAGTGGCCTGTTTTCATCCACGAAACCATCGATTCAACCAATGCTGAAGGGCTTCGGCTTGCTAGCGAAGGTCAGCCGGCGCCATTCCTGGTCCTTGCCGAGCGCCAGAGCGCTGGGCGTGGCCGCCGCGGTCGACAATGGGTCAGTCCGTTCGCAGAAAACCTCTATTACAGTCTCGTCCTGCGTGTCGAAGGTGGCATGCGTCAGCTCGAAGGGCTGAGCCTGGTGGTGGGGTTGGCAGTGATGCGGACCCTGCAGGGCTTTGGAGTAAAGGATGTGGGGCTGAAATGGCCCAATGATGTGCTTGTTCGTGGGCAGAAGATCACCGGTATCTTGCTTGAGTTGGTCGGTGATCCTGCAGACGTGTGTCACGTTGTGCTTGGAATAGGTATCAATGTGAACATGCAAGCCAATGACCAGGTCGACCAGGAGTGGACCTCGATGCGGCGTGAGGTAGGCACCGCTATTGATCGCAACCGTCTGGTGGCGAAGCTCAGTCAACAGTTGCAGCATGAATTGGCGCGTCACCGCCGCTATGGTTTTGCTGCTTTCCAGGAAGAATGGGAGCAGGCGCATCTATGGCAGGGGCGTAATGTATCGCTTGTTGCCGGCAGTACTCGCATTGATGGGGTGGTGCTGGGGGTGGACGGGCAGGGCGGTTTGCGCCTTGAGGTCGAAGGTGTAGAAAAGAGCTTCAGTGGTGGTGAGCTCAGTTTGAGGTTGCGTGATGATTCTTGAGCTCGATTGCGGTAACAGCTTCATTAAATGGCGGGTGATTCACGCCGCCGACGCTACGATCGTGGGCGGCGGTATTGTCGATTCCGACCAGGCATTGGTTGCCGAGGTCAGTGCGTTGGCGTCGTTGCGTTTGTCTGGCTGCCGTATCGTCAGTGTGCGCAGCGAAGAAGAAACTGCGGCGCTCTGCGCACTGATCCGTCAGGCGTTCTCGGTAGTGGCGCGCGTTGCCGAACCTGCACAGCAAATGGCAGGGGTGCGTAATGGTTATGAAGACTACCAGCGCCTGGGCATGGATCGTTGGCTTGCGGCATTGGGTGCATTCCACCTGGCCAAAGGGGCTTGCCTGGTGATTGATCTTGGCACCGCCGCCAAATCCGATTTCATTGCCGCCGATGGCGAGCACTTGGGCGGTTACATCTGCCCGGGCATGCCGCTCATGCGCAGCCAGCTGCGTACGCATACACGGCGTATCCGCTATGACGATGCTTCGGCAGTACGCGCACTGACAAGCCTTGCCCCTGGCCGCTCGACGGTCGAGGCTGTGGAGCGTGGCTGTGTGTTGATGCTGCAGGGCTTTGCTCACACTCAGCTTGAGCAGGCGCGGGCGCTGTGGGGGGAGAATTTTACGGTGTTCCTTACCGGTGGGGATGCGCCGTTGGTGCGTGAAGCGGCACCGACGGCGCGCGTAGTCCCTGACCTGGTATTCGTTGGCCTGGCAATGGCCTGCCCACTGGACTGAGGTGCTTATGCGTTGGTTGTTTCTGCTGTTGCTGGTGCTCAACGTCTTCTATTACGTCTGGCACCAACAGGAAGCCCCGCTCAAGGCCAAGGATGTCGCCCCGCTGTCGTTGTACAAAGGTAGTCAGCAAGAAATTCGCCTGTTGCGTGAAACCGGTGTATCCGCGCCGGCCCGTCGTCGTGATGAATGCCTGGTAGTAGGTGGCCTGGCGGCAAAAGAGCAGCTCGATGCACTGCGCCAGCGGCTGTTGAGCCTGGATATCAATGCGTTGCCGGTGCTGGGTCAGTTACCGGGTGCTGATGGTCTCTGGCTCAAGATTTCCCCGGAAAGCGAGCGTTTGCTGGACCAAACAGTACTCGTCGCTCTTTCCAACGATTTCAAAGACTTAAAACATAAAATTATTTTCTGCCAGGGTATTGCAACTGGCGAATAGCTTGATAGAATGGCGCCCGCTTCACAGGGAACACCACTGAGGTGGTAGAGCTGGAAGCGGTGTCAAAGCAGCTAAGTTTCAGATTTGATTGAAAAAATTTGAAAAAACGCTTGACACTAGGGCGGCAGACAAATAGAATGCCGGCCACATCTGGAGGGATTCCCGAGCGGTCAAAGGGGACGGACTGTAAATCCGTTGCGAGAGCTTCGAAGGTTCGAATCCTTCTCCCTCCACCAGTTTTAGCGAGAGCCGCAAGCTCCGCGGGTATAGTTTAGTGGTAGAACCTCAGCCTTCCAAGCTGATGATGCGGGTTCGATTCCCGCTACCCGCTCCAAGTTTGCTGGATTTTGCGCAAAGTGTTTCGCTCTTGTAGCTCAGTTGGTAGAGCACACCCTTGGTAAGGGTGAGGTCAGCGGTTCAAGTCCGCTCAAGAGCTCCATATAAACAAGGCAGATATGAAAATATCTGCCTTTGTTTTATCAGCTTTATCAGCGTAAGACTATTTCTTCTGCGGAGGATTGTATCGATGGCTAAGGAAAAGTTTGATCGTTCCCTACCACACGTGAACGTTGGCACTATCGGCCACGTTGACCATGGTAAAACCACTCTGACCGCAGCTCTGACTCGCGTCTGCTCCGAAGTTTTCGGTTCGGCAGTCGTTGAGTTCGACAAGATCGACTCGGCTCCGGAAGAAAAAGCGCGCGGTATCACCATCAACACCGCTCACGTCGAGTACAACTCGAACATTCGTCACTACGCTCACGTCGACTGCCCAGGTCACGCTGACTACGTGAAGAACATGATCACCGGTGCTGCCCAGATGGACGGCGCGATCCTGGTTTGCTCGGCCGCCGATGGTCCGATGCCACAAACCCGTGAGCACATCCTGCTGTCCCGTCAGGTTGGCGTTCCGTACATCGTGGTCTTCCTGAACAAGGCTGACCTGGTAGACGACGCTGAGCTGCTGGAGCTGGTCGAGATGGAAGTTCGCGACCTGCTGTCCACCTACGACTTCCCAGGCGACGACACCCCGATCATCATCGGTTCGGCTCGTATGGCGCTGGAAGGCAAAGACGACAACGAAATGGGCACCAGCGCTGTCAAGAAGCTGGTTGAAACTCTGGACAGCTACATCCCAGAGCCAGAGCGTGCTATCGACAAGCCGTTCCTGATGCCAATCGAAGACGTATTCTCGATCTCGGGTCGTGGTACCGTTGTTACCGGCCGTATCGAGCGTGGTATCGTCCGCGTTCAAGATCCGCTGGAAATCGTTGGTCTGCGTGACACCACCACCACCACCTGCACCGGTGTTGAGATGTTCCGCAAGCTGCTGGACGAAGGTCGTGCTGGCGAGAACTGCGGCGTTCTGCTGCGTGGTACCAAGCGTGACGACGTTGAGCGTGGCCAGGTTCTGGTCAAGCCAGGTTCGGTCAAGCCGCACACCAAGTTCACCGCAGAAGTCTACGTCCTGTCGAAGGAAGAAGGCGGCCGTCACACTCCGTTCTTCAAAGGCTACCGTCCTCAGTTCTACTTCCGTACCACTGACGTGACCGGTAACTGCGAACTGCCGGAAGGCGTTGAAATGGTAATGCCAGGTGACAACATTCAGATGACTGTCACTCTGATCAAGACCATCGCAATGGAAGACGGTCTGCGCTTCGCTATCCGTGAAGGCGGTCGTACCGTCGGCGCCGGCGTCGTAGCAAAAATTATTGAATAAGTAGTTGATTTACTTGATCAGGCCGGTATAATGGCCGGCCTGATACAGCGTTACAGGTCAGTAGCTCAATTGGCAGAGCGACGGTCTCCAAAACCGTAGGTTGGGGGTTCGATTCCCTCCTGACCTGCCATTCACCTCGGTGTGATTGGCTTTCTTCTCACAGGATCCTCCCCGATGACTCCCAAAACTGAAGCCCAAGAATCGCGTTTTGATCTGTTCAAGTGGCTGGCTGTAGTTGCTTTGGTGGTTGTTGGCGTCGTGGGTAATCAGTATTACTCCGCCTCCCCAATCCTGTATCGCGTACTCGCACTGCTCGCCCTGGCTGCGGCTGCTGGCTTTGTTGCCTTGCAGACTGCGAAGGGTAAGTCGTTCTTTGCGCTGGCGAAGGAAGCTCGTACCGAGATCCGTAAAGTCGTGTGGCCGACCCGCCAAGAAACCACTCAGACCACGCTGATTGTCGTGGCTGTAGTTCTGGTTATGGCGCTGCTGTTGTGGGGTCTTGATTCCCTGCTCGGCTGGGCGGTCTCCTTGATTGTTGGCTAAGGGTGTCCCGTGGCTAAGCGTTGGTACGTAGTGCATGCTTACTCGGGTTACGAGAAGCATGTGATGCGCTCGCTGATCGAGCGCGTCAAGCTGGCTGGCATGGAAGACGGTTTCGGCGAAATTCTGGTTCCGACCGAAGAAGTCGTTGAAATGCGTAACGGCCAAAAGCGCAAAAGTGAGCGCAAATTCTTCCCTGGCTATGTTCTGGTCCAGATGGAGATGAACGAAGGGACTTGGCACTTGGTCAAGGATACCCCTCGTGTGATGGGCTTTATTGGTGGTACCGCAGACAAGCCTGCGCCAATCACTGATAAAGAAGCTGAGGCTATCCTGCGTCGCGTTGCCGACGGCAGCGACAAGCCGAAGCCGAAGACGCTGTTCGAGCCAGGTGAAGTGGTTCGTGTCATTGACGGCCCGTTTGCTGACTTCAATGGCAGTGTCGAAGAGGTTAACTACGAAAAGAGTCGCCTCCAGGTGGCGGTGCTCATTTTCGGTCGCTCTACTCCGGTAGAGCTCGAGTTCAGCCAGGTCGAGAAGGTCTAGGCGAACGAAGCATCCCATACCCCGCAGCCCTGTGTGCTGCGGGGTTTTGTCGTCACTGGGATAAAACGCAAGTCATCCGGGGAGCCATCTGGCGTTTGTACCCGATTTTGGAGTAGCTCATGGCTAAGAAGATTCAGGCTTACATCAAGCTGCAAGTTAAGGCCGGCCAGGCCAACCCAAGCCCACCCGTTGGTCCAGCACTGGGCCAACACGGTGTGAACATCATGGAATTCTGCAAGGCCTTCAACGCCCGTACTCAGGGTCAAGAAGCCGGCCTGCCGACTCCTGTGATCATCACTGTTTACAGCGACCGTAGCTTCACTTTCGAGACCAAGAGCACCCCTGCCTCGGTTCTGCTGAAGAAAGCTGCTGGCCTGACCAGTGGTTCGGCTCGTCCGAACACCGTTAAAGTCGGTACCGTGACCCGTGCTCAGCTCGAAGAGATCGCCAAGACTAAACAGGCTGATCTGACCGCTGCTGACCTGGACGCTGCTGTACGCACCATCGCTGGCTCTGCCCGCAGCATGGGCCTGAACGTGGAGGGTGTGTAATGGCTAAGCTGACCAAGCGCCAAAAGGCCATTGCTTCGAAAATCGAAGCTGGCAAAGTTTACAACTTCGAAGAAGCAGCAGTGCTGCTGGCCGAACTGTCCACCGTGAAGTTCAGCGAATCCTTCGACGTTGCCGTCAACCTCGGCGTTGACCCGCGTAAATCCGACCAGGTCGTTCGTAGCGCTACTGTGCTGCCACACGGCACTGGCAAGACCGTACGCGTTGCCGTCTTCACCCAGGGTCCAGCTGCTGAGGCCGCTCTGGCTGCCGGCGCTGACCGTGTAGGTATGGACGATCTGGCTGCAGAAATGAAAGCCGGCGACCTGAACTATGACGTCGTCATCGCATCGCCTGATGCCATGCGCGTTGTTGGTCAGCTGGGTCAGGTTCTGGGTCCTCGCGGCCTGATGCCTAACCCGAAAGTGGGTACTGTGACTCCAGACGTAGCCGGCGCTGTCAAAAACGCCAAGGCTGGTCAGGTTCGCTACCGTACCGACAAGAACGGTATCATTCACACCTCCGTTGGCAAAGTCGGCTTCGAAGCTGGCAAGCTGAAGGAAAACGTTGAAGCCCTGATCGCTGATCTGAAGCGTATCAAGCCAGCTTCTTCGAAAGGTATCTACGTCAAGCGCGTTACCCTGAGCACCACTATGGGCCCAGGCCTGGTCATCGACCAGGGTTCGCTGAACGCGTAAGACCATGGCGGTGCGACGTGTCGCGCCGCCAGCAAAAAATTGGGGTCCCTGCCTGGCGGGGGCTATCCAAGACCGTAGGCGGCGCAAGCCTTAAACCACAAGCCTACGCAGATGGTGCTCCCGATTCGTTATCGAATCAGACACCAAAACGACATCCGGCTTCGGCCAGATGAAACGGTAGAAACCAGGAGTAAACCCGTGGCAATTAAACTCGAAGACAAGAAGGCCATCGTCGCTGAAGTCAACGAGGCTGCCAAAGTCGCTCTGTCCGCTGTCGTGGCTGATGCCCGTGGTGTGACTGTAGGCGCAATGACCGGACTCCGTAAAGAGGCTCGTGAAGCTGGCGTTTACGTACGTGTCGTACGTAACACCCTGCTCAAGCGCGCTGTTGCCGATACTGAATTCAGTGTCCTCAACGACGCCTTCACTGGCCCGACCCTGATCGCTTTCTCCAACGAACACCCGGGCGCTGCTGCTCGTCTGTTCAAAGAGTTCGCCAAGGGTCAGGACAAGTTCGAGATCAAGGCAGCTGCGTTTGACGGCAAATTCATTGCCGCCAACCAGATCGATGTACTGGCTACCTTGCCGACCCGTGACGAAGCTATCGCACGTCTGATGAGCGTGATTCAAGGCGCCACCAGCAAGCTGGCTCGTACTCTGGCGGCCGTTCGCGACCAGAAAGAAGCTGCTGCTGCCTAAGGCGGCGTAACCTCTTTCAAAATCATTTGTTTAATTTGATGGCTGCGAAGGCTGTCACCCCAATACAGGATTTAAGTCATGTCCCTGACTAACGAGCAAATCATCGAAGCAATCGGCCAGAAAACCGTTCTGGAAGTTGTTGAGCTGATCAAAGCTATGGAAGAAACCTTCGGCGTTACCGCTGCTGTTGCCGCTGCTGGCCCAGCTGCTGCTGCTGCCGTTGTTGAAGAGCAAACCGAGTTCAACGTTGTTCTGGTTGAAGCCGGCGAGAAGAAAGTAAACGTGATCAAGGCCGTTCGTGAACTGACCGGTCTGGGCCTGAAAGAAGCCAAAGAGAAAGTCGACGGCGCTCCTCAGGTCGTAGCTGAAGGCGTTTCGAAAGAAGCCGCTGAAGACGCTAAGAAGAAGCTGGAAGAAGCAGGCGCTAAAGTCGAGCTGAAGTAATTTCGACTTTGCGATGCCAGCCTGAGCGTTGAGCACAAGGCTGATGGCTGGTGGCTTATGCCACCGGCCTTTTTCCGTTATTGGTGGCCGATCAGATCGGCCCCGATAACGAGCTGCAAGACACCCATGTGGGTGGCGCAAACCAAGGGGTTTGCACGATTTTCTGGCTGCTCCCGCCGGGAGAAGCCAAACAAGCAGGTGACCAAGCTGGGGAACGCTGATGGCTTACTCATACACTGAGAAAAAACGTATCCGCAAGGACTTTAGCAAGTTGCCGGACGTCATGGATGTGCCTTACCTCCTGGCCATCCAGCTGGATTCGTATCGCGAATTCCTGCAAGCGGGAGCATCCAAGGATCAGTTCCGCGACGTCGGCCTGCACGCGGCCTTCAAATCGGTATTCCCGATCATCAGCTACTCCGGCAATGCTGCCCTGGAGTACGTAGGCTATCGCCTGGGCGAACCCGCCTTCGATGTGAAGGAATGTGTCCTGCGTGGCGTGACCTTCGCGGTCCCACTGCGGGTCAAGGTGCGCCTGATCATCTTCGACAAGGAATCGTCGAACAAAGCGATCAAGGACATCAAAGAGCAAGAAGTCTACATGGGTGAAATCCCCCTGATGACTGAGAACGGTACCTTCGTAATCAATGGTACCGAGCGTGTGATCGTTTCCCAGCTGCACCGTTCGCCTGGTGTGTTCTTCGACCACGACCGTGGCAAGACGCACAGCTCCGGCAAGCTGCTGTACTCCGCTCGCATCATCCCTTACCGCGGCTCCTGGCTGGACTTCGAGTTCGACCCGAAGGACTGCGTGTTCGTGCGTATCGACCGTCGCCGCAAACTGCCGGCCTCGGTACTGCTGCGCGCACTGGGTTACAGCACCGAAGAGGTTCTGAACACCTTCTACACCACCAACGTGTTCCACGTTTCCGGCGAAAAACTCAGCCTGGAACTGGTACCTCAGCGTCTGCGTGGTGAAGTTGCGGTCATGGACATCCATGACGAAACCGGCAAGGTCATTGTCGAGCAGGGTCGCCGCATCACTGCGCGCCACATCAACCAGCTCGAGAAAGCCGGCGTCAAGCAGCTCGACGTTCCTATGGAATACGTCCTGGGTCGCACCACCGCCAAGGCTATCGTGCATCCGGCTACCGGCGAGATCCTGGCCGAGTGCAACACCGAGCTGACCACCGAGCTGCTGATCAAGGTCGCCAAGGCACAGGTCGTCCGTATCGAGACCCTGTACACCAACGACATCGATTGCGGTCCGTTCATCTCGGACACCCTGAAGATCGACACCACCAGCAACCAGCTGGAAGCCCTGGTCGAAATCTATCGCATGATGCGTCCAGGCGAGCCGCCAACCAAGGATGCTGCCGAGACCCTGTTCAACAACCTGTTCTTCAGCGCCGAGCGTTACGACCTGTCCGCCGTAGGCCGCATGAAGTTCAACCGTCGTATCGGTCGTACCGAGATCGAAGGTTCGGGCGTGCTGAGCAAGGAAGACATCGTCGAGGTCCTCAAGACCCTGGTCGACATCCGTAACGGCAAAGGCATCGTCGACGACATCGACCACCTGGGTAACCGTCGCGTACGTTGCGTCGGCGAGATGGCCGAGAACCAGTTCCGTGTTGGCCTGGTGCGCGTTGAGCGTGCGGTCAAGGAACGTCTGTCGATGGCCGAAAGCGAAGGCCTGATGCCGCAAGACCTGATCAACGCCAAGCCGGTAGCGGCGGCGGTGAAAGAGTTCTTCGGTTCCAGCCAGCTGTCGCAGTTCATGGACCAGAACAACCCGCTCTCCGAGATCACCCACAAGCGCCGCGTTTCTGCACTCGGCCCTGGCGGTCTGACCCGTGAGCGTGCTGGCTTCGAAGTCCGTGACGTACACCCGACCCACTACGGCCGTGTGTGCCCGATCGAGACCCCTGAAGGTCCGAACATCGGTCTGATCAACTCCCTGGCAGCCTATGCCCGCACCAACCAGTACGGCTTCCTCGAAAGCCCGTATCGCGTGGTGAAGGAAGGCGTGGTCAGCGACGACATCGTGTTCCTGTCGGCCATTGAAGAAGCGGATCACGTTATCGCCCAGGCTTCGGCCGCGATGAACGAGAAGAAGCAGCTGATCGATGAGCTGGTAGCGGTTCGTCACCTGAACGAATTCACCGTCAAGGCGCCAGAAGACGTCACCTTGATGGACGTTTCGCCGAAGCAGGTTGTTTCGGTCGCAGCGTCGCTGATTCCGTTCCTCGAGCACGACGACGCCAACCGTGCACTCATGGGTTCGAACATGCAGCGTCAGGCTGTACCGACCCTGCGCGCTGACAAGCCGCTGGTAGGTACCGGCATGGAGCGCAACGTTGCCCGTGACTCCGGCGTCTGCGTCGTTGCCCGTCGTGGCGGCGTGATCGACTCGGTCGATGCCAGCCGTATCGTCGTGCGTGTTGCCGATGACGAAGTCGAAACCGGTGAAGCAGGTGTAGATATCTACAACCTGACCAAATACACCCGTTCGAACCAGAACACTTGCATCAACCAGCGTCCGCTGGTCAGCAAGGGTGATGTGGTCAAGCGTCACGACATCATGGCCGACGGCCCGTCCACCGATATGGGTGAACTGGCACTGGGTCAGAACATGCGCATCGCGTTCATGGCGTGGAACGGCTTCAACTTCGAAGACTCCATCTGCCTGTCCGAGCGTGTGGTTCAGGAAGATCGCTTCACCACGATCCACATTCAGGAGCTGACCTGTGTGGCGCGTGACACCAAGCTTGGCCCAGAGGAAATCACCGCAGACATCCCGAACGTGGGTGAAGCTGCGCTGAACAAGCTGGACGAAGCCGGTATCGTTTACGTAGGTGCTGAAGTCGGCGCTGGCGACATTCTGGTTGGTAAGGTCACTCCGAAAGGCGAGACCCAGCTGACGCCGGAAGAGAAGCTGCTGCGTGCCATCTTCGGTGAGAAGGCAAGCGACGTTAAAGACACCTCCCTGCGTGTGCCAACCGGCACCAAGGGTACTGTCATCGACGTCCAGGTCTTCACCCGTGACGGCGTTGAGCGCGACAGTCGCGCCCTGGCCATCGAGAAGATGCAGCTGGACGAGATCCGCAAGGACCTCAACGAAGAGTTCCGCATCGTCGAAGGTGCAACCTTCGAGCGTCTGCGTTCCGCCCTGAACGGCCAAGTGGTCGACGGTGGTGCGGGCCTGAAGAAAGGCACCGTGATCACTGACGAAGTACTGGACGGTCTGGAGCACGGCCAGTGGTTCAAACTGCGCATGGCCGAAGACGCGCTGAACGAACAGCTGGAAAAGGCTCAGGCTTACATCGTCGATCGCCGTCGTCTGCTGGACGACAAGTTCGAAGACAAGAAGCGCAAGCTGCAGCAAGGCGACGACTTGGCGCCGGGCGTACTGAAGATCGTCAAGGTCTACCTGGCTATCCGCCGCCGCATCCAGCCGGGCGACAAGATGGCAGGCCGTCACGGTAACAAAGGTGTGGTCTCGGTGATCATGCCGGTCGAAGACATGCCGCACGACGCCAACGGTACTCCGGTCGACGTCGTACTGAACCCACTGGGCGTACCTTCGCGTATGAACGTCGGTCAGATCCTTGAAACCCACCTGGGCCTCGCGGCCAAAGGCCTGGGCGAGAAGATCGACCGGATGCTCGAAGAACAGCGCAAAGCCGCTGAGCTGCGCGTGTTCCTGACCGAGATCTACAACGAGATCGGCGGTCGTCAGGAAAGCCTGGAAGAGTTCACCGATGCAGAGATCCTTGCCCTGGCGAACAACCTGAAGAAGGGCGTGCCTATGGCTACCCCAGTCTTCGACGGTGCCAAGGAAAGCGAGATCAAGGCCATGCTGAAACTGGCAGACATGCCAGAAAGCGGCCAGATGGTGCTGTTCGATGGCCGTACCGGCAACAAGTTCGAGCGTCCTGTGACCGTTGGTTACATGTACATGCTCAAGCTGAACCACTTGGTGGACGACAAGATGCACGCGCGTTCCACTGGTTCCTATAGCCTGGTTACCCAGCAGCCGCTGGGTGGTAAGGCGCAGTTCGGTGGTCAGCGTTTCGGGGAGATGGAAGTGTGGGCGCTGGAAGCATACGGCGCGGCATACACCCTGCAAGAAATGCTCACAGTGAAGTCGGACGACGTGAACGGCCGTACCAAGATGTACAAGAACATCGTGGATGGCGATCACCGTATGGAGCCGGGCATGCCCGAGTCCTTCAACGTGTTGATCAAAGAGATCCGTTCGCTCGGTATCGATATCGATCTGGAAACCGAATAACACGTGACGCGAAGGGGAGCGGGGCAGGTAATGCCCGCTTCCTGCTCCGCCAGGAGGAAAGGCCTTGAAAGACCTACTGAATTTGCTGAAAAACCAGGGTCAAGTCGAAGAGTTCGACGCCATCCGCATCGGTCTGGCGTCGCCTGAAATGATCCGTTCGTGGTCGTTCGGTGAAGTTAAGAAGCCGGAAACCATCAACTACCGTACGTTCAAACCCGAGCGTGACGGCCTGTTCTGCGCCAAGATCTTTGGCCCAGTCAAGGACTACGAGTGCCTGTGCGGCAAGTACAAGCGCCTCAAGCACCGCGGTGTGATCTGCGAGAAGTGCGGCGTTGAAGTTGCCCTGGCCAAGGTTCGTCGTGAGCGCATGGCGCACATCGAACTGGCCTCGCCGGTTGCCCACATCTGGTTCCTGAAGTCGCTGCCGTCCCGTATCGGCCTGCTGATGGACATGACCCTGCGTGATATCGAGCGCGTTCTCTACTTCGAGAGCTACGTCGTTATCGACCCGGGCATGACCACCCTTGAAAAAGGCCAGCTGCTGAACGACGAGCAGTACTTCGAAGCGCTGGAAGAGTTCGGTGACGACTTCGACGCCCGCATGGGTGCCGAGGCTGTCCGCGAGCTGCTGCACGCTATCGACCTGGAGCACGAGATCGGCCGCCTGCGCGAAGAGATTCCGCAGACCAACTCGGAAACCAAGATCAAGAAGCTGTCCAAGCGCCTGAAGCTGATGGAAGCTTTCCAGGGCTCGGGCAACCTGCCTGAGTGGATGGTCCTGACCGTCCTGCCAGTACTGCCGCCGGACCTGCGTCCGCTGGTACCGCTGGATGGCGGCCGCTTCGCGACCTCCGACCTGAACGACCTGTATCGTCGGGTGATCAACCGTAACAACCGTCTGAAGCGCCTGCTCGATCTGTCGGCGCCGGACATCATCGTGCGCAACGAAAAGCGCATGCTGCAGGAAGCGGTCGACGCCCTGCTGGACAACGGCCGTCGCGGTCGCGCCATCACTGGCTCGAACAAGCGTCCGCTGAAGTCCCTGGCTGACATGATCAAAGGTAAGCAAGGTCGTTTCCGTCAGAACTTGCTCGGTAAGCGCGTGGACTACTCCGGTCGTTCGGTAATTACCGTAGGCCCGACCCTGCGTCTGCACCAGTGCGGTCTGCCGAAGAAAATGGCCCTCGAGCTGTTCAAGCCGTTCATTTTCGGCAAGCTGGAAATGCGTGGTCTGGCGACCACCATCAAGGCTGCCAAGAAGATGGTCGAGCGCGAGCTGCCAGAGGTGTGGGACGTTCTCGCCGAGGTCATCCGCGAACACCCCGTACTGCTCAACCGTGCACCGACCCTTCACCGTCTGGGTATCCAGGCGTTCGAGCCTGTGCTCATCGAAGGTAAGGCGATCCAGCTGCACCCGTTGGTCTGTGCGGCGTACAACGCCGACTTCGACGGTGACCAGATGGCCGTTCACGTACCGCTGACGCTGGAAGCCCAGCTCGAAGCGCGCGCGCTGATGATGTCGACCAACAACATTCTGTCGCCAGCCAACGGTGAGCCAATCATCGTTCCGTCGCAGGACGTTGTACTGGGTCTGTACTACATGACCCGTGAAGCCATCAACGCCAAGGGCGAAGGTCGCGTATTCGCAGACCTGCAAGAAGTCGACCGCGTATTCCGCGCCGGCGAAGCTGCCCTGCACGCGAAAATCAAGGTCCGTATCAACGAGACCGTGAATGACCGTGATGGCTCCATCACCAAGAACACCCGCATCGTCGACACCACCGTCGGCCGTGCGCTGTTGTTCCAGGTTGTACCGGCAGGTCTGCCGTACGACGTGGTCAACCAGCCGATGAAGAAGAAAGCGATCTCCAAGCTGATCAACCAGTGCTACCGCGTGGTTGGTCTGAAAGAGACCGTCATCTTCGCTGACCAGCTGATGTACACCGGTTTTGCCTACTCGACCATTTCCGGCGTTTCGATCGGTGTTAACGACTTCGTTATCCCGGACGAAAAAGCCCGCATCATCGGTACTGCTACCGACGAAGTGAAGGAAATCGAGAGCCAGTACGCCTCCGGCCTGGTAACCCAGGGCGAGAAGTACAACAAGGTCATCGACTTGTGGTCGAAGGCGAACGACGAAGTGTCCAAGGCGATGATGGCCAACCTCTCGAAAGAGAAGGTCATCGACCGCGAGGGCAAGGAAGTCGAGCAAGAGTCCTTCAACTCGATGTACATGATGGCTGACTCGGGTGCGCGGGGTTCCGCAGCACAGATCCGTCAGCTGGCCGGTATGCGTGGTCTGATGGCCAAGCCGGACGGCTCGATCATCGAGACGCCGATCACCGCGAACTTCCGTGAAGGTCTGAGCGTACTCCAGTACTTCATCTCGACTCACGGTGCTCGTAAGGGTCTGGCGGATACCGCACTGAAAACTGCGAACTCCGGTTACCTGACGCGTCGTCTGGTAGACGTGGCGCAAGATCTGGTCGTGACCGAGATCGACTGTGGCACCGACCACGGCCTGCTGATGACTCCGCACATCGAAGGCGGTGACGTTGTCGAGCCGCTGGGTGAGCGCGTACTGGGTCGTGTCATTGCCCGCGACGTGTTCAAGCCAGGCACCGAGGACGTCATCGTCCCGGCCGGTACCCTGGTTGACGAGCAGTGGGTCGAGTTCATCGAGCTGAACAGCATCGACGAAGTTATCGTGCGTTCGCCGATCAACTGCGAAACCCGCTACGGTATCTGCGCCAAGTGCTACGGTCGTGACCTGGCTCGTGGTCACCAGGTGAACATCGGTGAAGCTGTCGGCGTTATCGCTGCACAGTCGATCGGTGAGCCGGGTACCCAGCTGACCATGCGTACGTTCCACATCGGTGGTGCTGCAAGCCGGACCTCGGCTGCCGACAGCGTCCAGGTGAAGAACGGCGGTATGGTTCGTCTGCACAACCTGAAGCAGGTCGTGCGCGCCGATGGCAACCTGGTTGCCGTATCGCGTTCCGGCGAGCTGGCCATTGCCGATGAATTCGGTCGTGAGCGTGAGCGTTACAAGCTGCCTTACGGTGCGGTCATTTCGGTCAAGGAAGGTGACAAGGTCGAAGCTGGCGCCATCGTCGCCAAGTGGGACCCGCACACCCACCCGATCGTTACCGAGCTGAAAGGTACCGTGACCTTCGTGGGCATGGAAGAAAACATCACCATCAAGCGTCAGACCGACGAACTGACTGGTTTGACCAACATCGAAGTTCTGGACGTCAAGGATCGCCCTGCCGCAGGCAAGGAAATCCGTCCGGCAATCAAGATGGTCGATGCCAACGGCAAGGACCTGTACCTGCCAGGTACCGACGTACCGGCTCAGTACTTCCTGCCGGCCAACGCCCTTGTCGGTGTGGCTGACGGTGCACAGATCGGTGTTGGTGACGTTATCGCGCGTATCCCGCAAGAAACGTCGAAGACCCGTGACATCACCGGTGGTCTGCCGCGCGTTGCTGACTTGTTCGAAGCGCGCCGTCCGAAAGAAGCCTCGATTCTGGCTGAAGTCAGCGGCACCATCGCGTTCGGTAAAGAGACCAAAGGCAAGCGCCGTCTGGTCATTACGCCGACCGACGGTAGCGATCCGTACGAAGAGCTGATTCCGAAGTGGCGCCACCTGAACGTCTTCGAAGGCGAACAGGTAAACCGCGGCGAAGTTATCTCCGACGGCCCGAGCGATCCGCACGACATCCTGCGTCTGCTGGGTGTGAGCGCGCTGGCCAAGTACATCGTCAACGAGATCCAGGACGTTTACCGCCTGCAAGGCGTTAAGATCAACGACAAGCACATCGAGACCATCCTGCGTCAGATGCTGCGTAAGGTCGAGATCGCCGAGTCGGGTGATTCCAGCTTCATCAAGGGCGACCAGATGGAACTGACTCACGTACTGGTCGAGAACGAGCGTCTCGCTAGCGAAGACAAGTTCATCTCGAAGTTCTCGCGTGTGCTGCTGGGTATCACCAAGGCGTCGCTGTCGACCGAATCGTTCATCTCCGCGGCTTCCTTCCAGGAAACCACCCGCGTACTGACCGAAGCGGCTGTCACCGGCAAGCGCGATTACCTGCGCGGCCTGAAAGAGAACGTGGTCGTGGGTCGTCTGATCCCGGCCGGTACTGGTCTGGCTTACCACAGCGAGCGCAAGCGCCGCCGTGATGCCGACAAACCGCTGCGTGTGAGCGCCAGTGAGGTGGAAGCCGCACTGACCGAAGCGCTGAATTCCAGCGGTAACTAAGTACAGGGCAGGGCCCCGGCAAGCCCCGAACGGCCATCGTCGACATGAATTGTTGCCGATGACCGGGCGGGGAGGGCCGGGGCCTCGTCTTGACTGGGTGCAAGATCCTCCGTAGACTTTTGTACCCTTAAATTTGGTGAGGCTCCGTCTCGCCAATTTTTGGCTTTCTTGCAAGACAATAGAGTCGCAAGACAATCAGTGGAGCTAGTAGATGGCAACTATCAACCAGCTGGTACGTCAGCCGCGTAAGCGTTCGGTCGAGAAGTCCGACGTTCCTGCGCTGCAGAACTGCCCGCAACGTCGTGGCGTGTGCACCCGCGTGTACACCACCACGCCGAAAAAACCTAACTCGGCACTGCGTAAAGTTTGCCGTGTGCGTCTGACCAACGGTTTCGAGGTTTCCTCGTACATCGGCGGTGAAGGCCACAACCTGCAAGAGCACAGCGTCGTCCTGATCCGTGGCGGCCGTGTAAAAGACTTGCCAGGTGTTCGTTACCACACCGTTCGCGGCTCTCTGGATACTTCGGGCGTTAAAGGCCGTAACCAGGGTCGTTCGAAGTACGGTACCAAGCGTCCGAAGTAATCGGTCGTTTGCACCCATCCATTTTTTTGAGTCGATAAGAGTAAGGTCGGGCAGGGGTCGAAGACCCACGTCCCGGGCTAACCTGAAGACCGTTTGAGGGCTTATCATGCCAAGACGTCGTGTAGCAGCAAAACGTGAGATTCTGGACGATCCTAAGTACGGATCCCAAATCCTCGCCAAGTTCATGAACCACGTGATGGAAAGCGGCAAGAAGGCCGTGGCCGAGCGCATCGTTTACGGTGCACTGGACAAGGTCAAAGAGCGCAAGAACAGCGACCCCCTGGAAATCTTCGAGAAAGCTCTCGACGCCATCGCTCCGCTGGTCGAAGTAAAGTCCCGTCGTGTCGGCGGTGCCACTTACCAGGTTCCGGTTGAAGTTCGTCCATCCCGTCGTAATGCTCTGGCAATGCGCTGGCTCGTAGACTACGCCCGCAAGCGCGGCGAGAAGTCGATGGCTCTGCGCCTGGCTGGCGAGCTGCTGGATGCTGCTGAAGGCAAGGGTGCTGCAGTCAAGAAGCGTGAAGACGTTCACCGTATGGCTGAAGCCAACAAAGCGTTCTCGCACTACCGCTTCTAATTCAAGCATCAATCATTTTGCGAGGGCTTTATGGCTCGTACTACAGCAATTAACCGCTACCGTAACATTGGTATCTGTGCCCACGTTGACGCGGGCAAGACCACCACTACCGAGCGGATCCTGTTCTACACAGGCCTGAGCCACAAGATGGGCGAGGTGCACGACGGCGCCGCGACCACCGACTGGATGGTTCAGGAGCAGGAGCGGGGTATTACCATTACCTCCGCTGCCGTAACTACCTTCTGGAAAGGCTCCGTTGGTCAGTACGACAACTACCGCGTAAACGTCATCGATACCCCTGGCCACGTTGACTTCACCATTGAAGTAGAGCGTTCGCTGCGCGTACTCGACGGCGCGGTCGTTGTGTTCTGCGGTACCTCCGGCGTTGAACCTCAGTCCGAAACCGTATGGCGTCAGGCCAACAAATACGGCGTTCCACGTGTTGTTTACGTGAACAAGATGGACCGTGCCGGTGCAAACTTCCTGCGCGTCGTAGGTCAGATCAAGAACCGTCTGGGTCACACCCCGGTTCCTGTTCAGCTGGCCATCGGTTCGGAAGATAACTTCCAGGGTCAGGTCGACCTGATCAAGATGAAGGCTATCTACTGGAACGACGACGACAAAGGCACCACCTATCGCGAGGAAGAAATTCCTGCCGATATGCTGGAGCTGGCTGAAGAGTGGCGCTCCAACATGGTTGAGGCGGCTGCCGAGGCCAGCGAAGAGCTGATGAACAAGTACCTGGAAGGCGAAGAGCTGACCGTCGAAGAGATCAAAGCCGGTCTGCGCGCGCGCACCCTGGCCAGCGAAATCGTACCGGCCGTCTGCGGTTCGTCGTTCAAGAACAAGGGCGTTCCCCTGGTTCTCGACGCCGTCATCGACTACCTGCCTGCTCCGACCGAGATTCCTGCAATCCAGGGTATCAACCCGGACGACAAGGATCTGGACAAAGACGATCCGGCTGTTCGTAAAGACGAGCGTCACGCTGACGACGACGAGCCGTTCTCGGCTCTGGCGTTCAAGATCGCGACTGACCCGTTCGTGGGTACTCTTACCTTCGTTCGCGTCTACTCGGGTGTTCTGACCTCCGGTGACTCCGTCATCAACTCGGTCAAGGGCAAGAAAGAGCGCGTTGGTCGTATGGTGCAGATGCACGCCAACCAGCGTGAAGAGATCAAGGAAGTGCGCGCTGGCGACATCGCGGCCCTGATCGGCATGAAGGACGTGACCACAGGCGAAACCCTGTGCAACGCCGACAAGCCAATCATCCTTGAGCGTATGGACTTCCCTGAGCCGGTTATTTCGCTCTCCGTAGAGCCGAAAACCAAGGCTGACCAGGAGAAGATGGGTATCGCTCTGGGCAAACTGGCCCAGGAAGACCCGTCGTTCCGCGTCAAGACCGACGAAGAGACTGGTCAGACCATCATCTCGGGCATGGGTGAGCTGCACCTGGACATCCTCGTTGACCGCATGAAGCGCGAGTTCAACGTCGAAGCCAACATCGGTAAGCCTCAGGTTTCGTACCGCGAGAAGATCACCAAGTCCAACGTCGAGATCGAAGGCAAGTTCGTTCGTCAGTCGGGCGGTCGTGGTCAGTTCGGTCACTGCTGGATCCGTTTCTCGGAGCCGGACGTCGACGAGAAGGGCAATATCACCGAAGGTCTGGTCTTCACCAACGAAGTCGTTGGTGGTGTGATTCCTAAGGAATTCATCGCCCCGATCCAGAAGGGTATCGAAGAGCAGATGAAAAACGGCGTTGTTGCCGGCTATCCGCTGCTCGGCCTGAAGGCCACGGTATTCGACGGTTCGTACCACGACGTCGACTCCAACGAAATGGCGTTCAAAATCGCTGCTTCGATGGCGACCAAGCAACTGGCCCAGAAGGGCGGTGGCGTGGTGCTTGAGCCGATCATGAAGGTCGAAGTTGTAACCCCGGAAGACTACCTGGGTGACGTGATGGGTGACCTGAGCCGTCGTCGCGGGATGATCCAGGGTAATGAAGACTCGGTGTCCGGCAAGGTAATCACTGCTGAGGTACCGCTCGGAGAAATGTTCGGTTATGCGACCGACGTTCGTTCCATGTCTCAGGGTCGCGCAAGCTACTCCATGGAATTCTCCAAATACGCCGAAGCTCCGTCGAACATCGTCGAAGCACTCGTTAAAAAACAAGGCTAATCCCCTTTAGGCAAGAGGTTCACTGTCGTGGCTAAAGAAAAATTTGATCGTTCCCTTCCCCACGTTAACGTCGGCACCATCGGCCACGTTGACCACGGTAAGACCACTCTGACCGCAGCTCTGACTCGCGTCTGCTCCGAAGTTTTCGGTTCGGCAGTCGTTGAGTTCGACAAGATCGACTCGGCTCCGGAAGAAAAAGCGCGCGGTATCACCATCAACACCGCTCACGTCGAGTACAACTCGAACATTCGTCACTACGCTCACGTCGACTGCCCAGGTCACGCTGACTACGTGAAGAACATGATCACCGGTGCTGCCCAGATGGACGGCGCGATCCTGGTTTGCTCGGCCGCCGATGGTCCGATGCCACAAACCCGTGAGCACATCCTGCTGTCCCGTCAGGTTGGCGTTCCGTACATCGTGGTCTTCCTGAACAAGGCTGACCTGGTAGACGACGCTGAGCTGCTGGAACTGGTCGAGATGGAAGTTCGTGACCTGCTGTCCACCTACGACTTCCCAGGCGACGACACCCCGATCATCATCGGTTCGGCTCGTATGGCGCTGGAAGGCAAAGACGACAACGAAATGGGCACCAGCGCTGTCAAGAAGCTGGTTGAAACTCTGGACAGCTACATCCCAGAGCCAGAGCGTGCTATCGACAAGCCGTTCCTGATGCCAATCGAAGACGTATTCTCGATCTCGGGTCGTGGTACCGTTGTTACCGGCCGTATCGAGCGTGGTATCGTCCGCGTTCAAGATCCGCTGGAAATCGTTGGTCTGCGTGACACCACCACCACCACCTGCACCGGTGTTGAGATGTTCCGCAAGCTGCTGGACGAAGGTCGTGCTGGCGAGAACTGCGGCGTTCTGCTGCGTGGTACCAAGCGTGACGACGTTGAGCGTGGCCAGGTTCTGGTCAAGCCAGGTTCGGTCAAGCCGCACACCAAGTTCACCGCAGAAGTCTACGTCCTGTCGAAGGAAGAAGGCGGCCGTCACACTCCGTTCTTCAAAGGCTACCGTCCTCAGTTCTACTTCCGTACCACTGACGTGACCGGTAACTGCGAACTGCCGGAAGGCGTTGAAATGGTAATGCCAGGTGACAACATTCAGATGACTGTCACTCTGATCAAGACCATCGCAATGGAAGACGGTCTGCGCTTCGCTATCCGTGAAGGCGGTCGTACCGTCGGCGCCGGCGTCGTAGCCAAAATCATCGAGTAATCACTCGACCGATTGAAAAAACCCCCGCTCAGCGGGGGTTTTTTTTATTGGGTTGACACTAAATTGGGGCGTCTATAGAATCACGCCTCCTTTTAGCGGGCGTAGTGCGTCCGTTGGGAACAGCCTGGAGTCTGAAATCCAATGCAAAATCAGCAAATCCGTATCAGGTTGAAGGCTTTCGACCATCGCCTGATCGACCAATCCACCCAGGAAATCGTGGAAACCGCGAAACGTACTGGTGCACAAGTGCGTGGTCCAATTCCACTGCCTACCCGCAAAGAGCGTTTCACCGTTCTGGTCTCCCCGCACGTCAACAAAGACGCGCGTGACCAGTACGAGATTCGCACTCATAAGCGTGTTCTGGACATCGTCCAGCCAACGGATAAAACCGTTGACGCGCTGATGAAGCTTGATCTCGCGGCAGGTGTGGAAGTGCAGATCAGCCTCGGCTAAGACTTCGGTCTTGTCCGTGTAACGCTCTGAAATGGGCGGCCATAGCGGGTGAAAGCCCCGTACACTCATGAGGTTACAACATGACTATTGGTGTAGTCGGTCGTAAATGCGGTATGACCCGCGTTTTCACCGAAGAAGGTGTCTCCATTCCGGTCACGGTCATTGAGATCGAGCCGAATCGCGTCACCCAGTTCAAGACTGAAGAAACCGATGGCTACCGTGCAGTGCAAGTCACTGTCGGCGAGCGTCGTGCTTCGCGTGTGACTGCTGCTCAAGCAGGTCACTTCGCTAAAGCGAACGTTGCCGCTGGTCGCGGTGTCTGGGAGTTCCGCCTTGAAGAAGGCGAGTTCCAGGCTGGCGACTCGATCAAAGCTGAACTCTTCACTGCAGGCCAGCTGGTAGACGTTACTGGTCAGTCCAAAGGTAAAGGCTTCGCCGGTACCATCAAGCGCTGGAACTTCCGTGGTCAGGACAACACCCACGGTAACTCCGTGTCGCACCGCGTCCCAGGCTCCATCGGCCAGTGCCAGACTCCTGGTCGTGTGTTCAAGGGCAAGAAAATGTCCGGTCACATGGGCGCCGAGCGCGTGACTGTTCAGTCCCTGGAAGTAGTACGCGTAGACGCTGAACGCAACCTGCTGCTGATCAAGGGTGCCGTACCTGGCGCTACTGGCGGCGACGTGGTTGTACGTCCGGCTGTCAAGGCTCGCGGTTAAGGGGAAACTGACATGCAACTTAATGTAAATGACGCTCAGGCGATCGAAGTTTCCGAACTGACTTTCGGTGGCGAATTCAACGAGACGCTGGTTCACCAAGCAGTCGTGGCCTACATGGCCGGCGGCCGTCAGGGCACCAAGCAGCAAAAGACCCGTTCCGACGTGGCTGGTGGCGGTAAGCGCCCATGGCGTCAGAAGGGTACTGGCCGTGCTCGTGCTGGTACCACTCGTGGTCCGATCTGGCGTGGCGGTGGTGTTACCTTCGCAGCTCGCCCTCAAGATCACTCGCAAAAGCTCAACAAGAAGATGTATCGCGCAGCTCTGCGCTCCATCCTCGCTGAGCTGGTGCGTAGCGACCGTCTGGTCGTGGTTCAGGACTTCGCTGTTGAAGCACCGAAAACCAAAGATCTGCTGAACAAGCTGAACGGCATGGGTCTGAGCGATGTTCTGATCGTTTCGGACGCTGTTGATCAGAACCTGTACCTGGCTGCTCGCAACCTGCCACACGTCGATGTACGTGACGTGCAAGGTTCCGACCCGGTCAGTCTGATCGCATACGAGAAAGTGTTGATCACTGTCTCGGCCGTGAAGAAATTCGAGGAGCTGCTGGGATGAACCAGGAACGCGTATTCAAAGTCCTCCTTGGCCCGCACGTTTCCGAGAAGGCTACCGTTCTGGCTGAGAAAAAAGGCCAGTTCGTATTCAAGGTTGCTACTGACGCAACCAAGCTGGAAATCAAGAAAGCTGTCGAAGGCCTGTTCAACGTAAAAGTTGAAAACGTGTCGACCGTTAACGTTCTGGGTAAAACCAAGCGTACCGCACGTGGTCTGGGCAAGCGTAATGACTGGAAGAAGGCAATTGTCTCCCTTCAGCCAGGCCAAGATCTCGATTTCAGCAGCAGTGCTGAGTAAGGAAGGGGTGCATCATGGCAATCGTTAAATGCAAACCGACTTCCCCTGGCCGCCGTTTCGTGGTCAAGGTGGTCAACAAGGAGCTCCACAAGGGCGCTCCTCACGCACCGCTGCTCGAGAAGAAATCGAAGTCTGGTGGTCGTAACAACAATGGCCGCATTACCACTCGTCACGTTGGTGGTGGTCATAAGCAGCATTACCGTCTGGTCGACTTCCGTCGCAACGACAAAGATGGCATCCCAGCCACTGTCGAGCGTATCGAATACGATCCAAACCGTACTGCTCACATCGCCCTGCTGTGCTATGCAGACGGTGAGCGTCGCTACATCATCGCCCCTAAAGGCGTGAGCGCTGGCGACCAGCTGATCGCAGGTTCCCTGGCCCCAATCAAGGCCGGTAACTCCCTGCAGCTGCGTAACATCCCAGTAGGTAGCACCATTCACGGCATCGAACTGAAGCCGGGTAAAGGTGCACAGATCGCTCGTTCCGCTGGTGCTTCGGCTCAGCTGATCGCTCGCGAAGGTGTCTACGTGACCCTGCGTCTGCGCTCTGGTGAAATGCGTAAAGTACTGGCTGAGTGCCGTGCGACCCTGGGCGAAGTCTCGAACTCCGAGCACAGCCTGCGTTCGCTGGGTAAAGCAGGTGCCAAACGCTGGCGCGGCGTTCGCCCAACCGTTCGTGGCGTTGCCATGAACCCGGTTGACCACCCGCATGGTGGTGGTGAAGGTCGTACCTCCGGTGGTCGTCATCCGGTATCGCCATGGGGCTTCCCAACCAAGGGTGCTAAAACCCGTGGTAATAAGCGTACCGACAACATGATCGTCCGTCGTCGCAAGTAACTAGAGGGATACGACAGTGCCACGTTCTCTGAAAAAAGGTCCTTTTATCGATCTTCACCTGTTGAAGAAGGTCGAAGTGGCGGTGGAGAAGAACGATCGCAAGCCAGTTAAAACCTGGTCGCGTCGCTCGATGATCCTGCCACAAATGGTCGGTCTGACCATCGCGGTTCACAACGGTCGCCAACATGTCCCAGTTCTCGTGAACGAAGACATGGTCGGCCACAAACTGGGCGAGTTCGCCGGTACCCGCACCTATCGCGGGCACGTGGCTGACAAGAAAGCCAAGCGTTAAGGGGTAAGGAAATGGAAGTAGCCGCTAAGTTGTCGGGCGCTCGCATCTCCGCCCAGAAAGCCCGCTTGGTCGCCGACCAGATCCGCGGGAAGAAGGTGGGCGAAGCGCTCAACCTGTTGGCCTTCAGCAGCAAAAAAGCCGCTGAAATCATGAAGAAAGTCCTCGAGTCGGCCGTTGCCAACGCCGAACACAACGAAGGCGCAGACGTTGATGACCTGAAGGTCTCCACCGTCTTCGTCAACGAAGGGCGTTCGCTGAAGCGCATCATGCCACGTGCCAAAGGCCGTGCTGATCGCATCGTCAAGCGGTCTTGCCATATCACTGTCAAGGTTGCGGACAAGTAACGGAGTCGATCAGATGGGTCAGAAAGTACATCCCACTGGCATTCGCCTGGGAATCGTCAAGGAGCACACCTCCGTCTGGTACGCAGACGGTGCTACTTACGCAGATTACCTGTTGAAGGATCTGAAAACACGTGAGTACCTCCAAGACAAACTAAAAAGCGCGTCCGTAAGCCGTATCGATATTCATCGTCCGGCTCAAACTGCACGCATCACCATCCACACCGCTCGTCCCGGTATCGTTATCGGTAAGAAAGGTGAGGATGTCGAGAAGCTGCGTCAGGACCTGACCAAGCAGATGGGTGTGCCTGTGCACATCAACATCGAAGAGATCCGCAAGCCGGAACTCGACGCTATGCTGGTTGCGCAGAGCGTAGCTCAGCAGCTGGAACGCCGCGTAATGTTCCGTCGCGCCATGAAGCGCGCCGTACAGAACGCCATGCGTATTGGTGCCAAGGGCATCAAGATCCAGGTGAGCGGTCGTCTCGGCGGCGCCGAGATTGCTCGTACCGAGTGGTATCGCGAAGGTCGTGTGCCTCTGCACACCCTGCGTGCCGATATCGACTACAACACCTACGAAGCTCACACCACTTACGGTGTGATCGGTGTGAAGGTTTGGATCTTCAAAGGCGAAGTTATTGGTGGTCGCCAAGAAGAACTGAAACCACAAGCACCAGCGCCTCGTAAAAAAGCTGCTAAGTAAGGGGTACGCCAAATGTTGCAACCAAAGCGTACAAAATTCCGCAAGCAGATGACTGGCCACAACCGTGGTCTGGCACTGCGCGGTAGCAAAGTCAGCTTCGGCGAATTCGCCCTGAAAGCTGTTGCTCGCGGTCGCCTCACCGCTCGCCAGATCGAGTCGGCACGTCGTGCTCTGACTCGTCACGTGAAACGTGGCGGTAAGATCTGGATCCGTGTCTTCCCGGACAAGCCGATCTCCAAGAAGCCTCTCGAGGTTCGTATGGGTAAAGGTAAGGGTTCCGTGGAATACTGGGTTGCCCAGATCCAGCCAGGCAAAGTCCTGTACGAGATCGAGGGTGTTTCTGAAGAGCTGGCGCGCGAAGCTTTCGCCCTGGCTGCTGCAAAGCTGCCTCTCGCCACCTCCTTTGTTAAGCGGACGGTGATGTGATGAAAGCGAATGAACTTCGTGAAAAATCGGCACAGCAGCTGAACGAGCAACTGCTCGGCTTGCTGCGCGACCAGTTCAATCTGCGTATGCAGAAAGCAACTGGCCAGTTGGGGCAGTCGCACCTGCTCTCGCAAGTTAAGCGTGACATCGCTCGCGTGAAAACTGTGCTCAACCAGCAGGCAGGTAAGTGATCATGGCTGAAGCTGAAAAAACCGTCCGTACGCTGACTGGCCGTGTCGTCAGCGACAAAATGGACAAGACCATCACCGTTCTGATCGAGCGTCGCGTAAAGCACCCGATCTACGGTAAATACGTTAAGCGTTCGACTAAGCTGCACGCGCACGACGAAGCCAACCAGTGCAAGATCGGCGACAAGGTTTCCATCCGTGAAACCCGTCCGCTGGCCAAGACCAAGTCCTGGGCACTGGTTGAAGTCCTCGAACGCGCTGTTGAAGTCTAAGGGCTAGGGGTCGGAGAAATTTTATGATTCAGACTCAATCCATGCTCGATGTGGCCGATAACAGCGGCGCTCGTCGCGTCATGTGCATCAAGGTACTCGGCGGTTCGCACCGCCGTTACGCCGGCATCGGTGACATCATCAAAGTAACCGTCAAGGAAGCAATTCCGCGCGGTAAGGTCAAAAAAGGCCAAGTGATGACCGCTGTTGTCGTCCGTACCCGTCACGGTGTACGTCGCGCTGACGGTTCCATCATTCGTTTCGACGGCAACGCTGCTGTTCTGCTGAACAACAAGCAAGAGCCGATCGGCACTCGCATCTTCGGGCCAGTGACCCGTGAACTTCGTACTGAGAAGTTCATGAAGATCGTCTCGCTCGCCCCTGAAGTGCTGTAAGGAGATCCGACATGCAAAAGATTCGTCGTGACGACGAGATCATCGTGATCGCCGGCAAAGACAAAGGTAAGCGCGGTAAGGTGCTGAAGGTTCTCGCTGATGACCGTCTGGTCATCGGTGGCGTGAACCTGGTCAAGCGTCATACCAAGCCTAACCCGATGGCGGGCGTTCAGGGCGGTATCGTCGAGAAAGAAGCGCCTCTGCACGCTTCCAACGTTGCCATCTTCAACGGCGAAACCAACAAGGCTGACCGCGTTGGTTTCAAAGTAGAAGACGGTAAGAAAATTCGTGTCTTCAAGTCGACCCAAAAAGCGGTTGATGCTTGAACACTGCTAGGTAGAAGACCATGGCACGACTGAAAGAGATTTACCGGAACGAAATCGCTCCCAAGCTTAAGGAAGAACTTAAGCTGTCGAACGTGATGGAAGTTCCGCGCGTTACCAAAATCACCCTGAACATGGGTCTGGGCGAAGCGATCGGCGACAAAAAAGTCATCGAGCACGCTGTTGCCGACCTGGAAAAGATCACCGGTCAAAAGCCGGTCGTGACTTTCGCTCGTAAATCCATCGCGGGCTTCAAAGTCCGTGAAGGATGGCCGATCGGCGTCAAGGTGACCCTGCGTAGCGACAAGATGTACGAATTCCTGGACCGCCTGCTGGCGATCTCCCTGCCTCGGGTTCGCGACTTCCGCGGCCTGAATGCCAAGTCCTTCGATGGCCGTGGCAACTACAGCATGGGCGTGAAAGAGCAGATCATCTTCCCGGAAATCGATTACGACAAGATCGATGCTCTGCGCGGTTTGGACATCACCCTGACCACCACTGCTCGTTCGGATGACGAAGGCCGCGCTCTGCTGCGTGCTTTCAAATTCCCGTTCCGCAACTGATTGGAGTAGGAAAATGGCCAAGAAGAGCATGAAAAACCGCGAGCTGAAGCGTCAGCTCACGGTAGCCAAGTTCGCCAAAAAGCGTGCTGAGCTGAAAGCGACCATCGTCAACCTGAACGCCTCTCCAGAAGAGCGTTTCGCTGCCGTTGTCGCTCTGCAGAAGCAGCCACGTGATGCCAGCGCTGCGCGTCTGCGCAACCGTTGCCGCCTGACCGGTCGTCCTCACGGTGTATACCGTAAGTTCGGCCTGGGCCGTAACATGCTGCGTCAAGCGGCAATGCGCGGTGACGTACCAGGTCTGGTCAAGGCCTCCTGGTAATCGCTGCAGGTGTGATCCCGGTGGAAGGGGAGCAATCTTCCGACCGCCGGTGACCTCGCCAACAAACAAGCCCCTATATGGGGCTTGTTTCGTTTCTACCTTGTGTCTAGAATGACCGGCTCACCTGAGCCTGGGTTTTTTGCCCAATCCGCTCGGGTGGTTGTGATAGCCGCAAGGCTAATAATTCTTGTATCAGGAGCATCTAGCCCATGAGTATGCAGGACCCGTTAGCGGACATGCTAACTCGCATCCGTAATGCCCAGATGGCTGAAAAGTCCGTCGTAAGCATGCCTTCCTCTACGCTGAAGGTCGCGGTTGCCAAAGTTCTGAAGGATGAAGGTTACATCGCTGGCTACCAAGTCAGTGGCGAAGCCAAGCCCTCCCTGTCGATCGAACTGAAGTACTTCGAAGGCCGTCCGGTCATCGAGGAACTGAAGCGCTCCAGCCGTCCAGGCCTGCGCCAGTACAAGGCCGTTACCGATCTGCCGAAAGTACGTGGCGGTTTGGGCGTGTCTATTGTCTCCACCAACAAAGGTGTGATGACTGATCGCGCTGCGCGCGCTGCCGGTGTCGGCGGCGAAGTTCTCTGCACAGTGTTCTAAGGGGGGATAGACATGTCTCGCGTCGCTAAGAACCCCGTTAAGCTGCCATCTGGTGTCGAAGTCAAATTCGCCGGCCAGCAGCTTTCGGTGAAGGGTGCCAAAGGCACTCTCGAACTGAACGTTCACTCGTCTGTTGAAGTTACCGAAGAGTCTGGTGAGCTGCGTTTCGTCGCTCGCAATGGTGACCAGCAAGCTCGCGCCATGGCCGGTACTACCCGCGCTCTGGTCAACAACATGGTCCAGGGCGTAAGCCAAGGCTTCGAGCGCAAGCTCCAGCTGGTCGGTGTTGGTTACAAGGCACAGGCCAAGGGCACTATCCTGAACCTGGCCCTGGGCTTCTCGCACCCAGTGGACTACGAACTGCCAGCCGGTATCACCGCTGAAACGCCTAGCCAGACCGACATCCTGATCAAGGGTATCGACAAGCAGCTGGTAGGTCAGGTGGCCGCTGAAATCCGCGACTTCCGTCCACCAGAGCCTTACAAAGGTAAAGGTGTGCGTTACGCGGACGAAGTAGTCCGTCGTAAAGAAGCCAAGAAGAAGTAGGGCCTAGCAAATGACCGACAAAAAAGTTACTCGACTGCGTCGCGCTCGCAAAGCACGCCTCAAGATGCACGAACTCGAAGTCGTGCGCCTGTGCGTGTTCCGCTCCTCGCAGCACATCTACGCCCAGGTCATTTCGGCCGACGGCAGCAAGGTTCTGGCAAGCGCCTCGACCTTGGACAAAGACCTGCGTGATGGCGCCACTGGCAACATCGACGCGGCCACTAAGGTTGGCAAGCTGGTAGCTGAGCGTGCGAAAGCCGCCGGTGTATCTCAAGTTGCCTTTGACCGTTCCGGCTTCAAGTACCATGGCCGCGTCAAAGCGCTGGCTGATGCTGCTCGTGAAGGCGGGCTGGAGTTCTAAGTTATGGCAAATAACGATCAAAAGCGCGACGAAGGCTACATCGAGAAGCTGGTTCAAGTTAACCGCGTTGCCAAGACCGTAAAAGGCGGCCGTATCTTCACCTTCACCGCGTTGACCGTGGTTGGTGATGGTAAAGGTCGTGTCGGCTTCGGCCGTGGCAAATCGCGCGAAGTACCTGCTGCGATCCAGAAAGCCATGGAAGCTGCTCGTCGCAACATGATCCAGGTTGACCTGAAGGGCACCACCCTGCAGTACGCCACCAAGGCTGCCCACGGCGCCTCGAAGGTTTACATGCAGCCTGCCTCGGAAGGTACCGGTATCATCGCCGGCGGTGCAATGCGTGCTGTCCTGGAAGTTGCTGGCGTTCAGAACGTTCTGGCCAAGTGCTACGGTTCGACCAACCCAGTGAACGTGGTTTACGCCACCTTCAAGGGTCTGAAAGCCATGCAATCTCCTGAATCCATTGCTGCCAAGCGCGGCAAGAGCGTCGAGGAGATCTTCTGATCATGGCAACCGTTAAAGTAACGCTGATCAAGAGCGTCTCGGGCCGTATCCCTAACCACAAACTGTGCGTTAAGGGTCTGGGTCTGCGTCGCATCGGTCACACTGTAGAAGTCCAGGATACTCCCGAGAATCGCGGGATGATCAACAAGGCTTACTACATGCTGCGCGTCGAGGGTTAATCGATGAAACTCAATGATCTGAGTCCAGCGCCGGGTTCCCGTCGCGAAAAGCATCGTCCGGGTCGTGGTATCGGTAGCGGTCTGGGTAAGACCGGCGGCCGTGGCCACAAAGGTCAGACCTCCCGTTCGGGTGGTTCGATCGCTCCGGGCTTCGAAGGCGGTCAACAGCCGCTGCACCGTCGTCTGCCGAAATTCGGCTTCGTTTCCCTGAAAGCCATGGACCGCGCAGAAGTGCGTCTGTCCGAGCTGGCCAAAGTGGAAGGCGACGTGATCTCCGTGCAATCCCTGAAGGATGCCAACGTGATCAACCAGCACATTCAGCGTGTGAAAATCATGCTGTCTGGCGAAGTTACTCGCGCAGTCACCATCAAGGGCATCGCAGCCACCAAGGGTGCGCGTGCGGCTATCGAAGCAGCTGGCGGCAAATTCGAGGAATAAATGGCTAAGCAAGGTGCTCTCTCTTCGCTCGGTAAGGGCGGGATGTCGGAACTCTGGGCTCGTCTGCGCTTTCTGTTCATGGCGATCATCGTCTATCGGATAGGTGCGCATATCCCGGTTCCAGGCATCAATCCGGACCGTCTGGCGGATCTGTTTCGGCAGAATGAGGGGACCATTCTTAGCTTGTTCAACATGTTTTCCGGTGGCGCGCTTGAGCGCATGAGCATCTTTGCACTGGGGATCATGCCGTACATTTCGGCATCGATCATCATGCAGCTGATGACGGCGGTCAGCCCGCAACTGGAGCAGTTGAAGAAGGAAGGTGAAGCTGGCCGTCGCAAGATCAGCCAGTACACCCGCTACGGCACCGTTATCCTGGCGCTGGTCCAAGCCATTGGCATGTCCATTGGCCTGGCCAACCAGGGCGTGGCGTTTTCTGTCGGCCTGGGCTTCCATGTCGTCGCGGTTTCCACGTTTGTGGCCGGCGCGATGTTCATGATGTGGCTGGGCGAGCAGATCACCGAGCGCGGTGTGGGCAACGGTATCTCGATGTTGAT
The DNA here is from genome assembly GCF_014269205.2 of Pseudomonas kermanshahensis. Taxonomy (NCBI): domain Bacteria; kingdom Pseudomonadati; phylum Pseudomonadota; class Gammaproteobacteria; order Pseudomonadales; family Pseudomonadaceae; genus Pseudomonas; species Pseudomonas kermanshahensis. The sequence goes on from NZ_JABWRY020000001.1 coordinate 114,499, forward strand.
CTTCGCAGGTATCGTTGCCGGTCTTCCGAGAGCAATCGGGCAGTCTTTCGAGTCTGCGCGTACAGGCGATATCAACATTTTCGCCCTGGTCGCAATCGGTTTGCTGGCAGTAGCGATTATCGGTTTCGTGGTGTTCATTGAGCGTGGTCAGCGTCGTATCGCCGTTCACTACGCCAAGCGTCAGCAGGGCCGCAAGGTCTTCGCTGCGCAGACCAGCCACTTGCCGTTGAAGGTGAACATGGCGGGGGTTATCCCGGCTATTTTCGCCAGCAGCATTTTGCTGTTCCCGGCTTCGCTGGGTGCCTGGTTCGGTCAGTCCGAAGGTATGGGCTGGTTGCAGGACATCTCGCAGTCGATCGCTCCTGGTCAGCCGTTGAACATCTTGCTGTTTAGTGCAGGGATCATTTTCTTCTGCTTCTTCTACACAGCGCTGATGTTCAATCCGAAAGACGTAGCGGAAAACCTGAAGAAGTCCGGTGCCTTTATTCCGGGTATCCGTCCTGGTGAACAGTCGGCTCGCTACATTGATGGCGTTCTGACCCGTTTGACCATGTTCGGTGCTCTTTACATGATGGCCGTCTGCCTTCTGCCCCAGTTCCTGGTGGTGGCAGCAAATGTGCCGTTCTACCTTGGCGGGACCTCGTTGCTGATTGTGGTAGTGGTTGTGATGGACTTCATGTCCCAAGTACAATCGCACCTCGTTTCGCACCAGTACGAATCCCTGATGAAGAAAGCCAACCTGAAAGGCTACGGTGGCAGCGGTTTGCTGCGCTGATACGCCCCTAAGGTTCGAGGAGTCGGTAATGAAAGTTCGTGCATCGGTGAAAAAGCTGTGCCGTAACTGCAAGATCATCCGTCGCGAAGGCGTCGTACGAGTGATCTGCAGCGCGGAACCGCGTCACAAACAGCGCCAAGGCTGAGTGTGATCGTCGCTTCAAACCCAGCAGCTAGTGTGCTGCTGGGTTGATTATTCGTTTCTACAGCGATATTATCTCGCGCCCTATTTCTTGGCTTCCGGGGCGTAGGTAGCTGTCAATTGGAGTCCCACTGAATGGCCCGTATTGCAGGCGTCAACATTCCAGATAACAAGCATACTGTTATCTCGCTGACCTACATCTATGGTGTCGGTCGCACAACTGCGCAGAAGATCTGTGCAGACGCTGGTGTAAACCCAGCCGCTAAGATCAAGGATCTGAGCGACGAGCAAATCGAAACCCTGCGTGGCGAAGTCGCGAAGTTCACCACCGAAGGTGACCTGCGTCGTGACATCAACATGAAGATCAAGCGCTTGATGGACCTGGGTTGCTACCGCGGCCTGCGTCATCGTAAAGGTCTGCCGGTTCGCGGTCAGCGCACCAAGACCAACGCACGCACCCGTAAGGGCCCGCGTAAGCCGATCCGCAAGTAACCGCCCAGGAATATAGACATGGCAAAACCTGCTGCTCGTCCTCGTAAGAAAGTCAAAAAGACAGTGGTTGATGGCATCGCCCACATCCATGCGTCTTTCAACAACACCATCGTGACCATCACCGACCGTCAGGGCAATGCTTTGTCCTGGGCGACCTCCGGTGGTTCGGGTTTCCGTGGTTCGCGCAAATCCACCCCGTTCGCAGCACAGATCGCTGCTGAGCGTGCTGGTCAAGCTGCGCTGGAATACGGTCTGAAGAACCTCGACGTTAACGTCAAGGGTCCAGGTCCAGGTCGTGAGTCCGCCGTTCGTGCATTGAACAGCTGCGGCTACAAGATCGCCAGCATCACCGACGTGACGCCAATCCCGCACAACGGGTGCCGTCCGCCGAAGAAGCGTCGCGTGTAATCAGGAGACAGAAGAATGGCACGTTACATTGGTCCAAAATGCAAACTGTCTCGTCGTGAAGGCACCGATCTGTTCCTGAAGAGCGGCGTTCGCGCTCTGGAATCGAAGTGCAACATCGAAGCAGCCCCAGGTATCCACGGCCAGCGCCGTGGCCGTCAGTCCGACTACGGTACCCAGCTGCGCGAGAAACAAAAAGTCCGTCGTATCTACGGTGTTCTGGAGCGTCAGTTCCGCGGTTACTACCAAGCTGCTGCCTCGAAAAAAGGCGCAACCGGTGAGAACCTGCTGCAACTGCTCGAGTGCCGTCTGGATAACGTCGTCTACCGTATGGGCTTCGGCTCGACTCGTTCCGAGTCCCGTCAGCTGGTTTCGCACAAAGCGATCAGCGTCAACGGTAAGACTGTAAACATTCCATCCTACCAAGTTCGTCCGGGTGACGTGGTCGCGGTTCGCGAGAAGTCGCTGAGCCAGCTGCGCATTGTTCAAGCCCTTGAACTGTGCGCCCAGCGTGGCCGCGTTGAGTGGGTTGACGTGGATGCTGCTAAAAAGTCGGGCGTTTTCAAGAACGTTCCTGCTCGCAGCGACCTGTCTGCCGACATCAACGAGAACCTGATTGTCGAGCTCTACTCCAAGTAAGGGCTAGAAAATAGGTGCATCCATGCAGATTTCGGTAAATGAGTTCCTGACTCCCCGCCACATTGATGTGCAGGTAGTCAGTCCGACCCGCGCCAAGATCACGCTCGAGCCTCTCGAGCGTGGCTTCGGCCATACCCTGGGCAACGCGCTGCGCCGCATCCTGTTGTCCTCCATGCCTGGCTGTGCAGTAGTCGAGGCCGAGATCGATGGCGTACTCCATGAGTACTCCGCGATCGAAGGTGTTCAGGAAGACGTAATTGAAATCCTGTTGAACCTGAAAGGCCTGGCTATCAAACTGCACGGTCGTGACGAAGTTACGCTGACCTTGTCGAAAAAGGGTTCGGGGGTGGTTACCGCTGCCGATATTCAGCTGGATCACGATGTCGAGATCGTCAACCCCGATCACGTAATCGCGAACCTGGCGTCGAACGGCGCCCTGAACATGAAGCTCACCGTAGCTCGTGGTCGTGGTTACGAGCCGGCCGACTCCCGTCAAACCGACGAAGACGAAAGCCGTAGCATTGGCCGTCTGCAGTTGGACGCTTCGTTCAGCCCGGTGCGTCGTATCGCCTATGTGGTCGAAAACGCCCGTGTTGAACAGCGTACCAACTTGGACAAGCTGGTCATTGATCTGGAAACCAACGGCACCCTGGATCCTGAAGAGGCAATCCGCCGCGCTGCGACCATCCTGCAACAGCAGCTGGCCGCGTTCGTCGACCTCAAAGGTGACAGTGAGCCTGTCGTAGTCGAGCAGGAAGACGAGATCGATCCGATCCTGCTGCGTCCGGTTGACGACCTGGAACTGACTGTACGTTCGGCCAACTGCCTCAAGGCGGAGAACATCTACTACATCGGCGACCTGATTCAGCGTACCGAAGTAGAGCTGTTGAAGACTCCTAACCTGGGCAAGAAGTCCCTGACTGAAATCAAGGACGTCCTGGCCTCTCGTGGTCTGTCTCTCGGCATGCGCCTCGACAACTGGCCGCCTGCAAGTCTTAAGAAAGACGACAAGGCGACCGCCTGATCGTCGTAATCACCGAACGTAGTGTTTGGTAAGGAATGAATCATGCGTCATCGTAAAAGTGGACGTCACCTGAGCCGTACCAGCTCTCACCGCAAAGCTATGTTCCAGAACATGGCTGTGTCGCTGATCGAGCACGAGCTGATCAAAACCACCCTGCCGAAAGCCAAGGAACTGCGCCGCGTTGCCGAGCCGCTGATCACCCTGGCCAAGGAAGACAGCGTTGCTAACCGTCGTCTGGCCTTCGACCGTACCCGTTCGAAGTCCGCTGTTGGCAAACTGTTCAACGATCTGGGCAAGCGTTACGCCACCCGTCAGGGCGGCTACCTGCGCATCCTGAAGTGCGGTTTCCGCGCTGGCGACAACGCGCCTATGGCGTACGTCGAGCTGGTTGATCGTCCAGTCGGTGGTGCTGTAGAAGCTGCCGAGTAAGACGTTCTGTCTGCTACAAAGAACCGGGCCTTGTGCCCGGTTTTTTGTGTCTGCAAGTATTGTTAATTTCTATTGATACAAGTCATGTAATGAATTTGTCCTGAAGCGACCGCTCGTCAATACTCCTATCCAAGCCGATTAGCCGGCAGTTCTAGACCGATAAGGAGAGCCCATGAGCAAGATTCTCACCACCGCCAGCGGTGCACCCGTAGCTGACAACCAGAATTCCCGCTCTGCCGGCCCCCGCGGCCCGCTGCTGCTCGACGATTTCCACCTGATCGAGAAGCTCGCCCACTTCAACCGCGAGAACATCCCAGAACGTCGTGTTCACGCCAAGGGTTCGGGCGCGTACGGCACCTTTACCGTTACCCGCGACATCACCGGCTACACCAGCGCCAAGCTGTTCGAACAGGTCGGCAAGCAGACCGAAACCTTCCTGCGCTTCTCCACGGTCGGTGGCGAACGTGGTTCGGCTGACACCGAGCGTGATCCGCGTGGTTTCGCCGTCAAGTTCTATACCGAGGAAGGCAACTGGGACATCGTTGGCAACAACACCCCGGTGTTCTTCATCCGTGACCCGCTCAAGTTCCCGGACTTTATCCACACCCAGAAGCGCCACCCGCAGTCCAACCTGAAGAACGCGCAAATGATGTGGGACTTCTGGTCACACTCGCCCGAGGCGCTGCACCAAGTCACCATCCTGTTCTCTGACCGCGGCATCCCGGACGGCTACCGTCACATGCACGGCTTTGGCAGCCACACCTACAGCCTGATCAGCGCCGCCGGTGAACGTACCTGGGTGAAGTGGCACTTCAAGACCCAGCAAGGCATCAAGAACCTCGCCCCTGCTGACGCTGCACGCTTGGCCGGTACAGACCCGGACTACGCCCAGCGCGACCTGTTCGAGGCCATCGAGCGCGGCGACTACCCGCGCTGGACCGTGTGCATCCAGGTGATGACTGAGGCCGAGGCCGCCAGCCGTGACGAGAACCCGTTCGATGTGACCAAGACCTGGTCGCAGAAGGATTATCCGCTGATTGAGGTGGGCGTACTGGAGCTCAACCGTAACCCGCTCAACTACTTCGCTGAGGTCGAGCAAGCGGCGTTTGGCCCGAGCAACATGGTCCCAGGTGTCGGGCTGTCGCCTGACCGCATGCTGCAGGGCCGGGTGTTCGCCTACGCCGATGCACATCGCTACCGCGTGGGCACCAACCACCAGCAGTTGCCGGTCAACGCACCGCGCTCTGCGGTCAACAGCTACCAGCGTGATGGTTCGATGGCTATTGGCAGCTACGGCAGCGCGCCGAACTACGAGCCCAATAGCTATGGCGATGCACCCAAGCAGTCGCCACGCCATGCTGAGCCTGCCCTGGCCCTGAATGGCTCGGCTGATCGCTACGATCACCGTGAGGACAATGACTACTACAGCCACGCCGGTGCACTGTTCCGCTTGATGAACGAACAACAGAAGGCCCTGCTGATCAACAACATCGCGGGCGCCATGGCAGGCGTGAGCGACGATGTCATCCAACGCCAGTTGCAGTCCTTCTTCAAGGCTGACCCGGCCTACGGTGAGGGCATTGCCAAGGCGCTGGGCGTGAATCTCGCCTAAGTCGAAGTGATAAGAAGAACCGCCCTCATTTGGGCGGTTTTTCAATGAATATCACTACTGTTTAACCGATTTTTTGCATCTAATTGCGCGTTTTTCAGTGACCGCGAGCAAAACGTGGTTCACACTATGTCCATTGATGTTTTCACATGGAGAAGCAGGGCGATGCAAGGTCACCCGGACGTAATCAACTACCTCGTCACGTTGCTGAAGGGCGAACTGGCAGCACGCGACCAGTACTTCATTCACTCGCGTATGTATGAAGACTGGGGCCTGTCCAAGCTCTACGAGCGCATCAACCACGAGATGGAAGAAGAAACGCAGCACGCCGACGCGCTGATGCGCCGCATCCTCATGCTCGAAGGCACCCCCGACATGCGCGCGGATGACCTCGAAGTCGGCAGCACCGTGCCGGAGATGATCGAAGCCGACCTCAAGCTGGAATACAAGGTCCGCGCCGCGCTGTGCAAAGGCATCGAGCTGTGCGAGCTGCACAAGGACTACATCAGCCGCGACATCTTGCGCGCGCAGTTGGCCGATACCGAAGAAGATCACACCTACTGGCTGGAGAAGCAGCAGGGCCTGATCAAGGTTATCGGCCTGGAGAACTACCTGCAGTCGCAGATGTAAGTTATCCACAGTCAATAAAAAGCCCCTGGCACTTACGGTGCCAGGGGCTTTTTTATGCACAGGCGAATCAGGCCCGGTCACGCTCCAACAGCGGCTTGAGGTAATGCCCGGTGTAGGACTGCTTCATCTTGGCCAGTTCTTCCGGTGTACCGCTGGCAATGATCTGCCCACCTTTGGAGCCACCTTCCGGCCCCAAGTCCACCAGCCAGTCAGCGGTCTTGATCACGTCCAGGTTGTGCTCGATCACCACCACGGTGTTGCCGTGGTCGCGCAGGCGGTGCAGCACATCGAGCAATTGCTGGATATCGGCAAAGTGCAGGCCCGTGGTTGGCTCGTCGAGGATATACAGGGTCTTGCCGGTATCGCGCTTGGACAGCTCGCGGGACAGCTTCACCCGCTGAGCCTCACCGCCCGACAAGGTAGTCGCCGACTGGCCCAGCTTGATATAGGACAGGCCTACGTCCATCAGGGTTTGCAGCTTGCGCGCTAACGCCGGGACCGCGTCGAAGAACTCGCGGGCGTCCTCGATGGTCATTTCCAGCACCTCGTGGATGTTCTTGCCCTTGTACTTGATCTCCAGGGTTTCGCGGTTGTAGCGCTTGCTCTTGCACACGTCGCACGGCACGTAGATGTCGGGCAGGAAGTGCATCTCGACCTTGATCAGGCCATCGCCCTGGCAGGCCTCGCAACGGCCGCCCTTGACGTTGAACGAGAAGCGCCCTGGGCCGTAGCCGCGTGAGCGCGATTCTGGAACACCCGAGAACAGCTCGCGGATCGGCGTGAAAATGCCGGTGTAGGTTGCCGGGTTCGAACGCGGTGTGCGACCAATCGGGCTCTGGTCGATATCCACCACTTTGTCCAGGTGCTGCATGCCATCCATGCTGCTGTGCGGCGCGGCCTCCAGGCTGCTCGCGCCGTTGAGCGCGGTAGCGGCGAGCGGGTACAGGGTGTTGTTGATCAGGGTCGATTTGCCCGAACCCGACACGCCTGTTACGCAGGTCAGCAGGCCGATCGGGATTTCCAGGTCGACGTTCTGCAGGTTGTTACCGCGCGCGCCCTTGAGCTTCAGCGAGAGTTTCTTGTCGCGTGGCGTGCGTTTGGCTGGGACGACGATTTTCTTGCGCCCGGACAGGTATTTGCCAGTCAGCGAGTCAGGATGCGCCATGACCTCCTCGGGCGTGCCCTCGGCGACGATCTGGCCACCATGCACCCCGGCACCCGGGCCGATGTCCACCACATAGTCGGCTAAACGAATAGCGTCTTCGTCGTGTTCCACCACGATGACCGTATTGCCCAGGTCGCGCAGGTGGTTGAGGGTGGCCAGCAAGCGGTCGTTGTCACGTTGATGAAGACCGATGGACGGTTCATCGAGGATGTACATCACCCCGACCAGGCCCGCACCGATCTGGCTGGCCAGGCGGATGCGCTGGGCCTCACCACCCGATAGTGTGTCGGCGCTGCGGTCCAGGGTGAGGTAGTCCAGGCCGACGTTGACCAGAAACTGCAGGCGCTCGCAGATTTCCTTGAGAATTTTCGCTGCAATTTCGCCACGGCGCCCGGTCAGGGTCAGCTCGCCGAAGTAGCTGCTGGCTTCACCGATCGGCAGGTTGGTGACGGCCGGTAGGGTTTTTTCGCCCACCCACACGTGCCGAGCTTCGCGCCGCAGACGGGTGCCGCGGCAGTCAGGGCAGGGTTGGGTGCCGAGCAGTTTGGCCAGCTCTTCACGCACGGTGGCCGACTCGGTCTCGCGGTAGCGCCGCTCCAGGTTCGGCACGATGCCTTCGAACGGGTGCGAGCGTTTGACGATGTCGCCGCGGTCATTGAGGTATTTGAAGTCGACGCTCTGCTTGCCGCTGCCTTGCAGGATCACCTTCTGGTGCTCGGCCGACAGCTCGCCGAACGGCGCCTCAAGGCTGAACCCGTAGTGCGCGGCCAGCGAGCCAAGCATCTGGAAGTAATAGACGTTGCGCCGGTCCCAGCCGCGTATAGCGCCCTCGGCCAGGGTCAGCTCGGTGTTGACCAGGCGTTTGGTGTCGAAGAACTGCTTGACCCCCAGGCCGTCACAGGTCGGGCAAGCACCGGCCGGGTTGTTGAAGGAGAACAGCTTGGGCTCCAGCTCACTGATCGCATGGCCACAGACCGGGCAGGCGAAGCGAGCGGAGAAGATCATCTCTTCGCCTTCTTCGTCGTCCATCGGCGCCACCAAGGCGATACCGTCGGCCAATTTGAGTGCCGTCTCGAACGACTCGGCCAGACGCTGCTGCAGGTCGGCGCGGACCTTGAAGCGGTCTACCACCACATCGATGCTGTGCTTCTTCTGTTTATCCAGCTTGGGCAGCTCATCGAGCTCGTAGAGCTTGCCGTTGACCCGCGCGCGGACGAAGCCTTGGGCGCGCAGCTCGTCGAACACCGCCAGGTGCTCGCCCTTGCGCTCGCGGATCACCGGTGCCAGCAGCATCAGCTTGCTGCCTTCGGGGCGCTCCAGTACCAGGTCGACCATCTGGCTGACGGTCTGCGCCTCCAGCGGGATGTCGTGGTCCGGGCAGCGCGGCGTGCCAACGCGGGCGTAAAGCAGGCGCAGGTAGTCGTAGATCTCGGTGATGGTGCCGACGGTGGAGCGGGGGTTGTGCGAGGTCGACTTCTGCTCGATGGAAATGGCCGGGGAGAGGCCTTCGATGGTGTCGACGTCGGGCTTTTCCATCATCGACAGGAACTGCCGGGCATAGGCCGACAGGGATTCGACATAACGGCGCTGGCCTTCGGCGTACAGTGTGTCGAACGCCAGTGAGGACTTGCCGGACCCGGACAGGCCGGTGATGACGATCAGCTTGTCCCGCGGCAGGGTCAGGTCGATGTTCTTCAGGTTGTGGGTACGTGCCCCACGAATCAGGATCTTGTCCACTGCGGCCTCGCTCGGCGGGCATAAACAAAGAAGTATACGGCGCGCTGCCAGTACGCGGCAAAGCGTCGCGTATATGCCGTCAAGCTGTCGGACTGATAGAATCGCCGCCGGTTCACACGAGGTTAATCCATGCACGACACCCACAACGAGCGCATGAGTGGCAGCGAAACCCGCGCCGCAGGCGGCCTGGCCCTGGTCTTTGCCTTTCGTATGCTGGGCATGTTCATGGTCTTGCCGGTGCTGGCCACCTACGGCATGGACCTGGCCGGTGCCACACCCGCGCTGATTGGCCTGGCCATTGGCGCCTACGGCCTTACCCAGGCGGTCCTGCAGATCCCGTTCGGCATGGTGTCCGACCGCATCGGCCGGCGCCCGGTAATTTACCTGGGGCTGGTGATCTTCGCCCTGGGCAGCGTGCTGGCGGCCCAGGCCGACTCTATCTGGGGGGTCATCGCCGGGCGCATTCTGCAGGGCGCGGGGGCGATTTCCGCCGCCGTCATGGCACTGCTGTCCGACCTGACCCGGGAACAGCATCGCACCAAGGCCATGGCCATGATCGGCATGAGCATCGGCCTGTCGTTCGCTGTCGCCATGGTCGTCGGCCCGCTGTTGACCCGTGCCTACGGGCTGTCAGGATTGTTCTTGTCCACGGCAGGGCTTGCGCTGGTGGGCACCCTGCTGATCGCCTTCGTCGTGCCTAGCACTCACAGCACCTTGCAGCACCGTGAGTCGGGCGTTGCCCGCCAGGCACTGGGCCCGACCCTGCGCCATCCGGACCTTCTGCGCCTGGACATCAGTATCTTCATCCTCCACGCCATCCTCATGGCCAGCTTCGTCGCACTGCCCTTGGCCTTCGTCGAGCGTGGCGGCCTGCCCAAGGAAGAGCACTGGTGGGTCTACCTGACCGCGCTGTTCATCTCATTTTTTGCAATGATCCCGTTCATCATCTACGGCGAAAAAAAGCGCAAGATGAAACGCGTACTGGCCGGAGCGGTCAGTGTGTTGCTGCTGGTCGAGGTGTTCTTCTGGCAGTGGGCTGACAACTTGCGCGGACTGGTGATTGGCACCGTGGTATTCTTTACCGCATTCAACCTGCTGGAAGCCTCGCTGCCTTCGTTGGTGAGCAAGGTGTCGCCTGCGGGTGGCAAGGGAACGGCGATGGGGGTGTACTCCACCAGCCAGTTCCTGGGCGCCGCCCTGGGGGGCATCCTCGGTGGCTGGTTGTTCCAGCACGGTGGGCTGAACATGGTGTTCCTCGGTTGCGCGCTGCTGTGTGCCGTATGGTTGGTCGTCGCGTTGCGCATGAACGAGCCGCCGTATGTGACCAGCCTGCGCATGCCGCTGACGCCCGAGGCAGTCCGGGAAGCCGGGTTGACCGAACGCCTGATGGCCGTGCCGGGTGTGACCGACGCCGTTGTGGTGGCAGAAGAAGCCGCCATCTATATCAAACTGGATACGAAAATTTTGGACCGTACGACCCTCGAGCGTCTGGTGAACCCAGCCTCTTCGGCGTGCGAAGCCTAGGAGAACGTTATGGCCCGTGGGGTTAACAAAGTCATTCTGGTCGGCACCTGTGGCCAGGATCCCGAAGTCCGCTACCTGCCCAACGGTAACGCCGTGACCAACCTGAGCCTGGCTACCAGCGAGCAGTGGACCGACAAGCAGTCGGGCCAGAAGGTCGAGCGTACCGAGTGGCACCGTGTGTCGCTGTTCGGCAAGGTTGCCGAAATCGCCGGCGAATACCTGCGCAAGGGTTCGCAGGTGTACATCGAAGGCAAGCTGCAGACCCGCGAGTGGGAAAAAGACGGCATCAAGCGCTACACCACCGAGATCATCGTCGACATCAACGGCACCATGCAGCTGCTGGGCGGCCGTCCGCAGAACCAGCAAGGTGGCGGCGACCAGTACAACCAGGGTGGTGGCAACAACTACAACCAGGGTGGCCAGCAGCAACAATACAACCAGGCGCCACCACGTCAGCAGGCCCAGCGCCCGCAACAGGCTCCTCAGCGCCCAGCGCCGCAGCAGCCAGCGCCGCAGCCGGCGGCTGACTTTGACAGCTTTGATGACGATATTCCGTTCTAAGCAACGATAAAGACGAGTTTGTACAACAGTCTTTGAAAGGCCCCGCGCTAGCGGGGCCTTTCGTTTCTGCAGTGTGTCGACAGAAGTTATACATCACAGTAAGCACTTACGCCGTCTATCATGACGTGCTCAGCGGTAATCTCCAATTTTAGAGCCCCGTTATCAGCATTCAGACGAATAATACCGTTTTCTTTCGTAATGTTTAGGTCAAGCATGCAGTTTGATTGCATGCCAGAAATTTGCAGTTCTCTGACGCCTACGGCTAGCAGTCTTAACTGGATGCGGTTGAATCCTGCGGTTTTCCACTTTGTGGGTGGGTGATTGGGGAATTCCCTCAGGTCAAACCTTAGGAGGACTTTTGGGCCATCACGCTGAATTTCAATGCCATGCACATTGACACCTTTTAGTAAGGGCGTGTCCTCCCCGTATAGGGAGTTAAGTGCTGTCGGGTCGACAAGGTGTTCAGTCCAATTAATCATTTTGCCTCGCTAAGAATCCCATTAGTATTCAGTCCGCCGGATAAGCCAATAGCATCACTTTCGACATACCGCCAAGTCTGCGGGTCATGACCACGGAAGTAATTGTAGTGCAGCCCGCTCTCAGCGTCGTAGTACTGCCCAGGAAAGCACAGGTTGAGCAACGTCTGTTGTCCTGAACCCTGCGGATCCTGATTCAAGCCCTACAAGTAAGTGGTAAAGCCTTGGCTGGTAATTTTGGCGACGCGCTGGCCAAGGCTGTTGTACCGGTACTGCGCCGCCAATTGGTCGTTGATCTGTACATAGGCCAAGCGATTTACGCGTCATAATCTTTCACGTAATTCGCGTATTTCATCAGGTAATATTTTTATTGTCCTAATTTCTGGTGTGCACTCAGCTATCTTTTTCCATTTTGCTCCTGATTAGCACGTAGGAATCTTTGGGGTTTGGTAGCCGAACATGATGGATTCGCTTCACATGCTTCCTCAAAACCAGATGCGTAATGATTAGGTGAATTGTCTCGAGTATTTCATCAAGATCCTTGGGGGCTTATCTTGTAGGCCGCTCCCCGATTTACTGGCCTTGTTGATTGTGATTCCGTTGACCTAATACCTGAATATTGAATAACTCACGATCTACTGGGTCAAATATATTCACACTTGGGTTCACCTTGGTGGAAATAAATCCAAGGCCCACATCGTCATGCGGGTATATAAACAATCCAAGCCTCTCAAAATAGATGAAAATATGTCCGCAAAGCCCGCCCAGTGTCATTTGGATATAATAGGCTTTATAGAGAAGATTTATATTCTCCTCTGTAATTGGTACATTCCTGAATCCATCGCCGTCAACAATGCTATAGGGTGAGCTTAATAGCGGCTCGATAAATTTCTTCACATCTGAATCGCTGTATTCATACAGGGGTTTCAGGTCGCTTATATCACAACCTAGAGTCAGGCTTGATATTGCGGAAACTCCAAATTCAATCTCTTTCCTAACTAGGTTGTCAAGTATGGATATTGCAATCTCGCCCCCGTGCCTTATCTTGTTGCCAATGTAATAAAAATATCCATAATATCCGTGTGAGCTAGTGTAGCTTTCAAGGCATATACTGTTTTTGAAATCTTCTATGATCATACATTAATCAACCTTAATTGCAGTGCCATTAGCTGCTGCCTGCGGGGAGGTAGGACAGGATTGATTGATACTGATTTAGGACAGATGTGGGACAAGAATAGGACAGCTTCCGCCATCACCGATGGAAGAGGTAATTGAGAGACTGCGAGATGGGACTGAAGGACGGGAGATTGGGGGGAGCGCTACACCGGGGGGGCAAGTCGTAGCGCTCTTTTTCTCGCGGGTAAATAACCCACCCTACAAGACTGAGATTAGATGGTCCGACTGTAGGAATTAGCTTTCGTCTGAACATGGATAGCCTGTCATGTCGAGTGAAAGAGACAGTTCTGAAATCAACTTAACCAAAGACTTAGAAAACTTTAATGGAAGTACTACGGTTTCATCAAGGCTGTAATAAACAGCAATCCTAAAAACTGAATCCTCTAGCGCCAATCTTTCTCCAAGAACCTTCAACCCTTCGATAAAATCGCATGCAGTTTTATCGAACACCAGCCAGTCATTAAAATCGAAATCATTTATCGATATGGATAGATGACCCGTTTTTGAACTTACGCTACTCATATATTTATTGGGCAGTTTCATCGCCAATGCAGCAAGCTCTGAACAGTCAGTATTTTTTATTACAATCTCAAGGCTGCATTCATAAATCATCTTAGGTACCTTGTAAAATTAGCACATTGGAAGTTTAGGCTTTGGGCAGCCGAACATTGTAGGATGCACCTCGCAGGCCTCTTCAAAGCCAGGAGGAAGTATTAGCGGAGGTACTAAGTTTAGAATATCGTCAATTCCCCCGCCCCCGCCCTTGTTATCTGGCTTAGGCTTACCTTTTTCCAACCACTCCTTGTGGTACTCATCGGCTACATCTTTCGAAACCTGCCCATTAGGCCCCTTCAGATCATTCATGTCACCTTGTTTGTGGAACCACTTCCAAAAGGCCCTCGGTAAGCGGAATAAACATTTCGCCATGTAGAGGTCGACTTTTGGCTCTGGCCGGCTTACCGGGCCAATGCCGAGATAGTCATATTCGTATTTCGTACTAAACGCCTGGCAAAGTGCAGTGGCAGATGCATTGGGTGGCACAATATTCCCAATACTCCATTCCTTATCACCCGCAACCGCAAGAACACTACAGCTGACCAATAGAGCGGCCAGTATTGCTTTCATCCATGTAAATCGCACTGTTTCCATCCTTGGTGTGTATTGCAACAAGGATTATATACAGGTTGAGTTGCTTCAGCGGGAGAGTGCCTGGCGGGATTTTACGTGATCTGTGGCGGTGTTCACTGCTTGCAAGTATGCAATGTGGCAACCGACCCAGCGTCAAAGTCGCCGCGAATTCAGGCTTTGCTGCCGCGTTGCGGCAGATCGCGGGGCAAGCCCGCTCCCACAACAATGGATGACCATACTTTTCGTACAAAAACCTAGTAAAAAAGCCGCGGCTCCGGCGAATCCAGCAAGCTGACCAGCTTGGTCAGGGCAAAGCCCAACTCCGCGCGGCTTGGCGTCATCAGTGCGATACGCACGCCGCAGGTGGCAGCGCTGCGCTCCGGCAGGAACTGACTGCCACTGACCACGGTGACGCCATTGTTGCGCGCCAGGGTGGCAAATTCGTCGCTGGTCCACGGCTCGGGCAGCTCCAGCCAAAGATGGAAACTGTTGGGCTGGCTGCGGACCTTGTAGTTACCCAGGATCTCGCGGGCCATTTGCTGGCGCGCGGCCGCTTCGTCCTGCTGCACCTGCACCAGTTGGTCGGCCATGCCGCTGTTGATCAGGTTGCTGGCCAGTTGCGCCATCAACGGCGAGGGCATCCAGACGCTGCTGCGCACCATCGACGAGAGCCGCGAAAGGGTTTGGGGCGGGGCATAGAGGTAACCGATCCGCAGCGCGGGGAGCACGCTTTTGGACAAGCTGGTCAGGTACACCGAGCGCTCTGGGGCATAGGCCGCCAACGGTTTGTAATCAGGGGCCGGTTCAAGGAAGCCATAGATATCGTCATCGACGATGAACAGGTCGAACTCGCGGGCGATTTCGGCGATGGCTTCACGGCGCGCGTGGGGCATGATCGAGTTGGTCGGGTTCTGGTGGGTGGTCACGCACACCAGCAGGGAAGGGCGGTGCTCCAGGCACGCCGCGCGCAAGGCCTCGGGAATTAAACCGTGCTCGTCCATGGCCACGCCGCGCAGGCGGCGCCCCATGCTGTGCGCCAGGGAAATGATGCCCGGGTAGCAGAATGACTCGCAGAGGATGACGTCATCGTTCTTGGACAAACTGCTGATGGCCACCAGCAGCCCGTGTTGGGCGCCCGAGGTCAGCACCACCTGCTGCCAGTTCGCTTCGGGTAGCCAGCGTTGAATCCAAGCCGCACCGGCCTGCTTGTGCGTCGCGTGACCACCCTCGGTGACGTAATCGAGCACCTGGGCCAGGTCGGGAGATGCTGCCAGTTCGTTTATAGCCCCGCGCAACCAGTCGGTCATGTGCGCGTCATTGGGTTTGATGATCGAAAGGTCGATCTGGCCACTCTCGCGCTCGGCTGGCGCAGGCATGGGGCGTGCTGCCGAGGCTGGCGCATGCGCCGGGCGTTGCTGTAACACAAAGGTGCCGCGGCCGACCTCGCCCACCACCAGGCCCCGTTTGGCGGCTTCGTCATAGGCGCGCCCAATGGTGCCAGGCGTCACGTTCAATGATTCGGCCAAGTCCTTGAGGGTCGGCAGGCGATCGCCAGCGGTCAGTCGGCCGCTGCCGATGTCCTGTTCGAGGGCGTCGGCGATCATCAGATAGACCGGCTGCGCCAGGTCGCTGTAGTGAGGAACCCACATAGAAATGGCACCAAAGGCTGCAAGAACGCGGAAGCCTAGCACGAAAGGTCTGATAGGAGTAATTGTGTTTTCTTGTAGGCAAATTACATCGATTGAGCTGGCTTTTGCCGGCCAGATGAGCGACTGAACGTCCTTCAGCTTCGGCAGCGCTCGGCGAACTGCTTCAGGGAATTCAGTGGTTTTTCCAGAAATCTTTTGAAATCAATAAGTTGATTGAATCGATGCAATCGATGTGCTCGCACTATGCTGAAATAAATTGAGTCGATTCTATTTTTGTAATTACAATGATTGAGTCGATGCAATTTGCGGGGTGCCGCCCAGGCTCCACTTATCTCATCGCACAGCTGTGAACGGCTTCAAAAAAAGACAACGTCTGCCGCCTCTGCCCGGCTAAGCACGACACCGAATGGCCTCAAGCTAGCTCAATGGAATATCACTCGAAATGGAAAGCGCACACCTGCAACAGGGAGCCGAGCCTCAGACTTCACTGGAGATCCGCCTGCCTTGGGTAACCTCAAGTGCCTGGCAAACCTTGCTGAACAATACCCCCCTCGATTTTGAAACCAGCAAAGAGCTCTACCCTCAGCTCAAGGATCAGGCGCAGGAGGTGCTGGGCAACGCACTGTGCCAGCAGATTCGTGGTTTCGTTGAAGACCCGCAACTGACCAGCATGATCGTGCGCAATTGCCCACGCGACCGTGACGTACCTCCTACGCCGTACTCGGGTGTGCTCAGCCCGCGCAGCACGCCGATTGCCTGCCTGGTCAGCCTGACCATGCAGAGCCTGATGGGCATCAACCCGATCGTTTATGAGGGGGAGAACGACGGCCGGCTGTTCCGCCATGTCATTCCGGCACGCACTTCATCCAGCCACAAGAGCTCCCACGGTTCGCGGCTACGTTTTTCCTACCACGTCGACAACCCCGACCTGCCGCTGTCATCCGAACCACTCGGCACGGCCTCCTGCTGCCCGGAATACCTGTCGTTCTTTGGCATGCGCTGCGACCCGCGCATCAGCACAACGCTGGTCAACCTCGATGCGGTAGTGGCGGCGCTGCCGTCGGCCACCGTGCGTGAGCTTTGCCTGCCTCAGTTCGAAATCCGCCGCCCCGACTCGTTTACCGCCAATCGGCGATGCACCGCCGAGTTGCCCGTGCTGGCGCATGGCAATGCCGGCGAGTGGTTGTGCCGTTTCGACAGCGAGAACACCCACGGCCTGAACCTGCGTGCCGAGCAAGCCCTGGCCAGCTTGCGCGGTGTGCTGGAGACCCGCCGCTTCGACGAGCCACACCTGCTGCTGCCGGGCGACTTCATGATTTTCAAGAATCAGCGTGTGTTGCATGCCCGTGATGGCTTCGAGCCGCAGAACGACGGTGCCGACCGCTGGCTGTTGCGCCTGTTCGCGGTCAACGACCTGAACCGAGTGCATTTCGCCCGTGCGGACCACCTCTACGAAGTGCGCTCCTGATCTTTCTCAACGACTCGATGGAAGTAACGATATGGAACTGTTAGGCGCTTTCTGGGCGGAACACTGGCTGCTGGCGATCCTGATGCTGGGGGCGATCGCGTTCATTGCAGGCTTCGTCGACAGCATTGCCGGTGGCGGCGGGTTGTTCCTGGTCCCTGGGTTTCTGTTAGTGGGCATGCCGCCTCAGGTGGCTCTCGGGCAAGAAAAACTGGTGAGCACACTCGGCACGCTGGCCGCCATCCGCAACTTTCTGGCCAACAGCAAGATGGTTTGGAAGGTGGCGCTGGTCGGGGTGCCGTTCTCGTTGCTCGGTGCTTATCTGGGGGCGCACCTGATCGTGTCGATCTCCCAGGAGACCGTGGGCAAGATCATCCTGGCTTTGATCCCGTTCGGCATCCTGATCTTCCTCACCCCCAAAGACCGCCCGGTCGAGGAGCGCGAACTGTCCCCGCGCACGCTCTACACCGTGGTGCCGTTGACCTGTCTGACCATCGGCTTCTATGACGGCTTCTTCGGCCCAGGCACCGGCAGCATGTTCATCATCGCTTTCCATTACCTGCTGCGCATGGACCTGGTCTCCAGCTCGGCCAACTCCAAGACCTTCAACTTCGCCTCCAACATCGGCGCCTTGGTGGCGTTCATCATGGCCGGCAAGGTTGTGTACCTGCTGGCCCTGCCACTGGTGGCCTGCAACATTCTCGGCAACCACATGGGCAGTGCCCTGGCCTTGCGCAAAGGCAACGACGTGGTGCGCAAAGTGTTGGTGTTCTCGATGCTGTGCCTGTTCACCAGCCTGGGCGTGAAGTACCTGGTTTGACCTACCTACTCGGAGATAACTGATGAAAACCGCATTCGTAACCGGCGCCTCCTCGGGGTTTGGCCGAGCCATCTGCCGTACGTTGATTGCCAAGGGCTACCGCGTGATCGGTGGCGCCCGGCGCATGGACAAACTGCAGGCGCTGGAGGGTGAGCTGGGGGTCAATTTCATCCCCTTGGCGTTGGATGTCACCGACCCTGCGTCGCTTGAAACGGCTGTCGAGCAGATTCGTGATGCCTCGCTGCAAATCGATCTGTTGGTCAACAACGCCGGGCTGGCGCTGGGGGTCGATCGCGCCCAGGCCAGCAGCGCCGAGAATTGGCAGCGGATGATCGATACAAACATCACCGGGCTGGCCATGGTCACCCACAAGATCCTGCCGCAGATGGTGGAAGCAGACAGCGGGATGATCATCAACATCGGCTCGATTGCCGGCACCTATCCCTATCCAGGCGGCAACGTGTATGGCGCCAGCAAGGCATTCGTGCGCCAGTTCAGCCTCAACCTGCGTGCCGACCTGGCCGGTACCCGCGTGCGGGTGAGCAATATCGAGCCGGGCCTGTGCTCGGCTACCGACTTTTCGGTGGTGCGCCTGAAGGGCGACCTGGACGCGGTGGAGGCGCTGTACCGCGACGTGGAAGCCATCCTGCCGGAGGACATCGCGGCTACGGTGGCGTGGATCGCCGAGCAGCCCGCGCATGTGAATATCAACACCCTCGAAATCATGCCGGTGGCGCAGAGCAGTGCGGCGCTGAATGTGGTGCGAAATCTGCCCAGGCCGTTGGGCGCTGCTTGATAGAGGGGCGCGCGCAGGGTGTTCGACACACCAGCTTCAGCGCCTGTGAGATCGAGCGCCGCCCGCGCGGCGCTTCGCGGGGCAAGTCGGACCGCCGCACCGCCGCTCCCACATCTGTTTCGGGCCAGTGAGGCCTGTGGCATTTGCGCGCGACCGCCTTGTTTGTCCGACGCGATATCGAGGCGGGCGCCAAGGGGCCGCGCGCCAATGTCTCAGGAATAATTGGCCCGAAACAGATGTGGGAGCGGGCTTGCCCCGCGAAGCGCCGCGCGGGCGGCGCTCGATCTCACAGGCGCTGGAGATGTTATGGCGAGCACCTGTCAGCCTCCACACCGATCCCCCCCTGACCCCTGTCATAGCACCTTCCCGATTCTTGACTAGTCTTACCTATCGGCGGCCATCAAAAACCCGCCACCGTGACTACCAAGAGGCGCCGGCCATGTTCCGCGCGTCCACCACCTGATCAGGAGTGCACGATGGACCTCAACCGTCGGCAGTTCTTCAAGGTCGCCGCTGTCGGCCTTGGAGGCTCGAGCCTGGCGGCGTTGGGCATGGCCCCGACGCCGGCCTTCGCCGAGCAGGTGCGTCACTTCAAGCTGGCGCACACCAAAGAGACCCGCAACACCTGCCCCTACTGCTCGGTCGGCTGCGGCCTGATCATGTACAGCCAGGGTGATGCGGGCAAGAACGTCAAACAGAACATCATCCATATCGAAGGCGACGCCGACCACCCGGTCAACCGCGGCACCCTGTGCCCGAAAGGCGCGGGCCTTCTGGACTTTATCCACAGCCCAAGCCGCCTGCAGTACCCCGAGGTGCGCAAGCCGGGCAGCAAGGAGTGGGTGCGGGTGGAGTGGGACGAGGCGCTCGACCGCGTCGCCGACCTGATGAAGCAGGACCGCGATGCCAACTTCATCGAGAAGAACGCTCAGGGGCAAACCGTCAACCGCTGGCTTACCACCGGTTTTCTCGCCGCCTCCGCCGCCTCCAGCGAGGCCGGCTACCTGACCCACAAGGTTGTTCGTGCAACAGGCATGCTGGGGTTCGATAACCAAGCACGTGTCTGACATGGCCCGACGGTGGCAAGTCTTGCCCCGACGTACGGCCGTGGTGCCATGACCAACCACTGGTCCGATATCGCCAACGCGAATCTGGTCCTGGTGATGGGGGGCAACGCAGCAGAAGCGCATCCGTGCGGCTTCAAGTGGGTGACCGAAGCCAAGGCGCACAACAAGGCGCGGCTGATCGTGGTCGACCCGCGGTTTACCCGTACCGCCTCGGTGGCGGACTACTACGCGCCCATCCGCACCGGCAGCGACATCGCCTTCATGGGCGGGCTGATCAATTACCTGCTGAGCACCGACAAGATCCAGCACGAATACGTGCGCAACTACACCGACGTGTCGTTCATCGTCAAAGAAGGCTATGGCTTCGAGGACGGGCTGTTCAGCGGCTACGACGCGGCCAAGCGCGTGTACGCCGACAAGTCCGGTTGGGGCTACGAGCTGGGTGAGGACGGCTTTGCCAATGTCGACCCGACCTTGCAGCACCCGCGTTGCGTGTTCCAGCTGATGAAACAGCACTACAGCCGCTACACCCCGGAGCTGGCCAGCATGACCTGTGGCATGCCGCAGGACGCCATGATGAAAATCTGGGAAGAGATCGCCACCTGCTCGGTACCGGGCAAGACCATGACGATTCTCTACGCACTGGGCTGGACCCAGCACTCGATCGGCGCGCAGATCATCCGCAGTGCGGCGATGGTGCAGCTGTTGCTGGGTAACGTCGGCATGCCGGGTGGTGGGGTCAACGCCTTGCGTGGGCACTCCAATATCCAAGGCCTGACCGACCTCGGCCTGCTGTCCAACTCGCTGCCGGGTTACCTGACCCTGGCCGGTGATGCCGAGCAAGACTACGCCGCGTTCATCGACAAGCGTGCCTCCAAGCCGCTGCGCCCTGGGCAGCTGTCCTATTGGCAGAATTACGGCAAGTTCCATGTCAGCCTGATGAAGGCCTGGTATGGCGCCAATGCCACGGCGGAAAACAACTGGGGCTACGACTGGCTACCCAAGCTCGATGTGCCGGCCTACGACGTGCTGCGCATGTTCGAGATGATGGGCCAGGGCAAGGTCAACGGCTACATCTGCCAAGGCTTCAACCCGATTGCCGCGCTGCCGGACAAGAACCGTGTCACCGCCGCGCTAGGCAAGCTCAAGTGGCTGGTGATCATGGACCCGCTGGCCACCGAAACCTCGGAGTTCTGGCGTAATGCCGGGCCGTTCAACGACGTCGACACGGCCAATATCCAGACCGAAGTGATCCGCCTGCCCACCACTTGCTTTGCCGAGGAGGACGGCTCGCTGGTCAACAGCAGCCGCTGGCTGCAATGGCACTGGAAAGGTGCCGACGGCCCGGGCCAGACCCGCACCGACGTGCACATCATGAGCGAGCTGTTCCTGCGCCTGCGCCAACGCTACCAGGCCGAGGGCGGCGCTTACCCCGATGCGTTGATGAACATCAGCTGGCCGTACAAGGTCCCTGAAGAGCCGTCCCCGGAGGAGCTGGCCAAGGAAATGAACGGCTGGGCGGTAACCGACGTCACCGACCCGACCGGCGCGGTGCTCAAGGGTGGGCAACAGTTGTCGGGCTTCGGCCAGCTCAAGGACGACGGCAGTACCGCTTCGGGTTGCTGGATTTTCGCCGGCTGCTGGACCGAGCAAGGCAACCAGATGGCACGCCGCGACAACAGCGACCCGTACGGCATGCACCAGGTGCAGAACTGGGCCTGGGCCTGGCCGGCCAACCGCCGCATCCTCTACAACCGTGCCTCCAGCGACCCGCAAGGCAAGCCATGGGACCCAGAGAAAAAACGCCTGGTGTGGTGGAACGGCAAAGCCTGGACCGGTACCGATGTGCCCGACTTCAAGGTCGACTCGCCACCGGAAGCCGGGATGAACCCGTTCATCATGAACCCCGAGGGCGTGGCGCGGTTCTTTGCCATCGACAAGATGGCCGAAGGCCCGTTCCCCGAGCACTACGAGCCGTTCGAAACGCCGATCGGCATCAACCCGCTGCACCCGCAGAACAAGAAGGCCACCAGCAACCCGGCCGGGCGCATCTTCGATTCAGTGTGGGACAGCCTCGGCACCCATGATGAATTCCCTTACGCGGCGACCACCTACCGGCTGACCGAGCACTTCCACTTCTGGAGCAAGCATTGCCGGCTCAACGCGATCGCCCAGCCCGAGCAGTTCGTCGAGATCGGCGAGGTGCTGGCGAACGAGAAGGGCATCAAGGCAGGTGACCGGGTGCGGGTGTCGAGCAAGCGCGGGCATATCGACGCGGTGGCGGTGGTGACCAAGCGGATTCGCCCGCTGCAGGTCAACAACCAGACCGTGCACCAGATCGGCATCCCGTTGCACTGGGGCTTCACCGGGGCGACCCGGCACGGCTACCTCACCAACACCCTGGTGCCGTTCCTGGGTGATGGCAACACCCAGACGCCGGAGTCCAAGTCGTTCCTCGTCAAAGTGGAGAAACTCTGATGGCCAGCCAAGACATCATCGCCCGCTCGGCCACCACCACCGTGCCGCCTTCGGTACGCCAGCAGGAGGAAGTCGCCAAGCTGATCGACACCACCAAGTGCATCGGCTGCAAGGCCTGCCAAGTGGCCTGTTCGGAGTGGAACGAGCTGCGTGACGAGGTTGGCCACAACCACGGCACTTACGACAACCCCCAGGACCTCACCGCCGAGACCTGGACCCTGATGCGCTTCACCGAGCACGAGCGCGACGACGGCAACCTGGAGTGGCTGATCCGCAAGGATGGCTGCATGCACTGCGCCGACCCCGGTTGCCTGAAAGCCTGCCCGAGCCCGGGGGCGATCATCAAGCACGCCAACGGTATCGTCGATTTCAACCAGGACCACTGCATCGGTTGCGGCTACTGCATCACCGGCTGCCCGTTCAACATCCCGCGCATATCGCAGAAGGACCACAAGGCGTACAAGTGCACGCTGTGTTCCGACCGGGTGAGCGTGGGGCTGGAGCCGGCCTGCGTGAAAACCTGCCCGACCGGGGCGATCGTTTTCGGCAGCAAGGACGAGATGAAGGTGCATGCCGCCGAGCGGATCGTCGACCTCAAGTCACGTGGCTACGACAACGCCGGGCTGTACGACCCGGACGGCGTCGGTGGCACCCACGTGATGTACGTGCTGCACCATGCCGACACGCCCCGGCTGTACGCCGGCCTGCCGGACCAGCCGGTGATCAGCCCGCTGGTAGGCTTGTGGAAGGGCTTCACCAAGCCGCTGGCGCTGTTGGCCATGGGCGCGGCGGTGCTGGCTGGGTTCTTCCACTATGTGCGGGTTGGCCCACAGCGGGTCGAAGAGGACGAGCACCCCACGCCGCCTGATGACAGCGTGCACCAGGTGGACCCTGCGGTGCATGTGTACGATCCGAAGCAGCCCGGTGGGCAAGGGGAGCAACGGCCATGAACCACAACAAGCCTATCCTGCGTTACAACGCCAACGAGCGGACCAACCACTGGATTGTCGCCATTCTGTTTTTCATGGCCGGGCTGTCTGGGCTGGCGCTGTTCCATCCGGCCCTGTTCTGGCTAAGCCACCTGTTCGGCGGTGGGCCGTGGACACGCATCCTGCACCCGTTCTTGGGCGTGGCCATGTTCGTGTTCTTCCTCGGCCTGGTGGTGCGTTTCTGGCGCGCCAACTTCATCACCGCCAACGACCGCCTGTGGCTGCGCCGCATCGACCGGGTGATGGTCAACCGTGAAGACGGCGTGCCGCCCATTGGCAAGTACAACGCCGGGCAGAAGCTGCTGTTCTGGACGCTGCTGCTGTGCATGCTTGTCCTGTTGCTGAGCGGTGTGGTCATCTGGCGCGCGTACTTCAGCCATTTCTTCGATATCGGCTCCATTCGCCTGGCTACCTTGCTGCATGCGCTGGCGGGTTTTGTGCTCATCCTTAGCATCATTGTGCACATCTACGCCGGTATCTGGATCAAGGGCTCCATTGGCGCCATGCTGCATGGCTGGGTCAGCCGCGCCTGGGCCCGCAAACATCATGAGCTGTGGTACCGCGAGGTGACCGGCGACAAGCCCCCGGGTGATCACGGACGTAAAGAAGGATGAGTACATGAGTACGATACTCGTACCCGGGCAGATCGAGGCCTCGGCGGTGGCGCCACCCTTTTTGCACCTGCCACCCAAGGGCTTGTTCGCCCTGCGTGCCGAGCGGCTGGAGCTACTCGCTGAAAATAATGCCCTTGGCGATTACCTGTGGCTGATCGCGCGGCTGTGCCACATCCAGCAGTGGCTTGTGGATAACCCACCTGGTGCTTTGCCTGTGGCCGAAGATCGCCAGCGCCTGTGCATAAGTCATGGGCTGCCGCCGCTGGCAGCCGACAGCCTGGTGCGCGAAGGGCCTTGGCTGGTCTGGCTGCAGACGTTGCTCGATCAGTTCGGTGAAGTGGCCACGGGGCCGTTGGCTGAAGCGCTGCAGGCACTGCGCAAAAGTGACGACGGCCAGCGCAAGGGCTGGGGCATCGCGTTGCTGGCAGGGCAGTTCGATGCCGTGCCGGCCGCGTTTGTGCCGTTTCTGGGCGCGGCGCTGCAAGCCGCCTGGTCCTATTGGCTGCTGGCGCTGCCGGCTTGCGAGCTCAAGCCGGCCGGCAGCTTGGCCCAATGCCCGGCCTGCGGGTCGCCAGCGTTGGCCGGTGTGGTGCGTAACCGTGGCAAGCATAACGGCCTGCGTTACCTGGCCTGCTCGTTGTGTGCCTGCGAGTGGCATGTGGTGCGGGTCAAGTGCGTGTACTGCGAGTCGAGCAAGGACCTGCGCTATACCAGCTTGGAGGATGATCGCCATGCGCCGGGCAAGGCGCCGTTGCAGGCTGAGTGTTGCCCGGGGTGCAACACCTACCTGAAGCAGCATTATCTGGAGAACGATGCCGCTGCCGAGCCGCTGGCCGATGACCTGGCCAGCCTGGCGCTGGATATCCGGCTGGATGAGGAAGGGTTTCATCGCCTGGCGCCAAACCTGCTGCTGGCGCCGGGTGGCGGGTGAGTGTCTACACTGCAAGATCGAGTCGCGCCCTTCGCGGGGCAAGCCCGCTCCCACAGGTACTTCGATGTATTCGGAACCAGCAAGTTCTCAGTGGGAGCGGGCTTGCCCCGCGAAAGGGCCAGAACAGACAACGGATCATCTGAAGGTAGTACCTGATGTCTTCAAGCCTCGCCAACGACACCCCACGCCTGCCTTCCATCGACACCCTCCTGCGTCATCCGGCCTGCCTCCCGTTGATCGACCGCCACGGCCGCGACGCTGTCCTCGCCACCCTGCGCCTACTGCTCGACGACCTGCGCGAGCCCGCCCATCTGGGCCAACTCAGCACCGCCGAGTTGGCCGCAGAGGTACTGCTCGGTCGCACTGGCGAGCGCCTGGCTACCCAGCAACGCAGCCAGGTCCGCCGGGTGTTCAACCTCACCGGCACCGTGCTGCACACCAACCTCGGCCGCGCCCTGTTGCCGGAAGAGGCCATCGACGCCATGCAGACCGCCGCCCGTTACCCGCTCAACCTGGAGTTCGACCTGGCCACCGGCAAGCGCGGCGACCGTGACGACCTGATCGAAGGCCTGATCCGCGAATTGACCGGTGCCGAAGCCGTCACCGTGGTCAACAACAATGCCGCAGCCGTGCTGCTGGCGCTGAACAGCCTGGGGGCGCGCAAGGAGGGCATCATCTCCCGAGGCGAGCTGATCGAGATCGGCGGGGCCTTTCGTATCCCCGACATCATGGCCCGTGCAGGCGTACGGCTGCACGAGATCGGGACCACCAACCGCACCCATGCGCGCGACTACGAGGCCGCCATCGGCCCGCGCACCGGCCTGCTGATGCGCGTGCACTGCAGCAACTACAGCATCCAGGGCTTCACGACCCAGGTGCCTACCGCCGAGCTGGCGCGCATTGCCCATCACCATGAACTGCCGCTGCTCGAAGACCTGGGCAGCGGCAGTTTGCTTGACCTTACCCGCTGGGGCCTGCCCGCCGAACCGACCGTGCGCCAGGCACTGGCAGATGGCGCCGATATCGTCACCTTCAGCGGCGACAAGCTGCTTGGCGGGCCACAAGCCGGGATCATCGTCGGGCGCAAGGACCTGATCGCCAAGATCAAGAAGAACCCCCTCAAACGTGCGCTGCGCGTCGACAAGATCACCCTCGCCGCCCTTGAAGCGGTGCTGGCGCTGTACCGCAACCCGGACCGGCTGGCCGAGCGTTTGCCCAGCCTGCGCCTGCTGACCCGCAGCCAGGCCGAGATCCAGGCCCAGGCCGAGCGCCTGGCGCCCGAACTCAATGCCCGCCTCGATGGGCAATGGGCGGTCAGTGTGGAGCCGGCACTGGGCATGATCGGCAGCGGCAGCCAGCCGGTGGCGCGCCTGCCCAGCGCCGCGCTGTGCCTGCGCCCGCAGGTGTCGAAGAAGCTGCGCGGGCGCAGCCTGCATGTGCTGGAGCGCGCCTTGCGCGAGTTACCGATACCGGTGCTGGGGCGTATCGACGACGATGCGCTGTGGCTCGACCTGCGCCAGTTGGACGATGAAGCCCAGTGGCTGGCGCAGCTGCCTGCCCTGCAACTGGGGCCGGTGCAGTGATCGTCGGTACCGCTGGCCATATCGACCACGGCAAGACGGCGCTGCTGCAGGCCTTGACCGGGCAGGCTGGCGACCACCGTCAGGAAGAACGCGAACGCGGCATGACCATCGACCTCGGCTATCGCTATGCCGCACTGGCCGAAGGTGCGCCACTGACCGGTTTCATCGATGTGCCGGGCCATGAGCGCTTTATCCACAACATGCTGGCAGGGGCGCACGGCATCGACCTGGTGTTGCTGGTGGTGGCTGCGGACGACGGCATCATGCCGCAAACCCGCGAGCACCTGGCGATCATCGAGTTGCTGGGCATTCCTCAGGCGTTAGTGGCGGTCAGCAAATGCGACCGGGTAGCGCCGGCGCGCGTAGCAGAAGTGCACGCGCAGATCGCCGCGCTGCTGGCGCCGGGGCCGTATGCAGGGGCCTCGCAGTATGCACTGTCGAGCATCACGGGCGAAGGTGTGGAGGCATTGCGCCAGGCACTGCTGCAGGCGCAAGGGCGCGTGCGGCAGCGCAGTGTGCGCGGCGGTTTTCGCCTGGCCATCGACCGCGCCTTCGCGGTGTCTGGCGCCGGTGTGGTGGTCACCGGCACGGCATTGGCCGGCCAGGTCAGTGCGGGTGACACCCTGTTGTTGGGCAAGGCTGGCAAACCCGTGCGGGTGCGCGGCCTGCATGCCCAGAGCCAGGCCGCGCTGATGGCCGAAGCGGGCCAGCGGGTGGCGCTGAACATCGCTGCCGAGCGGTTGGCCGTCGAACAGGTACATCGGGGTGACTGGCTGGTGCCCGAATGGCTGCACGCACCCAGCGTTCGGGTCGATATCGAGCTGACGTTGCTGGCGGGGGAAACCCGCCCGTTCGAGCACTTCAGCGCTGTGCACGTCCACCTCGGCACTCAGGATGTGACCGCCCGCGTGGCGCTGCTCGAAGGTGAGGCACTGCTGGCCGGCCAGCGCATGTTTGCCCAGTTGCTACTCAACGCGCCGCTGCAGGCCGTGCATGGCGACCGGCTGGTGCTGCGCGACCAGCGTGCCCAGCGCACGCTGGGGGGCGGGTGGGTGCTTGACCCGTTTGCGCCCAGTCGGCAGCGTCGCAGCGAGTCGCGGCTGCGCCAGTTGCAGGTGCTGCGTGATGCCGAGGGCCTGGAGCAAGCATTACCCGCTTTGCTGGATGCCGCGCCCGCAGGGCTCGACCCGCAGCGGCTGGAGCGGCAGTTCAACCGCCTGCGTGCGAGCTGGCAGTTGCCCGCGAATGTTCTGGTGATTGCCACACGCCAGGGGCCGTTGCTATTTGCTCGTACGACGTGGGATGCGTTGAAGCAGCAGGTGCTGGAGCGGCTGGCACTGTTTCATCAGCAGGAGCCCGACCAGCTCGGCCCGGACCGCGACCGTTTACGGCGCTTTGCTGCCTTGCCGCAGGAGCGTCCGGCGTTTGTCAGCCTGCTGGATGAATTGCTTGATGAGGGGCAGGTTGCCAGCAGCGGCCCGTGGTTGCACCTGCCCGAACACAAGGTGCAATTGAGTGAGGCCGATAACGCGCTATGGGCGCGGTTGGAACCCCGCTTGCTGGAAGGGCAGTACGACCCGCCGTGGGTGCGGACGCTGGCCAGTGAATTGGGCTGCGCCGAAACGGATGTGCGCTTGCTGATGCGCAAGCTGGCTAGGTTGGGCCTGGTGCACCAGGTGGTGCGGGACCTGTTCTACCCGGCAGCGACGGTACAGCGCATGGCCGCGCTGCTGCTTGGCCAGGTGAGTGAAGCGCCGGTAGTGCAGGTGGCTGCGTTTCGCGATATGTTGGGCATCGGTCGCAAGCGCAGTGTGCAGATTCTTGAGTATTTCGACCGCATCGGCCTGACTCGCCGGGTGGCCGACCAGCGTTACATCCGCGCCGACAGCGCCCTGGCCCAGCAGCAGGCCAGGCACTGAGTTCAAGGAAGGCAATCGCGCCCGGTGGCGCGGCCGGGCTTCAAACCCGGTTGGGGACGGCAGCCGTTCCCGGGCAGGTTCGACTCCCGCTGCCTTCCGCCATTAACTTCTCCCTTTCGGGCCTCTTCGCGGGTAAACCCGCTCCCACAGGGGCTTTACAGTTCTTGAGACGTGCGCAGTACCTGTGGGAGCGGGCTTGCCCGCGAAGAGGCCCGAAAGCATGACGCTTAAGCCCGCTCTCCACACAGGTCCAGCGCAAACCACTGCTCAGCAGCTTCTGCACCCAACCCAGCCCCCAGCAGCGCAAACAGTTTGCCCAACGCTGCCTCACGGGTCATGCCGCCGCCACTGACCAGGCCAGCGCCACGCAGGCGGTTACCCGCCGCATAGGTATCGAACACCACCGACCCTTCCGGGCATTGGCTGATCGCAACCAGCACCACACCCCGCTGACGCGCCGCTTGCAGTACGTCTAGCAATGCCTGGTCATCCGAGGGCCCTGTGCCGCTGCCGTAGCACTCCAGCAGCAAACCTTGCACGCCGCTGTCGAGCACTGCCCGCAGATGCCCGGCCTGCAAGCCAGGGAACACCGGCATCACCGCCAGGTTGACCGGCTGGCGCGGGTGCTGGTAGCCAAGCTCGGCGGGCAGGGTGGTGGCACGCTCACCGTCGCGATGGCGCGGCAGCGCGGCAAAGGCATCGAAGGCCTCGCTGCGCAGTTTCGAGGCCCGGCAGCCGTGCAGCAACTGCCCGTGGAAGTACAGCTGCACGCCGTCTTCCAGGCCTTGCTCGAACTGGCGCAGGGCGCCGCACAGGTTGTCCCAGGCATCGCTGCCCGGTGCACCGGCCGGCAACATCGAGCCGGTCAACAGCACTGGCACCGGCAAGCGAAGCAGCAGGAACGACAACGCCGCGGCGCTGTGAGCCAGGGTGTCGGTGCCATGCAGGACCAGCACCGCATCATGGCCGGCAACGTCCACCGCCTCGACGATGGCATCGCGCATGGCCAGCCAGTTGTGCTGCTGCATGTTGGCGCTGTCGAGCAGCGGGTTCATTTCCTGCAGTGTCCAGTGCAGCTGGGGTGCATCGGCCATCTGGGCGAAATGCTCGCGCATCCGCGCCTCGAAACCACCCGCTGGCGCCAGGCCTTCTGGGGTTTCGAGCATGCCGATGGTGCCGCCGGTGTAGAGGACGAGAAGATTCTTTACTGCGCGCATGGAGATCATCCGAGGCGGTAAGCGGAGAAAGAAAAGCCGCCCGCAGGTGGGGCGGCTGGGCAGGGCAGGATATCAGCGCTGAAGCTGGGCTTGGCCCACGGCTTTGTCAGCGGCTGTTTCGGCCTGCGTATTGGCAGGCCAGGCATTGCGGTCCAGGTCCAGGTCGGCAAACTTGGCCGAATCGAACACTGGCTGCTTGATGCCAGCCTTGCGCTGATCATCGTAGTCGCGCATCACCCGCAGGCCGACCTTGAACAGCAGGGCCAGGGCGACCAGGTTGACGAAGGCCAGGCAGGTCATGGTGATGTCGGCGAAGGCGAACACGGTCGACAGGTCCTGCATCGAACCCCACACCACCAGCGCCAGCACCAGGCCGCGGAACAGCATCAGCACGGCACGGTTGCGGGTCAGGAACTGCAGGCTGTTTTCGCCCAAGTAGTAGTTGTAGAGGATGCAGGTGAAGACGAACAGCGACAGCGCGACGCTGACGAACAGGCGCCCCCAGTCACCGACCACGGCGGCCAGCGAGTTTTGGGTCAGGACGATGCCGTCACCTTCGAAGCCTGGGGTGTAGAAGCCCGACAGCAGGATCAGCAGCGCGGTGCAGGTGCAGATCACGAAGGTGTCGAGGAACACGCTGAACGCCTGGACCACGCCTTGCGCGCCCGGGTGCTTCACGGCCGCCACGGCAGCGACGTTGGGCGCACTGCCCAGGCCCGCTTCGTTGGCGAATACGCCACGCTTCACGCCCATGACGATGGCACTGCCCAGCAGGCCGCCGAACGCGGGGTCGAGGCCGAAGGCGCTCTTGAAGATGGTTTCCAGCATGGCTGGCACGTGCTCGATCTGGGTGCCGATCACGTACAGCGTCACGCCGATGTAGGCCAGCGTCTTGACCGGTACCAACAGGTCAGACACGGCGGCGATGCGCTTGATGCCACCGAGGAAGGTGATGGCCAGCAGCACGGCCAGGACGATACCGGTGTGCTTAGGGTCGAAGGCAAAGGCGTTCTGCAGCGAGTGGGTCACGGTGTACGACTGCAGGCCAATGAAGGCGAAGCCGTAGGTGACCAGCAGCAGGATCGAGAACACGATGGCCATGTTCTTGCGCTTCAGGCCGTGCTGGATGTAGTAGGCCGGGCCACCACGGTACAGGCCGTCACCGTCTGCGCGTTTGTAGACCTGGGCCAGCGTGCATTCGAAGAAGCTGCTGGACATGCCCACCAGCGCGGTGACCCACATCCAGAAGACCGCGCCTGGGCCGCCCAGGGTCACGGCAATGCCAACACCGGCGATGTTACCGGCGCCAACGCGGCCGGCGAGGCTCAGCATCAGGGCCTGGAAGGAGCTCAGCTGGCCTGCCTGGCCACGCAGCGATTCCTTGAACACACCGAACATGTGGGCAAAATGGCGGAACTGGACGAACCGCGAGCGGATGGTGAAGTAACCGCCGAGACCGACGATCAACACGATGAGGAGTTTCCCTGAAAGGAAATCGTTGAGTACTTCGAGCATTAAAATGACCTCGATTCTTATTCTTCGTGTGGAATGACCAGCGGACGGCAGGCGCACCGCTATCGTTGGGGCGCATGTTTGGCTATGACAAGAGTGGTTACAATTTCGCGGGTTGCTCTGACTTGATGCGACTTGATGCTACACTTGCGCCATTCGCGTCACCTGGATTCTGAACATGAGCGATCATTTCGCTACCAACCTCAAACTGGCCTGCAGCCACTACCGCTCTATCTCGGAAGTTTGCCGACAGCTGTCGATCAACCGCGCGCAGTTCAACAAGTACCTCAGCGGCCAGAGCCGTCCGACGGCTTTCAACCTCAAACGCATCGGCGATTTCTTCGGTGTCGAGGATTACGAGCTGAACCAGCCGCCCGAGCAGTTCGCTCGGCTGATCGGCGCCCGTGTGTCGGCGGTGGCTGAACAGCCAAGCGACCCGATCAGCGAGTTGTTCCGCCCCTTGCACGAGCACGCGGGCAACCTGTCGCGCTACTGCGGCTATTACTTCGAGTATTCCAACTGCATGTCGGTACCGGGGTCGATCCTGCTATCGCTGGTGCACCTGCGTGAAGAGCGCGGCCGCTTCCTGTTCGAGCGCCAGGAGCGTCAGGAGCGCAGCAGTGCCACCGACCTGCATGCCGAGGTGCGTTGCCGCTACTTGGGCGCGGCGTTCCAGTTGCAGGACCGGATGTTCCTGATCGACTACGAGTCGCTGACCCTTAACGAGATGAGCCAGACCATCCTCATCCCCAGCTTCAAGAGCCGCATCACCCGCCTGAACGGCCTGAAGACCGGCGTTTCCAGCGGCGACCGACGCAACCCGGCCTGCACCCGAGTGGTGTGGGAGTACCTGGGCGAAGAGATCAACCGCATCAATGCCTATCGCCAGGTCAAGCTGTACCGGCCGGAGGACCCGCGTATCGATGACGACGTGCGCGAGCGGTTGAGTGTGGGGCCGTTGAGTAACGGGCTATTCGAAATCGAGTGAGGGGCAACGCGTCACACATCGTCGTGGATGAACGTTTCCACCGCGTCCGCAACCTGATCCGCGATTGCCGGGGTACTGCGCAGGTGGGCGGCGATGCCATGGTCGCAGTCCGTAAGAAACAGGCATTGGAAACGCTCCGGTGAAACTGACTGCATCAGCGCGTGAGTGACTTCTTCAGGAATTGGGCTGTAGCGCTCGGTGCCGGCAACCCACAGGTTGCCTGCACTGGTGCCAGGCCCTTTGCCGAATCGCTGTGAGTTGAGCCCGTCATACTCGCCAATCACCATCAGTACTCTGCCCCGAAACCGACTGAGGAAGGCGTAGCTGTCGCAGTCCAGAAAGCCGTAGGGCCTGCTGATGGCTGCTGTAAAGGTCGGGCCGAATGGCGCCTGTTGAGCGAGGTCTGGATAAACAGCTGGGCAGATCAATACAAGCCTGTTCACTTGCGGTAACTGCGCTGCGAGTTTCAGCGTAATTGCAGCCCCTAGGCTATGGCCTATCAGCGTTCGGCAGTCATTAGCGATATGTCGGAAAAAACGTTGCGCCTCTTCGAGATTGGTCGCTAGTGAAGGCGAATCTGCACCTGGCTCGCTGGCGAGACTGTGCCCTGACAGGTTTCCAGTTAGCGATCCGATACCTGCGGCTTGCAGGCGATAGAGCAGCGGGTTGAGCCGAGTGAAGTCCGAGCGCGCGCCCCCGATGACAAACACCGGGGGTGATTGCTCAAGATCAGGCACCAGCAATCGGGCTTGCTGTTGGTAGTTTCCGAACACTTCTTCGATGACTACTTCTTTGCCAGGTGCGGGTTCGTTGAACTGCCATTTCAATCGGTGATTTGTGTCCGTTTGTGCGTGCATGCTGCCCTCTTTTAAGAGCCGATGATTGGTATTACGCAACGCAGATTAGGCTAGTTGCTGTTTTTGCCGTGTGCGCTGGCTCATGGCTTTTTTGAAGCCTATGAGATCGAGCGCCGCGCGGGCGGCGCTCGATTTGCGCACCACCTCAAAACCCAAGGCAAGCACCTGTCGGCAAAACGTGGCTGCAATTGGGCCATCCAAGCGGGTGGTGGCGAAAATTTGAAATCAACACTGCCGATGGTATTCACTAGGCCCTGGGTTGGACTTCCCCGCCCGGAAACCGCAAAATGACCCCTTTCCCTCAATCAACCTCTCCGGATCTGCTGACTCTATGCGTATGCGCCTAATGCTGTTGGGTGGTGGCAATGCCCTCGGGCAAGCGCTGATTCGTCTCGGGGCTGAAGAGGACATTGCATTCCTGGCACCGCGCCCGCCGGAGAACGGCTGGGACCCGGCCAGCCTCACTCAGCTGCTCGACGATCACCGCCCCAATGCCTTGGTCAACCTGGCC
Source organism: Pseudomonas kermanshahensis (assembly GCF_014269205.2). Classification (NCBI taxonomy): domain Bacteria; kingdom Pseudomonadati; phylum Pseudomonadota; class Gammaproteobacteria; order Pseudomonadales; family Pseudomonadaceae; genus Pseudomonas; species Pseudomonas kermanshahensis. Next base: position 147,806 of record NZ_JABWRY020000001.1, read on the forward strand.
TATTACTTCGACTGGTTCCAGGCCGAGTCGGTCAGCGAACAACGCCTGGCTCAGCAAGAGCGGGCGGTGGAGCGGCTGGCAGAGTTGTGCCAGCACCACCAGATCACCTTGGTGCAGCCTTCGAGCTACCGGGTTTTCGACGGGTCGCGGGCCACGGCCTACAGCGAGAAAGACGAGCCGGTGCCGCTCGGCCTGCGTGGCCAGGCCCTGTGGCGCATCGAGCAGAGCGTGCGGGCGGCGTGCCCGCAACATGTGCTGCTGCGCTTTGGCTGGCTGCTCGATGAAAGCGTCGACGGTGCACTGGGCCGTTTCCTGACCCGCGCCGAACAACCCCAGGAATTGCTGCTGGCAGATGACCGCCGCGGCAACCCGACGCCGGTCGATGACGCTGCCCGGGTGATCCTGTCGGTGCTCAAGCAGCTCGATTGCAGCGCGCCGCTGTGGGGCACCTACCATTACGCCGGCAACGAAGCGACCACGCCACTGGCGCTGGGGCAGGCGATTTTGACCGAGGCTGGCCAGTACCGTCAGCTGGCGGTGCAGGCGCCCACGCCACAGGCCCATGCCGCGCGGCCGGACGCCAGCGAAGAGCCCCAGCACGCCGTGCTGGCCTGCAAGAAAATCCTTCACACCTTCGGTATCAAGCCCCGCGCCTGGCGCGCCGGCCTGCCGCCCCTACTGGACCGTTTCTACCGCCATGGCTGATGCCCCCATCCTGATCACCGGCGGTGCCGGCTTCATCGGCTCTCACCTGTGCGATGCGCTGTTGGCCAAAGGTTACGCCGTACGCATTCTCGACGACCTGTCCACTGGCAAGCGGGATAACCTGCAGATTACCCACCCACGGTTGGAACTGATCGAAGGCGATGTCGCCGATGCTGGGCTGGTCAGCCGTGCGGCCGCTGGTTGCGCTGCGGTGGTGCACCTGGCGGCCGTGGCGTCGGTGCAGGCTTCGGTCGAGGATCCGGTAAAGACTCACCAGAGCAATTTCATCGGCACCCTGAATGTCTGCGAAGCCATGCGCCTGCACGGTGTGCGTCGGGTGCTGTTCGCCTCCAGTGCTGCGGTGTATGGCAACAACGGCGAAGGCGAGTCGATTGCTGAAGAAACACCGAAAGCGCCGCTGACCCCTTACGCTGTGGATAAGCTGGCCAGTGAGCAGTACCTGGATTTCTACCGCCGCCAGCATGGTCTGGAGCCGGTGGTGTTCCGCTTCTTCAATATCTTCGGCCCGCGGCAGGACCCTTCCTCGCCGTATTCGGGTGTGATCAGCATCTTCAGCGAGCGTGCCACCCAAGGGCTGCCGATCACGGTGTTCGGGGATGGTGAGCAGACCCGGGATTTCCTTTATGTAGGGGACCTGGTGCAGGTGATGATCCAGGCGCTGGAGCAGCAGCAGGTCGAGGAGGGCGCGGTGAACATCGGCCTGAACCAGGCGACTTCGCTCAACCAGCTGTTGACGGCCCTGGAAAAGGTAATCGGCAGCTTGCCAGCGATCAGCTATGGCCCAGCCCGCTCGGGCGACATTCGCCATTCGCGGGCAGATAACCAGCGCTTGCTGACGCGCTTCGATTTCCCGGCGCCAACGCCATTGGTCGACGGCTTGTCCCGCTTGCTGGGCAAGCCCTGAACGCAGGCTCGGCAACGCACGCCGTCCTGTAGGAGCAGCCTTGCGCTGCGAAGAGGCCGGTGGCAACACAGTAGATTTTCACTACTGCCACCGGCCTCTTCGCAGCACAAGGCTGCTCCTACAGGAGTCTTGGCTTGCCAGCCACGTGGCGCCGGGCTCAACCGTGCCGCACCACCGTGCGCTGGCAATCATCAGGCCCCAACACCCGCCCATCCCGAGCGCGCACTTGCAGGGTCTCGAGCGTTTCCCCTGTGGCGCGGTCCAGCAACGCCGATCGCGTTTCTCCGGCCTCGAACAAGTACTGCTCCCCCCACTGGCGCAAGGCGATCACCAGCGGGAACACCGAACGCCCTTTTTCGGTCAGCACATACTCTTTGTAGGCACTGCCATCCGATGCCGGCTGCAACGCCAACAGCCCACTCTCCACCAATAACTTGAGCCTCGAGGCCAGGATGTTCTTGGCCAGCCCGAGGTTCTTCTGAAACTCACTGAAGCGGCGCAAGCCATCGAATGCGTCGCGCAGGATCATCAGCGCCCAGCGATCACCCAGTACTTCAAGGGCCCGGGCTACCGGGCATTGTCCGTTCGTTTCGTCGAGCATCGTGCGGCTTCTCAAGGGTTCTGGTTGCAGATTAAAACCACATTTGCTAGAAATCCACATGTGGTTTTAATTTGAAACCAGATTGAAGGGATACGCCATGCACACCCCGAGCGCTACACAACCCCGCCTGACCCGCGCGATGACCCTGTTACTGGCCCTCACCTGCGGTATTGCGGTGGCCACGGTGTACATCGCCCAGCCCTTGCTAGAGTCCATGGCACGGGACCTGGGGGTAGGGCAGCAGCGCATAGGCTGGGTGGTCGGCGCCACCCAGGCCGGTTATGCGCTGGGCTTGCTACTGATCGTGCCGCTAGGCGACCTGATTGACCGTAAGCGCCTGATCGTCGGCCAGTTGTGGGTTTCGGCCCTGGCCCTGATGGCGGTAGGCATGGCCTGGGACTGGGCGGTGCTGCTGATGGCGCTGGCGCTGGTCGGGTTGATGGCCGTCATGGTGCAGGTGATGGTGGCGCATGCCGCCACCCTGGCCACCCCCGCACAGCAGGGGCAGGCGGTGGGCACGGTCACCAGCGGGGTGGTGCTGGGCATTCTGCTGGCGCGGCTGGTGTCTGGCTTCGTCGCCGACATGGCGGGCTGGCGTGTCGTCTATTTTGCCGCCGCTGGGGTACTGATGCTGATGGCCTGCCTGCTCTGGCGCGGCATGCCGGGTGCCCGGCCGGCGGCGCAGCGCCTCGGTTACCTGGCATTGACGGGCTCGCTGTGGGCCTTGTTCAAGGAAGACCCTGCCCTGCGCCGACGCGGGTTATACGGCCTGTTGATCTTTGCCGCCTTCAGCGTGCTGTGGAGCGCGATGGTGCTGCCGCTGAGCGCTTCGCCCTTGGCGCTCAGCCATACCCAAATCGGCCTGATTGGCCTGGCCGGCGTGGCGGGCGCGGTTGCTGCTTCCCGGGCCGGCCGGTTGGCCGATCAAGGCCGCGGCGAGCGCACCACCGGGTTCGCCCTGGCGGTACTGACGGTGTCGTGGCTGCCGACGGCGTTCGTTGAGCATTCGCTGCTGGCGTTTCTAGTGGGGGTGGTGTTGCTCGATTTTGCGGTGCAGGCTGTGCATGTCACCAACCAGAGCCTGTTGCTGGCCGGGCGCAGCGCACAGGCGAGCCGCCTGATTGGCGCCTACATGTGCTGCTATTCACTGGGTAGCGGGTTGGGCGCGGTGCTGGCGACCTGGGTCTATGCCCGATGGGGGTGGGCGGCGGTGTGCGGGCTGGGGGCGGGGATCAGTGCGACAGCCTTGGGTTGCTGGCTGGGGGCAAGAACAGGGAGCGCGGCAATGGCCGCCCTCCCTGCCAGGGATCAGAACTTGTAGCCAAGGCCAACCATGTAAACCCACGGGTCGACGTCGACGTCGACCTTGGTCTTGCTGTAGCCCAGCGCGGTCGGGCCGTTGACGCTGGCCTTGGTGTCGATGTCGACGTACCAGACCGAGGCGTTGACCAGCAGGTTGTCGGTGAGCATGTAGTCCATGCCCAGCTGGCCAGCGATGCCGACCGAATCCTGCAGCTTCAGGTTGCTGAAGCCTTGTTCTTTACGCGCGCTGCTCAGGTCTTCATCGAAGAACAGGGTGTAGTTGATGCCCACGCCGGCATACGGCTGGAAGCGGGAGTTCGGCTCCATCGGGTAGTACTGCAGCGACAGGGTCGGTGGCAGTTGCTTGATGTCGGCCAGCTTGCCGTCCAGGCCGCCGCCCAGGCCCTTGACGCCCACGGTGTGCTTGAACGGGGTGGCCGCCAGCAGCTCCAGGCCGATGTGGTCGGTGAGCATGTAGGCGAAGGTCAGGCCCAGCTGGGTGTCGCTGTCCAGGGTCGCCTTGGTGCCCGACACCTTGTTGCCGTCGAACTTGAGGTCGCCGCTGCTTTCGTTCGGTGCGGTAGTGATGGCACCGGCGCGCAGGATCATATCGCCTGCCTGGTAGGCGTGGGCGGCAGGGGCGGCGAGCGCAAGGGCCACAAGCGAGGCGCCGAGCAAGGACTTGTTCATGGAAGCTCCCAGAGGACATTAGTAATTGAGTAGTCCAATGGTACGGATGCGTCTAAACCGAAAGTTTGACCCAGCTCAAAGAAGCGTCGGAACGAATTCGAAACAGTTCTCACTTCAGCTCATAAGCGTATATTTTCTCGGCTTCCATCTGGTATCCGGCGTCGGCCAGTTCGCTGCTGGAGGCGCTCACCTGCATCTTTCCCTCGATCCAGTAGGGCTGATACAGGTCTTCGACGCGCACGCCCCTCTCGCTGAAGATGTGCACGATCTGGTTCGAGGGTGGTGGCGGCACGTGGATGCAAGCGCCGTAGTAGGGCACCAAGAGGAACTCGGTGGTGCGGCCTTCTTCGCTGACCTCCAGCGGCACGATGTAGCCCGGCAGCTTGATCCGCTGGCCATCCAGGCTTTTCACCACCGGGGCATCCGGCGCCTGCTGGCGGGCGGCGGGCGCCGATTCGGCGGCCAGAGCGTCGCTCAGCTGTGACAGGTCGTGCAGCGGAGCCAGTTGCGGCGGGATGACAGGGGCGCCTTCCGGGATCAATGCAGGCCAATCGAGTTCGCGGGGTTCGGCCGCCCAGGTGGGGGCGGCGAGTACTACCAGTGATAACAGAAGCGCGCGGAGCATGGCGTTTTCTCAGAGGTGGATCGACAAGCCATCGGCCAGCGACTGCCGATAGGCTCGCCAGGCCGGCACGCTGCCCATCAGCAGTGCAGCCCCGAGGATAATAGCCAGCAGCGTCCATTCATGGGCACTCGGCAGGGCCAGCGGCAGGAACAACCCATAGTTGGCCTGCACATAGCCCTGCGCCAGGGCGATGCCGGTGTACAGCAAGCCTAGCCCGGCGACGATCCCCACCACGGCCAGCGACAGCGCCTCCAGTACCAGCAACCCGGCGATATGCCAAGGCCGGGCACCGACCGAGCGCAAGATCGCCATCTCCCGACGGCGCTCGTTGAGGCTGGTGAGAATCGCCGTCAGCATGCCGATCAACCCGGTCAGCACCACGAACAGCGAAACCACGAACAGCGCCTGCTCGGCGGTGCCCATCAGGCTCCAGAGCTCCTGCAGGGCCACCCCGGGCAAGATCGCCAGCAAGGGTTCGTTGCGGTACTCGTTGATTTCCCGTTGCAGGCTGAAGGTAGCGATCTTGCTGTTCAAACCAAGCATGAACGCGGTGATGGCGGCAGGTTGCAGGTCCATGGTACGTGCCTGGTCGGCACTGATGCGCCCGGCACCGCGGGCGGGCACCCCGTTGTGCCAATCGATATGGATCGCCTCCATGCCGCCCAGGCTGATATGCAGGGTGCGGTCGACCGGGGTGCCCGTACGCTTGAGCACGCCGACCACGGTGAACGGCTTGTCGTCATGCTTGACCAGGCTGATCGCCGCAACGCCATGCGCCAGTACCAGCTTGTCGCCCAGTGTGTAATGCAAGGCGTCGGCCACTTCGGCGCCGAGCACCACTTCGAACGGGTCGTCAGCGAAGGCGCGGCCCTGGCTCAGCTCCAGGTGCTGCCTGCGGCCATATTGGTAGTGGCTGAAGTAGTCGCCGGTGGTGCCCATCACGCGATAGCCGCGGTGCGAGTCGCCCAGCGAAATAGGGATCGCCCACTTCACCCGTGGGTCCTGGGCGTAATGCTGGTAGCTGTCCCAGCGGATGTTGTTGGTGGCGTTGCCAATACGAAACACCGAATACAGCAGCAGGTTCACCGAGCCCGAGCGGGCGCCGACGATCAGGTCGGTACCGCTGATGGTGCTGGCGAAGCTGGCGCGGGCTTCGGTGCGCACGCGCTCTACGGCCAGCAGCAGGCACACCGACAAGGCAATGGCGAACGCGGTGAGGAAGGCGGTGAAACGGCGGTTGGCCAGGCTGGCCAGGGCAAGACGAAGCAGGTACATCAGGCCTCCCGGGGCTTGGCGGCGCGGTTGAGCTCGGCCAGGGAAAGGTGACGGTCGAACAGCGGTGCCAGGCTCTGGTCATGGCTGACGAACAACAGGCTGGCGCCGGCTGCCCGGCACTCGTCGAACAACAGGCGGATGAAGGCTTCGCGGGTGTCGGCATCGAGGGCCGAGGTCGGTTCGTCGGCGATCACCAATTCCGGCTGGCCGATCAGTGCTCGCGCAGCGGCCACCCGTTGTTGCTGGCCGATCGACAGGCTGTCGGCGCGCCGGGCAAGCAGGGCGGGGTCGCCCAGGCCCAGGTGGGCGAGCAGCGTGGCGGCGGCCTGGTCGACACTGCCATGGCGCTGGGCCGCGCGCGTGGCGCGGCTGCGCGAAAAGCGGCAAGGCAGCTCGACGTTCTCGCGCACCGACAGAAACGGCAGCAAGTTGAACTGCTGGAAGATGTAACCCGTGTGGTCGACCCGGAAGCGATCGCGCGCGCCTTGGCCGAGGCCACTGAGGTCGTGGCCGAGCAGGCGAATGCGGCCCTGGCCAGGCAGGTTCACGCCGCCCAGCAGGCCCAGCAGCGTGGTCTTGCCGCTGCCGCTGGGGCCTTTGAGAAACAACGCCTCGCCGGCCTCCAGCTGGAAGGCGGGAATATCCAGCAGGGCCGGTTGGCCAGGCCAGGCAAAGACCAGGTCATGCAGTTCGATCAGCGGCTGGCCCATTCAGAACGCGACCGCGGCCTTGGCGGGTGTCGCTTCAACGCCTTTCTGACCTTTAGGGCCGATCAGTTGCACGTTGATCTTCTGGGTAGCCGGGAAGGCCTTGAACAGCGGGGCAAGGTCGATCTGGGTGAGGCTGTCCGGGTTGGCACAGGTCAGTTGGTAATGCGCACCAATGTCGCTGTGCTCATGGCCGTGCTCATGCTCGTCGTCATCGTCGTCGGCTTTCGGGGCATCTCCGAACAGCGGGCTTTCCAGCGCCTGTGCATCGTCCTTGCACCCAGCGGCTGCTGCCAGGCCGAACAGCTGCAAGGGTTGCTCGAGCTGCTGGCGCACGGCGGCGACCTTGGCTTTGTCGGCATCGCTATTGGCAGCGTGCTCGAAACCGACCAGGTTCATCGCCGGGCTGTCCAGTTCCAGCTCCAGGGTGTTGCCATCGAGCACGGCGTTGAGCTTGGCCACGCCATGCTCATGGGCGCCGAGGGTGCCATGGGCGTGATCATGGTCATGGTCATCGTGGGCATGGGCCATGGCGAGGGGCAGCAGAGCGAAGGGCAGGGCGAGCAGCAGGCGACGCATGGAAGACTCCAGGAGCAGGCTGAGAATGATTTGGTAATGTTATAACAATTTTTCCGCCTGCCGCCAGCCTGTGTGGCGCAGGTTTCATGTTGCTGTAGCATGGCTGCATTGACCTGCGTTCAAGGAAAGCATCGTGAGAATTCGTGGACAGATTGGTGACTGGCCCGTGGACCTGACTGTCGAGCTGGAGCCGGCCGAGTGGGCGCAGTTGGGGCGGCACCTCGAGGTGCCGGTTACCGCCGAAGCGGCGGCCGCCTCGCCAGCAGCGCCGCGGCAAGATGATGGGCAGTGGGCCGCAGCACGCGACGTGCTGCGCCAGGCTGGGCAGATGAATGGGCCAGCGTTGCTGGACCGCCTGGAAGTGCTGGCGGGGAGTACCGCGGCGGGCAAGCGACTGCTGGTGCGGTTGCGGCACAGCAGCGAGGTGAAGGTGGAAAGTGGCGCGGATGCGCCGGTGTATCACTGGGTCGGCTGACAAGGTCACACGCGTTCGGGGTAGGAGCAGCCTTGTGCTGCGAAGAGGCCGGTGAAAGTAGCGCAGATTGACTGTGCTTTCACCGGCCTCTTCGCAGCACAAGGCTGTTCCTAAAATGGTGTGCCTGCCTCAGAACAGGGCTGAAGACAGCTTGCGGCGGTAGACGCTCACCAGCGGATGATCACCGCCCAGCAGTTCGAACACCTGCAACATCGCCTTCTGCGGCAACCCGTTCTCGTAGCCGCGGTTGCGCTTGAACAGCTTCAACAAACCCTCCAGCGCCGCCTCGTACTGCTGGCGGGCCAGTTGCTGAATGCTCAACTGGTAGGCCGCTTCATCGTCCTCTGGGTTCTGCGCCAGGCGGCTCTTCAGGTCGGCGACTTCTGGCAGGCTGGCAGCCTGGCGCAGGAAGGTCAGCTGTGCCTTGGCACCGGCCAGGGCTGCCTTGTGCTCGTCGGTCTTGACCGCGTCCAGCACCACCTGGGCCTCGCCCAGCTCGCCCCGCTCAGCCAGGCAACGGGCGTACAGGATCAGCGCCTCAGCATTGCTGTTGTCTTCACCCAGCAGCGCCTGGAGCAGTGCTTCGGCCTCGGCGAAGCGGCTTTCGGCGAACAGCGCCTTGGCCTGCTCCAGCGGCGATGCGGCGGGCGGGGCCGGCATCTGCACGTGCGGTTCGAGCAGCGCGCGGATTGCCGACTCCGGCTGCGCCCCGGCAAAACCGTCGACCGGCTGGCCGTCTTTGAACAGCACCACGGTCGGCAGGCTGCGAATGCCGAACTGGGCGACCACCTGCTGCTCTACGTCGCAGTTGATCTTGGCCAGCAGCAGCTCGCCCTGGTAACCCTCGGCGATTTTCGCCAGCAGTGGCATCAGCGCCTTGCAGGGCGCGCACCACTCAGCCCAGAAGTCCACCAGGACCGGTTTGTGGAAGGAGTTTTCGATGACCAATTGCTGGAAGGTGGCATCGGTGGCGTCGAAAATGTACGGCGTGTCTTGGCTCATCGCGACTCTCGCAAACTCGTGAATGGCACCACTATAAAGGCTCGCGGCTGGCGTGGTACAGGCTGACCCGGCGGAATTCGTGGGGCTCGGCCAGGTCCGGCAGGGTCAGCGCGTCGAGCACGCCCAATTGTTGGTACAGCGGGTGGCTGAAGTCGCGAACCCGCGAGTCGGCCACCAGCGCCTGGCGACCGCGGCCGAGGAAGGCATCGAGCAGTGGCAGGTTGGCGCGGTCATACAGCACATCGGCGACCAGAATCAGGTCGAAGCGGTCGTCCTCGGCGAAAAAATCGTTGCTGTAGCCGAGCTCCACCCCGTTCAACGCGGCGTTGGCGCGGCAGGCGTCAAGGGCCAGTGGGTCGAGGTCGCACGCCACCACTTCAAGGGCGCCTGCGCGGGCTGCGGCAATGCCGGCGATGCCGCTGCCCGCGCCAAAATCGAGCACACGCTTGCCCGCCACCCATGCCGGGTGTGCGGCCAGGTAGCGGGCCATGGCCAGGCCGCTGGCCCAGCAGAAGCTCCAGTACGGAGGTTCTTCGAGAATGCGCCGGGTTTCTTCGCTGCTGAAGGCGCGGTCCATGTTCTGGTCGTCGATCAGCCACAGTTTCAATTCGCAGTCAGGCAGGTCGCTGACCACCAGGCGCGCTTCGCCGATCAGGCCACTGAGGGCCTGTTGCAGTGCCAGTGGCGCCACTTACGGTGCCTTCTCGAAACGCAGCGGGCCGGTGGCCTGGGTTTGCGGCTGGGCGATGCGCACAGGGGGCAGGTGCATGATCAACTGCCCGGAGCTGCTGGCGCGGCCGCGCAGTTCGACGCGGGCACCGGCCGGGAAGGCTTCGGGGTTGAAGCGCAACTGATAAGGCAGCGCCTGCCCGGTGCCAGTCAGGTTGCTGCTGGCCAGCAGGCGTTGCGGGCGGTCGCGTTCGTCGATCACCAGCAGGGCCAGCTCCACGTCGGCGCCGGCCGGGATTTCCAGCAAAGTACCGCTCAGCTCGCGCTGGTAGGCGGGCAGCGGGCCAAGCGGTTGGGCCTTCTTGGCCACTTTGGCTGGCGCAGGCGCCTGGCCTTGATCGGGCTTGGGCTGGTCGCTACCGCAAGCGGCAAGCAGGGCGGCGCAGCACAGCACGACGAGCGCTCGATAGTGCATTGGGGCTTCCTTCACGGGCAGATTTCCCTGGATGTTAACCCCTTTGGCTTGTCTTGCCAGTGGGATGCGCTACCATGGCCCTCCCTTTTTTTGTTGCCTGCCACCATGCACTGTCCCTTTTGCGGTGCCAACGACACCAAGGTCATCGACTCTCGTCTTGTCGCCGAGGGCGAGCAAGTGCGCCGCCGCCGCGAGTGCGTTGCCTGCGGCGAGCGTTTCACTACCTTCGAAACCGCCGAACTGGTGCTGCCCCGGCTGATCAAGCAGGACGGCACGCGCCAGCCTTTCGACGAAGACAAGTTGCGTGCAGGCATGCAGCGGGCGCTGGAAAAACGCCCGGTCAGCGTCGAGCGCCTGGAAGCGGCGCTGGCGCACATCAAGAGCCGCCTGCGTGCCACCGGCGAGCGCGAGGTCAAGTCACTGGTGGTGGGTGAAATGGTGATGGCCGAGCTGCGCAAGCTCGACGAGGTAGCCTATATCCGCTTCGCCTCGGTCTACCGACGCTTCCAGGACCTCGACGAATTCCGCGAAGAAATCGACCGCCTGGCCCGTGAGCCAGCTAAAGAGTGAGCATGCCCAGCCAGACCGCGATCCTCGATGCCCACTACATGGCCCGCGCCCTGGAGCTGGCCCGCAAGGGTATTTACAGCACCCACCCCAACCCGCGTGTGGGGTGCGTGATCGTGCGCGATGGCGAGGTGGTCGGCGAAGGCTGGCACGTGCGCGCTGGCGAGCCCCATGCCGAGGTGCATGCCCTGCGCCAGGCCGGTGAACGCGCCCGCGGCGCTTGCGCCTATGTCACCCTCGAACCGTGCAGCCACCATGGCCGCACGCCGCCGTGCGCCGAAGCGCTGGTCAAGGCTGGCGTGGCCCGCGTGGTGGCCGCGATGCAAGACCCCAACCCGCAAGTGGCGGGGCAGGGGCTGCGGCGCCTGGCAGAGGCCGGTATCGAGGTCAGCAGCGGAGTGCTTGAAGCTGAGGCCCGCGCGCTCAACCCAGGTTTTCTCAAGCGCATGGAGCATGGCCTGCCGTTTGTCAGGGCCAAGCTGGCCATGAGCCTGGACGGCCGCACGGCCATGGCCAGCGGCGAAAGCCAGTGGATTACCGGCCCTGCCGCCCGCGCTGCGGTTCAGCGGCTGCGCGCGCGCTCCAGTGTGGTGCTCACCAGCGCCGCCAGCGTGCTGGCCGACAATGCGCGTATGACGGTACGGGGCGCAGAGCTGGGCCTGGACGACGAAACCCTCGCCCTGGCCTTGAGCCGCACGCCGTTGCGCGTGCTGATCGATGGCCGCCTGCGCCTGCCGCTGGATGCGCCGTTCTTCCAGGCCGGCCCGGCCCTGGTGGTGACGGCCGCCGCTGAAGCGCCTCGTTACGCCGAGGCAGGCCATGAGCTGTTGAGCCTGCCAGGCACCGATGGCCAGGTCGATCTGCCCGCGTTGATGGGTGTGCTGGCCGCGCGTGGCGTCAACGAGATTCTGCTGGAAGCCGGCGCAGGCCTGGCTGGCGCGTTCGCCCGGCAAGGCCTGATCGACGAATACCAGTTGTTCGTCGCCGGCACCTTCCTGGGTTCCCAGGCCCGCCCGCTGCTGGACTGGCCCCTGGCGAAGATGAGCGAAGCACCGCGACTGAAAATTACCGAAATGCGCGCAGTGGGCGATGACTGGCGGGTCACGGCCATCCCCCTGCCGGCGCCCGGCGTATAATGCCTGGCTTGCCCTGCGCAACCCGTTCTTGAGGAAGACCCCATGTTCACCGGCATCATCGAATCCATCGGCACCATTCGCAGCATGACCCCCAAGGGCGGCGACGTGCGCGTCTACGTCGAGACCGGCAAGCTCGACCTGGGTGACGTCAAGCTTGGCGACAGCATCGCCGTCAACGGCGTGTGCCTGACCGCCGTCGAGCTGCCGGGCAATGGGTTCTGGGCCGACGTCAGCGTCGAGACCCTCAAGCGCACCGCCTTCATCGACCTCAAGAGCGGCAGCAAGGTCAACCTGGAAAAAGCCCTGACCCCCACCACCCGCCTGGGCGGTCACCTGGTCAGCGGCCACGTCGACGGCGTCGGCGAAATCATCTCGCGCAGCGATAACGCCCGCGCCATCCAGTTCCGCGTGCGTGCACCCAAGGAGCTGGCCAAGTACATCGCCCACAAGGGTTCGATCACCGTCGACGGCACCAGCCTGACGGTCAATGAGGTCAATGGCGCCGAATTCGAGCTGACCATTGTCCCGCACACCCTGTCCGAAACCATCATGGCCGACTACCGCGCAGGTCGTCGGGTCAACCTTGAGGTCGACCTGCTGGCCCGTTACCTGGAGCGTCTGCTGCTGGGTGACAAGGCGGCCGAACCGAGCAAGGGCAGTGGCATTACCGAAAGCTTCCTGGCCGCCAACGGCTTCTTGAAATCCTGATTGAGAAGGGGGTGCCGAGTGGCGCTCAACAGCATCGAAGAACTGGTCGAAGACATCCGCCAGGGCAAAATGGTCATCCTCATGGATGACGAAGACCGCGAAAACGAAGGCGACATCATCATGGCAGCCGAGTGCTGCCTGCCTGAGCACATCAATTTCATGGCCAAGCACGCCCGCGGCTTGATCTGCATGCCGATGACCCGTGAGCGCTGCGAAACGCTGAAGCTGCCGCTGATGGCGCCGCGCAACGGGTCCGGCTTCGGCACCAAGTTCACCGTGTCGATCGAAGCCGCCGAAGGCGTCACCACCGGTATTTCCGCTGCCGACCGCGCGCGTACCGTGCAAGCGGCCGCGGCCAAGGACGCCAAGGCCGAAGACATCGTCAGCCCGGGCCACATCTTCCCGCTGATGGCCCAGCCCGGCGGCACCCTGGCCCGTGCCGGCCACACCGAAGCCGCCTGCGACCTGGCGCGCATGGCAGGCTTCGAGCCGAGCGGCGTGATCTGCGAAGTGATGAACGATGACGGCACTATGTCGCGCCGTGCCGAGCTTGAAGTGTTCGCCGCCGAGCATGGCCTGAAGATCGGCACCATCGCCGACCTGATCCACTACCGCATGATCCACGAACGTACCGTGCAGCGCGTTTCCGAGCAGCCGGTCGAAAGCGAATTGGGCGAGTTCAACCTGGTCACCTACCGCGACGCGGTGGAAGGCGACGTGCACATGGCCCTGACCCTGGGCAAAATCTGCGCTGAAGAGCCGACCCTGGTACGCGTGCACAACATGGACCCGCTGCGCGACCTGCTGCTGGTCAAGCAGCCGGGCCGCTGGAGCCTGCGCGCGGCCATGGCTGCCGTGGCCGAGGCCGGCAGCGGCGTGGTGCTGCTGCTGGGCCACCCGCTGGACGGCGACGTGCTGCTGGCGCACATCCGCGAAAGCGCGGGTGATGCACCGACCAAGGCACCGACCACCTACAGCACCGTCGGCGCCGGTTCGCAGATCCTGCGCGACCTCGGTGTGCGCAAGATGCGCCTGATGAGTTCGCCGATGAAGTTCAATGCGATATCCGGATTCGATCTGGAAGTTGTAGAATACGTGCCCTCCGAGTGACTTGAGACGGCGCGCGCGCCCTCACGCTCGAGTCCAAACCCTCCCGAGGCCGCCAGCGAGCGGCCTCGCTCTTGAAGATGAGAACATCGGAATGACCCTGAAGACCATCGAAGGTACCTTCATCGCCCCCAAAGGTCGCTATGCTTTGGTGGTTGGCCGCTTCAACAGCTTCGTCGTCGAAAGCCTGGTAAGCGGTGCCGTTGATGCCCTGGTACGCCACGGTGTCAGCGAAAGCGACATCACCATCATCCGTGCCCCGGGCGCGTTCGAAATCCCGCTGGTGGCACAGAAGGTCGCCCAGCAAGGCGCGTACGACGCGATCATCGCCCTGGGCGCCGTGATCCGCGGTGGTACCCCGCACTTCGAATACGTGGCGGGCGAATGCACCAAGGGCCTGGCCCAGGTGTCCATGGAGTTCGGTGTTCCGGTGGCCTTCGGCGTTCTGACCGTCGACTCCATCGAGCAGGCCATCGAGCGTTCCGGCACCAAAGCCGGCAACAAAGGTGCTGAAGCTGCCCTGTCCGCTCTGGAAATGGTCAGTCTGCTGGCGCAGTTGGAGGCCAAGTGATTAGCGACGAAAGCGATCGTTTCAACCCGCGCGATCCAAAACCTGCGGATGCCGGCAAGCCCTCGAAGAGCGCCAAGCGCCGCGAAGCCCGCAAGCTCGCGACTCAGGCGCTGTACCAGTGGCACATGGCGCGTCAGTCGGTGAACGAGATCGAAGCGCAGTTCCGGGTCGATAACGATTTCACCGATGTCGATGGCGCCTACTTCCGCGAAATCCTGCATGGGGTTCCGACCAAGAAGGACGAGATCGACGCGGCCCTGAAGCCTTGCCTGGCGCTCGCGCTGGAAGAGCTCGACCCGGTTGAACTGGCTGTGCTGCGGTTGTCCACCTGGGAACTGATGATGCGCGCCGATGTGCCGTACCGTGTCGTGATCAACGAAGGTGTCGAGCTGGCCAAGGTCTTCGGTGCCACCGACGGCCACAAGTTCGTCAACGGCGTGCTGGACAAGCTCGCCCCTTCGCTGCGCGAAGCGGAAGTCAAGGCGAACAAGCGCTGATCCCGGCGCTGGCGGACCATGGGTGAGTTCGAGCTGATCAGCCATTTCTTTGCCGCCGCGCCCTGTGCGCAAGGCGGTGAAGGCGTGGCCCTGGGCATCGGTGATGACTGCGCGCTGCTGGATGTGCCTGTTGGCGAGCAACTGGCGGTGTCCACCGACACCCTGGTGGCCGGCGTGCATTTCCCCGCGGTCTGCGACCCTCTGCTGCTCGGCCAGCGCTCGCTGGCCGTGGCGGCCAGTGACCTGGCGGCGATGGGCGCTACCCCCATCGGCTTCACCCTTGCCCTGACCCTACCCGAGGTCAGCGCCGACTGGCTGCAAGCCTACGCTGACGGCCTCAACCGTATGGCCCGGCAGTGCCAGTTGAGCCTGATTGGCGGTGACACCACCCGTGGCCCCTTGAGCATCACCCTGACCGTGTTCGGCCGCGTGCCGGCCGCGCAGGCGTTGCGCCGTGGCGGTGCCCGCCCGGGTGACCTGCTGTGTGTGGGCGGTGAACTGGGCAACGCTGCGGGCGCCTTGCCGCTGGTCCTGGGCGAGCGCCAGGCCGATGCTGCCCTTGCCCAGCCGTTGCTCGACCACTACTGGTCGCCCTCGCCGCAATTCACCTTGGGGCAACTGTTGCGCGGGCGTGCTACGGCCGCACTGGATATTTCCGACGGCCTGCTGGCCGACTGCGGGCATATCGCCAAGGCGTCCCGCGTGGCGCTCGAGGTGAACCTGGACCAGGTGCCGGTGTCATCCGCTTTGCAGGGCTTTCTCGGTCATGAGGCTGCCGTGCAGGCTGCCTTGACCGGGGGTGACGACTATGTGCTGGCGTTCACCTTGCCGCCGGCTCAGCTTTCATCCCTGCAGGCCCAAGGCCTGGCGACGTTCCATGTCATCGGGCGAGTGCTTGAAGGCCAGGGCGTCAGCCTGCGGGACGGGCAGGGCCAGGACATCACCCCGCGGCAACGCGGCTATCAACATTTTAGGGAGACACCGTGACCGATCACCCCAATCAGGTGCCTGCGGAGTTCGTTCCGCCCTCGGTCTGGCGCAACCCCTGGCACTTCATCGCCTTCGGCTTCGGTTCCGGCACTTTGCCCAAGGCGCCGGGCACCTGGGGTTCGCTGGTGGCCATCCCCTTCATTCCGCTGTGGCAGATGCTGCCGGATTGGGGCTACTGGTTGCTGCTGGGCATTACCATGCTGTTTGGCTTCTGGCTGTGCGGCAAGGTCGCCAATGACTTGCGCGTTCACGATCATGAAGGCATTGTTTGGGACGAGATGGTCGGCATGTGGATCACCCTCTGGCTGGTGCCAGAAGGCTGGCAATGGTTGCTGGCAGGGTTCCTGATGTTCCGTTTCTTCGACATCCTCAAGCCGTGGCCGATTCGCTGGATCGACCGCCATGTGCATGGCGGGGTCGGGATCATGCTCGACGATATCCTGGCCGGCGTGTTCGCTTGGTTGGGCATGCAAGTTCTGGTGTGGGCGGTTGCCTGAGGCAGGGAGCGCGTGAATGGCCATAAGGACGGTGCTGTTGGCAATGCTGCTGGGTTGTGCTCCCTGGGTGGGGGCGGCCGAAAGTGTGCCGAAGCAGGTCCATCTGGTTAGCGAAGAGTGGCTCGACTACACCAACGCCAACGGTACCGGGGTTGCCTGGGATGTGCTGCGCAAGGTGTTCGAGCCGGCCGGGGTCAAGGTCGTTACGCAGAGCGCGCCCTACAGCCGTGCAGTGGGGCTGGTAAAGCGGGGCGAAGCTGATGCCTGGGTAGGCTCCTACAAGGGCGAGAGCAAGGATAATCTCTACCCGCGCTGGCACTTCGATATGGACCACATCTATGCCTTGGGGCTTGCCAGCAAGCCGGCGCCTACGCCGAGCACGGTTGGCCAGTATCGCCTGGCTTGGGTGCGTGGCTACGACTACGCCAGCTACTTGCCCAATGCCCATGACTACCGCGAGATTCAACGCCGTGAAGGCATTTTGCCGATGCTCGAGCACGACCGTGTGGACTTCTACATCGATGCGCTGACCGAGGTCGACTACGTGCTTGGCCAGGCGTCGGAGCCTGCACGCTTTCGTAAAAGCCACGTCGCCGAACTGCCGTTGTACCTGGCGTTCGCCAATAACGGTGAGGCCAAGGCACTGCGGGAACTGTTCGACAAGCGTATGGCCGAGCTGGTGCGCAGCGGTGAATTGAAGCCAATTTTCGAACACTGGAAGCAACCGTATCCCTTCACTGCCGACAGCAAGCCGCTGTAGGAGCAGCCTTGTGCTGCGAAGGGGCTGGTGACAAGCGCAACGATCGGTGGTACTCCAGCGGGCCTCTTCGCAGCACAAGGCTGCTCCTACAGGGGGGGGCGGAAAAATAAGCATCGAACTTTTCGATCTTAAACCGCGGTATTCAGCCAGCGCACTGGCGCCGACCTGCTGATACAATCGCCCCACGAGAAATTTACTACTTATTTCAGGAGCACAACGTGCCCGTCGTCTTTGTTGCCGCCTCTAAACTCCCGACCCCGTTCGCGACTTTCACCATGCACGGCTTCCTCGAAGAAGCCACCGGCCGTGAGCACGTGGTGCTCAGCCTGGGTGATATCGCTGACGGTGAACCGGTGTTGGGGCGCCTGCACTCCGAGTGCCTGACCGGCGATGCCCTGTTCAGCCAGCGCTGCGACTGCGGTTCGCAACTGGAAGCTGCCCTGCAGGCCATCGCACGTGAAGGCCGTGGTGTGCTGTTGTACCTGCGTCAGGAAGGCCGTGGCATCGGCCTGTTGAACAAGATCCGCGCCTATGAGCTGCAGGACGGTGGTGCCGACACGGTCGAAGCCAACGAGCGCCTGGGCTTTGCTGCCGACCAGCGTGACTACGCCATCTGCCTGCCGATGCTCGAACACTTGGGGGTGAAATCCCTGCGCCTGATGACCAACAACCCGCGCAAGGTCAAGGCACTGACCGACATGAACATCGTCGTCGCCGAACGCGTGCCGCTGCACACCGGCCATAACCCGCACAACCGCTACTACCTGGCGACCAAAGCCGGCAAGCTCGGCCACATGCTGGGCAACGAACACCAGGGCGAGGTGCCTCAGGCGTGACCCGCGCCGAGGTAAAGCGGCGCCTGGCACTGGCCTGGTGGCAATACCTGGCGATGGGCCTGGTGCCGCTGCCAGTGATGGCCTGGGCGTTTGGTGGCGGTGATGCGTTGATCCCGGTGCTGGCCATGCCACTGTTCATCGCGGGTGCGGCGACCATGTTCCTTAGCCTGCCGCGCTTCGGTGCCTACAAGCGTGCGCTGATCGCGACCTCCAAGGTGCTCGGCAGCACCGAAGAGCCGGCAGCCTGGATCACCCTGGCGCGGGTGCGGCGCATGGCCATGCTGTATGCCTGCTTCCCCGCCTGGGTTGCCGCGCTGTCGGTGCTGGTGGGGCTGGAGGCCGTACCGCAAATCCTTTTGGTGCTGTCCACCGTGGTGGTGCTCTACCTGTACCGCATCCCACGTCAGCTGGGCTGATGCGCAGCCTTCTCTGGCTACTGGCGCTGTGCGCCTGCAGCGCCAGCGGCGGCGAGCCGCTACGGGTGGTCAGCCTGGCACCTTCGATGACCGAAATCATGCTTGAGCTGCACGCCGATGATCTGTTGGTCGGCGTGCTCGACGGTGGTGATCGCCCGCCAGCATTGCGTGAGGTGCCTTCGGTCGGCCGCCAAGGCCAACTGAACATGGAGCGTCTGCTCAGCTTGCAGCCTGACTTGTTGCTGCTCTGGCCCGGCAGTGTGGCGCCAGCACAGCGTGATCAGCTCAAGCGCCTGGGCATCGCCACCTTCAGCGCCGAACCCCACGGTATCGACCAGTTGATCGATCAAATCGAGGCCATCGCCCAGCGCGTCGGCCGCGAAGAGCAGGGCCAGCAATACGCCCAGGCCCTGCGTGACAGGCTGCGGCACCTGCGCCAACAGTATCGCCGTGAGCAGCCGCTGCGCGTGTTCTACCAAGTCTGGGATCAGCCCTTGTACACCTTGGGTGGCAGGCAGGTGGTCAGCGACGCGCTGGCGGTGTGCGGCGCGCGTAATGTGTTCGCCGACCTCAACCAGCCAGCCCCTCAGGTGAGCGTGGAGTCTGTACTGCTGCAAGACCCGCAGGTGATTCTGGCGGGTGATCAGGCGCAGTTGGACAGCTGGAGGGCTTGGCCGCGCCTGCGCGCGGTGGCCGATGAGCGCTTGCTGGTCGTGCCCGACAAAGGGCTCGAACGGCCCAGTGGGCAGATGATCGAGGCCACCGCCCGCTTGTGCGCGTTGCTCGAAGCTAAAGCGCCGGCGTCCAGGTGACGCTGAACAGCACGGTGCGGCCTTCTTCGCGGTAGCTGTGGCTGGCGCCTTCATAGCTGTACAGTGCGCGGCTGTGGTTGTGGTCCAGCAGGTTGTCCAGCTTCGCTTCCAGTTTCAGTTCATCTGTTGCCGCCCAGCTACCGCGCAGGCCGAGCAGGCCAAAGCCGGCGAGCCGGTTGCGGTTGGCTTCGTCATCGTAGCTGGCGCTGACGGCTTGCCAGCTTCCGCCCACGCTGAACCGCCCAAATGCGCGGTCCAGGTCAAGGCTAACGGTACGGCGAGCGCGGCGGGCGAGGGTATGGCCACTGTCGCGGTCGCGCGGGTCGATCAGCGCCAGGCCGAGCTGGCTGCGCCATGCGCCCCATTGCTGGTCGAGGGACAGCTCTACGCCGTTGATGCGCGCCGAGGCGACGTTGCGCGGGATCGCGTCCTGGCCAAAGATGATCGCGTCGCGCAGGTCGGTGCGGTACAGCGACGTCTCCAGGCGGCTGTCCGAGGTGAGCTGGCTGCGCCATTGCAGTTCGTAGCTTTTGGAGTGCTCTGGGCTCAGGTCTGGGTTGCTGAATTCTGGGTAATACAGGTCGTTGAACGTCGGGGCTCTGAAGCCTTCGCTGTAGGACAGCAGCACATCGTTGGACGCGTTCACGGGTACGGTAAGGCTACCGCTCCAGGTGGTCTGGCCACCGAACTGCTGGTTCTGGTCGCGGCGCACGCCCAGCTCGGTGGAAAACCGCTCTCCCCGGTACCGATGTTGAACGAAGGCCGCCCGGTTCCAGCGGCTGTCCTCGATGAAGTCAGTGCTGCCGTGCACGCGGTCTTCGTACCAGTCCCCGCCGATCAGCAGCGTGTGCTGGTCGTTCAAGGCCAGGTCGTTTTGCCAGGTGAGTTGATCACGGTAGGTGTTGAACACGAAGCGCTCATCGCTGAGCTTGTCGCGCTTGTCGTCACGGTTTTCGCTGTGGGCAAGTTCCAGGCGCGAATGCCAGCTGTCGTTGAGCTGGGCATCGAAGTAGGTGCCCAGGCTGCTGACGCTGAAATCGGTATAGGGCTTTTGCCCGAAGCTTTCGAAGGTGACCGGGTTGAAGCCACCGAACGGGTTGTCGTATTCACTGCGCCCATGGCTGTCGAGCAGGTTGAGGCCGGCCTCGAAGCGTTCGCCGAAGGTGTGGCTGAGGCTCAGGTTGAATGACCTGTTGCGGTACGCATCGTGATCCCCATCGCTGGCAAAGGACGGGCCGGTGGCGTCGATGCCGGCAGTTTCGTCCAGGCTGGCGCCCAGGTTGAAGCGGGTGGCGCCGTTGCCGCCGGCCAGGCCCAGGCTGCGTTGGAAGGTCTGGTTGCTGCCGGCGGCCAGGCGCAGGCGCGGTTGCAGGCCAGGGCCGCTGCTGCGCCGGGTGAAGATCTGAATCACGCCGCCAATGGCATCGCTGCCGTAGATCGCCGAGCGGGAGCCGCGCAGTACTTCGACACGCTCGATCTGGTCGACGTCGAGAAATTGCAGGCCGCTGTCGCCGGAGGTGGCGTTGGCGATGCGCACGCCATCGACCAGTACCAGGCTTTGCGCTGCCTTGGTGCCGCGGATGAAGATACCGGGCAGGCTGCCGCGACCACCCGTGGGAGCGACTTGCACGCCGGGGACGCGGGCCAGCAGGTCGGTGACGCTGGTGGGTTGCAGGCGGTCGATGTCGGTGCGGGTGAAGACGGTGTTGGCGGCGCTGGTGGCGGTGCGCGACTCGACTTGGCGGTTGGCGCTGATCAGCACATCGGGGAGTTTCAGGGCGTCGTCGCGTTCAGCGGCAAGAAGCGGCAGCGGTAGGCACAGGAGGGTGGCGGTGAAGCTCGGGATTTTCATGGGCATTACCATGTTGCGAGGGCTGCGCCCTCGATCGCGACGCAAGGCCGCTCCTACAGGGCCAGCGCAATCCTGTAGGAGCGGCCTTGTGTCGCGAAAGGGCCGCAAAGCGGCCCCAAAGGTTACAAGCCGAGCTTGGCCATACGCGCTGTAACCGAAGCCTCGATGCCAGCAGCATCCAGCCCGCACTCAGCCAGCATCTGCGCAGGCTTGGCATGCTCGACATAAATGTCCGGCAAGCCCAAGTGCAGCAGTGGCTTGACCAGGGCCTGGCTAGCCAGGAACTCACCCACAGCAGCCCCTGCGCCGCCCATGATGGCGTTTTCTTCGATAGTCACCAGCAGCTCATGGCTGCCCGCCAATTCGAGTACCAGTGCCTCGTCCAGTGGCTTGACGAAGCGCATGTCGACCACCGTGGCGTTGATCTGCTCGGCAACTTGCAAGGCTTCGGTCAGTTGCACACCAAATACCAGCAGGGCGACTTTTTCACCTTGGCGCCGGATAACGCCCTTGCCGATTTCCAGGGGCGTAAGGTCACCACTGATCGGTGCGTTGGGGCCGGTGCCGCGCGGGTAGCGCACTGCCGCCGGGCCGTTGTACAGGTGGCCGGTGGTGAGCATCTTGCGCAGTTCGTTCTCGTCGCTCGGGGTCATCACCAGCATGCCGGGGATGCAGCGCAGGTACGACAAGTCGTAGCTGCCGGCGTGGGTCGGGCCGTCTTCACCCACCAGGCCGGCGCGGTCGATGGCGAACAGCACATCGAGGTTCTGTACCGCTACGTCGTGGATCAGCTGGTCATAGGCGCGCTGCAGGAACGTCGAATAGATCGCCACCACCGGCTTGCTGCCTTCGCAGGCCATGCCCGCGGCCAGGGTGACCGCGTGCTGCTCTGCAATCGCCACGTCGAAGTAGCGCTCCGGGTAGCGTTCGCTGAACTCGACCAGGTCGGAGCCTTCCTTCATCGCCGGGGTAATGCCAACCAGGCGATTGTCGCTGGCGGCCATGTCGCACAGCCACTGGCCGAACACGGCGGAGTACTTGGGCCCGCTGGGTTTTTTCGGCGCGGCGGGCTTGTCGGCGGGCTCGAGCTTGGTGATGGCGTGGTAGCCGATCGGGTCGACCTCGGCCGGGGCGAAGCCTTTGCCCTTCTTGGTCACCACGTGCAGGAACTGCGGGCCCTTGAGGTCACGCATGTTGCGCAGGGTGGCGATCATGGTCGGCAGGTCGTGGCCGTCGATCGGGCCGATGTAGTTCCAGCCCAGCTCTTCGAACAGGGTGCCGGGGACCAGCATGCCTTTGGCATATTCCTCGGTGCGACGGGCGATTTCCCACGCGCCTGGCAGGCGCGAAAGCACCTTCTTGCTGCCCTCGCGCATGCTCGCGTAGGTGCGGCTGGAGAGAATCTTGGCCAGGTAATTGGACAGGCCGCCGACATTGCGCGAAATCGACATGTCGTTGTCGTTGAGGATCACCAACATGTCGGCGTTGACTTCCTGGGCGTGGTTCAACGCCTCGAAGGCCATACCGGCGGTCAGGGCACCGTCGCCGATCACCGCGATCGACTTGCGTGCGCTGTTCTGCAGGCGGGCGGCGATGGCCATGCCCAGCGCTGCACTGATCGAGGTGCTGGAGTGGCCGACGCCAAAGGTGTCGTACTCGCTCTCGCTACGGCGCGGGAAGGCGGCGATGCCGTCCTTCTGGCGCAGGCTGAGCATGCGCTGGCGGCGGCCGGTGAGGATCTTGTGCGGGTAGGCCTGGTGGCCGACGTCCCACACCAGCCGGTCGTCCGGGGTGTCGAAGACGTAGTGCAGGGCGATCGTCAGCTCGATCACGCCCAGGCCGGCGCCAAAATGCCCACCGGTCTGTCCCACGGTGTAGAGCAGTTCCTGGCGCAACTCGTCGGCCAGGGTCTCCAGGTCGGCTTCGGCCAGCCGGCGCAGGCCGGCAGGCGTGTCAGCGCGGTCGAGCAACGGCGTGACCGGGCGTTCGCGGGGGATCTCTTGAAACGTCGTGGGCATCAGGCGAGTCGTTATAGGTGTGAAGACGCGGCAGTTTACCCCATTGTGGGAAAAGTGCCCATTGAGAGGGGGTAGCACGGGGCTGCTTTGCAGCCCATCGCCGGCAAGCCAGCTCCCACACGTTCACCGTTTTGCTGTGGGAGCCGGCTTGCCGGCGATGGGCCGCCTGGCGGCCCCGTTGAATCAGTTGCGGCGTTCGACGATGTAGCGCGCCAGCGCCCGCAGCGGCTCGGCAGTTTCACCAAACCCTTGCAATGCGGCCAGCGCCTGGTCGCGCAGTTCGATTGCATAGGCCTTGGCGGCCTCCAGGCCAAGCAGGGCCGGGTAGGTCGGTTTGTCTCGGGCGATGTCGGCACCCTGGCGTTTGCCAAGGGTGGCGGTGTCACTTTCTACGTCGAGGATGTCGTCCTGCACCTGAAACGCCAGGCCAATGGCCTGAGCGTAGGTCTGCAAGGCATCCAGTTGCGCCGGCTCGGCGCGGGCGCTGGCCAGGGCGCCCAGGCGCACGCTGGCTTCGATCAGCGCGCCGGTCTTGTGCCGGTGCATGAATTCCAGCGCCTGCTGGTCCAGCTTGATGCCCACCGAGCCCAGGTCGATGGCCTGGCCACCCACCATGCCCGCCGGGCCGGCAGCCTTGGCCAGGGCCTGGACCATGGCCAGGCGAAGGGCGTCGGACTGTGGGCTCAGGCGTGGGTCGAGCAGGGCGCTGAAGGCCAGGCTCTGCAGGCCGTCACCGGCGAGGATGGCGCAGGCTTCGTCGAAGGCTTTGTGGGTGGTCGGTTGGCCGCGACGCAGGTCGTCGTCGTCCATCGCCGGCAGGTCGTCATGCACCAGCGAATACGCGTGGATCAGTTCGACCGCGCACGCTGCACCGTTGGCCTGTTCGGCTGGTGCACCCAGGGCTTCGCAGGCCGCGTAGGCGAGCAGCGGGCGTACACGCTTGCCGCCGTTCATTACGCTGTAGCGCATGGCGGCGTAGAGGCGCTCGAGTTCTTTGGTAGGCGCTTGAAACAGCGGTTCTAGGGCGGCGTCGACGCGGGCCTGGCAGTTGGCCTGGTAGGTGCTGATCATGCTTCTGGCTCCGCGTCGAAGGGCTGGGCTGCCAGCTCACCGTCGCGTTCCAGAAGGATTTGCACTTTCTGCTCAGCCTGGGCCAGTGCGCCCTGGCAATCGCGGGTCAGGGCGATGCCTTGCTCGAAGGCGGCCAGCGAATCTTCCAGCGACAACTCGCCGTTCTCCAGGCGCTCGACCAGGGCTTGCAGGTCTGCGAGGGATTGCTCGAAATCGAGGGAGGCTTTTTTGCGGGCCATGGCGACTGTCTCGGTGGCGTTCTGAACGGCGCGACACTAGCAGAGCGGGGCAGGGGGAGCAAACTTGTGTGGGGGAGTGCATCGGGTTCGGGCCAATCACGCCTGTGATAAAGGTGGTCACTCGCGTTTGCCGCAGGAATGATTGGCCCGAAAAAATGTAATCGATGGACTCGCCCCCGCCGAGGCATCACAGTGCCACGGTGGCGTTCAAAGAAGCCAACGGCAGCGAGGGCGAGACCATGAAGAAGCATAGTTCGAAGCACGATCCCCTGTCTTCCACTGATGTGGAGCTTTGCACAACCCTCTGCGTAGACCTGGCCAAACAGGTCTTCCAGTTAGCAGGCGAGGATGCTACCGGTCGGGTGATCTACGAAAATCGCATCAAATCCCGTCAAAATTTCCATGATTTTCTAATCAAGCTGCCAGTGACGGTGACTGTCTTAATGGAGTGCGGTCCTGGTGCGCAAGCCTGGGCCAGACTACTGCAGGCCAAGGGTAATCCGGTTCGGATCCTGCCTGCGCAACGCGTTGCCGAACACCGCAGCGGCGCGAAGAATGACCGTAACGACGCCCATGCCATTTTGCGTGCCGGTCGCGATACCAGTATTGCCTCAATCCCGATCAAGAGCACTACAGCACTGGCTATTCAAGCGCTGCACCGTGTCCGGCGCGGCAACATCAAGCGGCATACAGCGCTGGGTAATCAGATACGTGGCCTGCTGCTAGAGCATGGCGTCTCCATGCCTCAAGGCGATGCGGCGATCAATTCGCATGTGCCACGGGCTCTTGAAGATGCCTCTTTACCTCTGCCCGACTTGTTGCGCGAGTTGCTCGATGAGCTGCTGACTGACTGGCTCTCTCTGGGTGAACGCATTGCGACGCTGAGTAGGCGGCTTGAAGCGACAGCCCAGGAAGATAAGGTCGCACAGCGGTTGATCACCATTCGTGGCGTGGGCCCAATCATTGCCACGGCGATCGTGGCGAAACAGACCGAGCCTAGCCGCTTCGCCAGTGGCCGAATGTATGCCGCCTTCTTCGGTATCGTGCCCGACCAGCACAGCAGCGGAAACAAATCAGGCTGGGCAGGATGAGCAAGCGAGGTGATGGCTACATACGCAGCCTGATGATCCAGGGGGCGCATGCTGTCTTGAGTCAGCTAAGGCCTGATTCCGATCAGCCAGACGATCACCGCCTTTTACGCTGGCTATCCCGCCTTGGACGCAAGGAGGCGGCGATCAGACTGGCTAATCGAAATCTGCGCATTATCTGGGCCTTGTTGCAGAGCGATCAGGTATATCAGCGCAAACCGAACAGCAACTCGGAGGCTGCTATGAGCCTCTGATCAACCGAGCAATGCCACCGGGGCGCCGAGCGCTCCAACCCCTGCTAGTGAACATTGACCCCTGGTAAGACCGTCGCAGACAGATGCCTCTGCTCCTACAGGCCTGATGAATGGCCTCAATGTAAACGGCACGCTGCGAGCTCACCACGATGTTGGCCAGAAGCAAAAAGCTTCCTCGAATAGGCCTGATACATAGATGCAACCGGGTTCCTAAGTTCAAAAGCAGCTAGACAGTGTGGGCGAGTCCATACATAGGAGCAGCCTTGTGCTGCGAAGCGCCGCGCGGGCGGCGCTCGATGTGCGCGCCGCCATCTTCCTTAAGCCAAGCGTCTGAAAGCCATCAAGCCGTAGCCGCTTCGCGCTCCACCATCGCCTCGCGGTACCGCGCCAACTCTTCAATGGTCAGCACCGGCAAATTGTACTGCCGCGCATACACCGCCACCTGCTCCCCACGCGCCATGCTGCCGTCGGGGTTCATCAACTCGCACAGCACCGCTGCCGGCCGCAGCCCGGCCAGGCGCGCCAGGTCGACCGAACCTTCGGTATGGCCACGGCGGGTCAGCACACCACCATTGCGCGCGCGCAGCGGGAACACATGCCCAGGGCTGACGATATGCCGTTGCTCGGCGGTCGAGCTGAGCGCCGCAGCGATGGTGGTGACACGGTCTTGCGCCGAAACGCCGGTGGTGATGCCGTCCGCCGCCTCGATGGTGACGGTGAACCCGGTGCCATGGCGCGCCTGGTTGTTCTGCACCATCGGCGCCAGTTGCAGGGCGTCCACGGTCGCTTCGTCCAGGCACAGGCAAACGATGCCGCTGCAGTCACGAATCATCATGGCCATAGTTTGCAACGAGATGTTTTCGGCGGCGGCAATGATGTCCGCTTCGTCCTCGCGGTCATCGTCGTCCAGCAGCAGTACGGGGCGCCCGGCCTGAAAAGCGGCGATGGCGGCAGAAATGTTGGGGTATTGCTTTTGCAGCATAGGGGACATGAAACGCTCCTCGTAAATGATCGATGAACGTCTCGGGGCGAACAAAACGCGCGCGCAGGGGCGCCCGAATGGCCCCTGCCTGACGCCTTCTTTCATCCGGACTATGACCGTCGGCTCTGGAGTCTCACCAGATCTGCTGACCCCCGGCATGGCCGGGGCGCTCGCGGGCTCATCTTTCGATTTACCGCCGGTGGGGACTTACACCCCGCCCTGAAGACCCGGCAAGCATACCCCACAGAGCCACCCTGCTGGCAACCCGCTCGGCTAAGACCTTAGGCGAGCATCGGCGGTATCATGGCAGGCACGTTCTATTCGGAATCGACAGCATGGACATTCTCCAGGTCGCCGGCGGCAAGCCGATCAAGTTGTGGACCGACGGCGTGCCGATCGAAGACGAAGCGCGCCAGCAGTTGCTGAACACGGCGAAATTGCCGTTCATCTTCAAGCACCTGGCCGTGATGCCGGATGTGCACCTGGGCAAGGGCTCGACCATCGGCAGCGTGATCCCCACCGTTGGCGCGATCATCCCCGCCGCCGTAGGCGTGGACATCGGCTGCGGCATGATCGCCGCGCGGACTTCGCTGCATGCCCGCGACCTGCCCGACAACCTGCACGGTTTGCGCACGGCGATCGAGCAGGCCGTGCCCCATGGCAAGACCTTCGGCCGCCACGACCAAGGCGCCTGGGACAACGTGCCAGCCAAAGCTGACAAACGCTGGCCACGCGCTTCAAGACCATCACCGACAAGTACCCGCGGCTGGAGAAAACCAATAACCGGCATCACCTGGGCACCCTGGGCGGCGGCAATCACTTCATCGAGGTTTGCCTGGATGAGGCCGACCGCGTGTGGTTCATGTTGCACAGCGGCTCGCGTGGCGTTGGCAATGCCATCGGCAACCTGTTCATCGAATTGGCCCATGCCGACATGCGCCAGCACCTGGCCAACCTGCCGGACAAGGACCTGGCGTACTTCGAGGAAGGCAGCCGCCACTTTGCCGACTACGTCGAAGCGGTTGAGTGGGCGCAGGACTTTGCCCGGCATAACCGCGAACTGATGATGCTGGCAGTGGTTGCCGCGACCCGCAAGGTGCTTGGCCGGCCGTTCGAGGCCAGCCTGGAGGCGGTGAACTGTCACCACAACTATGTGCAGCGCGAACAGCATTTCGGGCGCGAAGTGCTGGTGACGCGCAAGGGCGCGGTGTCGGCGCAGAAAGGGCAGTTGGGCATCATCCCCGGCTCGATGGGGGCAAAGAGTTTCATCGTGCGCGGGTTGGGCAACGAAGAGGCGTTCTGCTCTTGCAGCCATGGGGCCGGGCGAGTGATGAGCCGAACCCGGGCCAAAAGCCGCTTCACTGTGGAAGACCAGCGGCGGGCCACTGCGCATGTGGAGTGCCGCAAGGACAAGGCGGTGATCGATGAGATACCGATGGCCTACAAGGACATCGATGCGGTGATGCGTGCGCAGCGCGACCTGGTGGAGGTGGTGCACACGCTGCGCCAGGTGGTGTGTGTGAAGGGCTGACTGGGCCGACCTCTTCGCGGGGCAAGCCCGCGCTCACAGAATCTGCACTGCCCTCAGGACCGGAGGGGTAACCTGTGGGAGCGGGCTTGCCCCGCGAAGAGGCCCGCGCAGGTTTACCGAGACATTCCTTCAATTACGCTTTTCAGCGAGGCCGGCAACATCGGCCCATGCCCCAACCCGTCGAACCGCTCGAAGCGCACCTGCAACCCAGGCACCTTGGCCAGGTCCGCCACCAGCTCCCGCGCCGGCCGCTCCGCGTCGCCCTTCACCGCTGCACGCGGGTTCGACGACTCATCGCCACCGCGCATCAGCAACAGCTTAGGGCGGCCGCCACCCAAGCGCTGCTGCAGCCCCTGGGCTTCCCGCACAATCGCCCCGTCATGCCACCACAACGATGGGCTGGCCGCCGCGTAGTCGCTGAACTCGGCCGGCCGGGTGAACAGTGCATGCAGCACCGCCAGGCCACCATAGGAATGCCCCCACAGTGTTTGCCGTTGCAGGTCGATCGGCGCTACAGCGGCGACCATCGGCCGCATGCGCTGGCTCAGCAGGTCGAAGAACGCCTCCACGCCACCGCTGGGCTGGCCCGTCAGCGGGTCGCGCTGTTCCGCTTGCCCAGGCAGTGCGGGGGTGTAGTCATACGTTCGCCCGGCACGTTCGATGCGTTGGTCGGTCTGGTAGCCCACGGCGACCAGCAACGGGGCTTGGCCTGCGGCAAGCTTGCCCAGTTGTTCACTGTCCAGGGCACCCAGCGCGGCGTTGCCGTCGAGCATCCACAACACCGGGTAGCCCGCCGCGGGCGCCGGGCGATTCGGCTGGCCGATCCATAGACGGTAATGGCGCTGGCCATCGGCTGAATCCAGGTCATGCTGGCTGAAGCGATAGGCCAGGTTCTGGCGCTGCAGCAGCGACGTGTCCATTTTCTGATCGCGCACTGGTTGCGCCAGGGCTGCCGGTGCAGCGAGGGCCAGTGCCATGGCCAGGTACAGGGGCATTTTGCTCATCGGGGAATCTCGCTCGGTCGTTGGTGTTGATCAACGGCTAATGAATACCTGCCTGCCGGTGTGTCGAACCTGCAGCGTGTAGGTCTGTGCCAGCATGGCCAAGGCCAGCGGCAAGTCATCGATGGGGAATGTGCCAGACACTCGCAGCTCACCCAGCACGGGGTCGCACTCAAGTTGTTGGTCGGTGTAGCGCATCAACTCATGCGCCCACAGCCGTACTGGCATGTCGTCGGCCACCAGCAAGCCGTTGCGCCACGCCAGGGTGGTCTCCCGAGCCTCCTCGATGAGCCCCATGCGCTCGCGGCTGAAACGGACTTGCTGGCCAGCACGGATGATGTTTTCGCCAGGGGCCACGCTGGCGTGTTCTGGGCGAACCTGTACGGCGCCTTCGTACACCGCTAGCAAGGTTTCATCGGCCAGCTGGCGCACGCTGAATCGCGTACCCAACGCGCGCAGTTGGCCTTGCTGGGTCTGTACCATGAGCGGGCGTGGGTCGGCAGCGGTCGCGATGTACACCTCGCCACGGCGCAGGTGCAGCAAGCGTTGCGCGCTGTTGAAAAGCACGTCCACGGCGCTGTCGCTATTGAGGGTGATCTGTGTGCCGTCGGCGAGCCGTGCGTGTTGGCGTTCACCCACAGACGTCTGGTAATCGTTGCCAATGCCTGAGCGCCATGCCCACCAGCTGAGCGGTGCGGCACCGATCAGCAGAAGCAGCCCGCGCAGCACAGCGCGCCTGCCTGTCGGGCGATCCAAGGTCTGCTTGGCCAGCGTTGGAGGCAGGCTGCCCAGGCGTGTTAGCAGGCGCTGTGCCCTTTGCCACGCCCGTTCATGCTCAGCACTGGCACGCCGCCAGCGCTCCAATTCGCGCTGTTGCGCTGGTAGCAGCGGCGCTTCCTGCATCAGCATCAGCCAGGAGGCCGCTTGGGCCAGCACTGGCTGGGGGATGGCATCGTCAAGCGGGGCCGTGCGGTTATTCATCGGGCATCTGCGTCAGGCAGGCCAGGTAGGCCTCGTGGATGTACTTCTTGACCGTCGGCAGCGCGATGTTCAGGGCCACGGCAATGTCTTTCTGCTTCATGCCGTCCAACGTTGCCATCAGAAACGCCTGCCTCACGCGGGGGCGCAGCGTATCCAGCAGCGTGTCGATCTCGTGCAGGGTCTCGAGGATCACGCTTTGCAGTTCAGGCGAAGGGTGCTCGGGTTCTGGCAGCAGCAGCAACGCCTCGAGCCAGGCACGCTCCAGCGACTGCCGGCGCCGCCAGCTGACCAGCACACAATTGGCGATGCGGGTTAGGTAGGCGCGTGGCTGACGGATCGGTTCGACCCGCGCACCCTCCCGGCTGGTAAGCACCCGCAGGAAAATATCATGCGCCAGGTCATCGGCCACCCCGCGTCCCCACGACCTCAGCCGATAGGCGAGCCAGTTGCGTAACCAGACGTGATTCTCGATGTACAACGTCTCGACGCTGCACGGCTCGGTACTGTTCGGCGGGGAGAAGGGCGCATTCATCGTGGGTTGAGTCGGTACAAGACTGTCGCAAATGAAAACCATTATCACTAGAATTGCTAAGATCACAAGGCCGAACCGGCAAATTCAGCCGCTGGCCCTGCACGCATATCCTTTTTTCGATCTCGTGCGACAGAGGAGGTAACAGCCCGCAGCCAGTGGTGGGCGCACACCCTACGAGCGAGAAAAGCATGCTCCCAGTACGTTGTCCTTCACCTGCTCCACGCCCTCGACTTTGCCTGTCGCCCATCACCTTCGCCCTGCGTTGCACGATGATCAGTTGCTGTGGCGCCGGCTTGCTGAACAGCAGCCTGGCCCTGGCCCAGGGCACCGGCACGGCTGCGGTCGCCGCGACCCGCCTGGACGATGCCACGCCGCGTGACTACAACATTGCCAAAGGCCCGCTGGGCGCAGCGCTGGGCAGTTTCACCAGCCAATCCGGGCTGCTGGTGTCTTATGATCCTGACCTGACCCGCGGGCGCACGGCGCCGGCCCTGAAGGGGCGATACACCGTCAGTGAGGGCATCCAGCGGTTGCTGGCCAATACCGGGCTGCAGCTGGTGGCGAGTTCGACCGGCAGCTACGTGCTGATGGCGCAGGGCGCTGCAACGCGTGCCGCAGCAGAGTTATCGCCGACGATGGTCGACGCTGCCGCACAGGGGCCTCAGGCGGATACTTACCGGGCCCCACGCTCATCGGTGCACCTGAGCAGCGAACAGATCGACCGCTTCGGCCGGGTCTCCGTGGGCGACCTGCTCAACGGTGTGCCGGGTGTGCAAGTCGGTGACACCCGCAACGGCGGCGCCCTGGACGTCAACATTCGCGGTATCCAGGGGCAGAGCCGGGTAGCGGTGAAGGTCGATGGCTCGGAGCAGGCCCTGGATGTCTATCGCGGTTATGGCGGCACGCAGCAACGCAGCTACATCGACTCCGACCTGATCAGCAGCCTGACCGTGAACAAAGGGCCGTCAACCAAATCCGGAGCGATTGGCGGCACGGTGGAAATGCAGACGATCGGCGTGCAGGACATTCTGGTCGACGGCAACCAGGTTGGCGGGCGTCTCAAGGGCGATCTCTGGGACAACGGCGTAGCCCCCGCCCATCGCAGTTCCAGTTCCAAGGATGAAAGCCTGTCGGCGCCTCCGCGCGACAACCGCGGCAGCCTGTTCGGCTCTGAAGCCGAATCGGGCAGCGCCGCGTTTGCCTTTACCACCGAACAGCTGGATGTGGTGGCGGCCTACGCGCACCGCAACCAAGGCAACTACTTCTCCGGCAAGAAAGGCCAGGACCGCTACCGCCTCTACAACGATTACGGCAGTGAGCAGCCCAGCGTGGCGATGACCTACAACGCGGGCGAGGAAGTGCTCAACGCCTCATCGAAAACCGACTCGTACCTGCTCAAGGCGACCTGGCGGATAACCGACGATCACACCCTGGACCTGGGCTACCGCCGCTACGACGGGCGCACTGCCGAGATCATGCCCTCTGACATCTACCGCTTCGGTACCGCCGGTATTTATCAGTACCCCTTGGGCGAGGTGAAGATCGATACCTATACCGCACGCTACCACTACTTGCCCGCCGGCAACCCGTGGGTCGACCTGACCAGTAACCTATGGATGACCGACGCCAAGACCAGCTCGTTGAGTTCGGCATGGACGGCGCCGGTGTCCCAGTTGTTTCGTTCTGACCGCAGTTGGACACGCCAGGACAACCGCCGTATCGGCGGCGACCTGAACAACCTCTCCAGGTTCGAAACGGCCCATGGCGATTTCAAGCTTGACCTGGGCGGTGCGTTCCAGCTGGAAGACCTGCAACCGCAGAAAAGCGTGCTGATCACCCAGCACGACGTCGATGCCAACCGCACCCTGCGTGATGCTTCGCGGCAGGAATTCAGCTTCAACGGCAAGCTCGAGTACCAGCCGATCGAGCAATTGACCCTGTGGGGCGGGGGCCGTTACAGCCACTTCCGCACCAAAGACAATACCGTGTTGGCCACCGCCCGCCGTGAGGATCGCGACGTGCGCTACATCTCGGCGAGTGGCCCCAAGGGCTGGGGCAGCATGACCTGGTTCCCCGACCAGAACGGCCAGTACACCGACGCCACCGACCCCCGGCTGAACAACGGCATCGTCTTCGGCAACAGCAACGAGCCGTTCAACGGTGTGCGCTTCAATGACTTCGGCGCGACCAGCGTTCAGGTCAGCCCCGAAAGCATCAGCAGCGTGGTCACAGGCTACGACCATACCCCGCAGGGCAGCAGCAGCGGTGGCGGCTTTTCGCCGGCATTCGGCATCAATGTCGAGCTGATGCCCGACACGTACTTCTATGTCACCTACACCCAAGGCCTGCGCCTGCCGTCACTGTTCGAGACCAGCCAGGGCACCCAGCAAGTCAGCCCCGGCAAAAGCCTCAAGCCCGAGCGCTCGCAGAGCTGGGAAATCGGCGTCAGCGCCTTGCGCGACAACCTCTTTACCGATCACGACTCAGCCGCGATCAAGCTGGCCTTCTTCGACAACAAGATCAAGCACTACATCACCCGCTATTACGACCCGAGCCCTGGCCTGTGGGGCCAGATGAGCTTCAGCAACACCGACAGCTTCAGCACCCGCGGCCTTGAACTGCAGTCAAACTACGATACCGGCCGTGTGTTCGCCGACCTCTCGGCCACCTACTACCTCAAGACCGAGACCTGCGACGCGGACTTTGCCGGCAAACTGCGCGCCACCGCCAACCCGTACCAGAAGACCCAAGACACGCCAAACTGCACACCGGGCAGCTACATGGGCTCCTACACCAACACCCAGAACCCACCACGGTTCTCCGCCAACCTGACCACTGGCTTGCGTTTCTTCGACGAAGCATTGACGGTAGGCGGGCGCGTGACCTACACCTCCGGGCCTACCAGTACCCTCGACAAGCCCTGGCAGTCCGGCGCTACCACGCCGCAGATCGAATACCGCTCGGTGGCGCTGTTCGATCTGTTCCTCAAGTACACGCTGCTTGAGAACACCGAGGTGAATGTTTCGCTGCAGAACCTGACCGATCGCTATTACCTGGACCCGCTGGCGCAGAGCTTCATGCCGGCTCCTGGGCGGACGGTACGGATGGGGGTGGTGACTAGGTTTTGAAGGTAGGTGAGGGCGGTGGCACGGTGGGTTTGCCATCGCCTTTGAGTGGTCTTGCTAAACCGGTTTTAGTAGGGGATGGCTTTCAAGCAGGCATTAAAAAGCCGGCTTGTGGCCGGCTTCTCGGGGACGCTTCCGACTAATTTATGGTAAGCCGCAACCGCCTTAACTGTGTGGTCACAAGGACCTGATAGAGATGGTCAACGCCCGTGTGGGGTGTCGCCGAGCCCTCTGGACCGCGGCTTGCGCCGGTCGGGGCTAAATGTGCCGCGTAGCATACAAGGGCTTGCGCAGGATGCCCAGCAAAAAATGGCACAGGGTGTTTCAGCTGGGGCGATGGCGGCGGAAGTGCGACCAGTGGAAGACCCAGCCGAGAATCTCCAGGCCTTGGGCCTGGCGCTGGGCGCGGGTGTAGCGCTCGACGGCGTAGTTGCGTCGGTCATGGCTGTGTAGGTACAGGGTGCCGTGCGGGCCGAGGCTGAGGTTGTTCACCCTCAGGGTACCGTTGTGCAGCAAGGCATAGGTCTCGCCCTCCATGACTTCGGTCATGCTCAGGTCTACCGCCAAGGTGGCCTCCAGCGGAATCAGCGGAGCCATGTTGGCGGCAGGCATGGCCAGGCAGATGGCATTTTGCGCAGCAACGCCCAGCGCCTTTAACGCCGTGGTGGGCAGGCGCAGGTGATGGTTGGCCACGGGGACAAGCAGGCCGTGCTGCAGTGCGTAAAACGGCACCTGCAGCAGCCGGCCGCTGTGTGCTGACAGCGGGGTGGGCGGGTTGGTGTGCGGTGGCCGTGGCGGGCCGCTGCGCAAAATCGGGTTGGGGTGCTTGGGGCCTTCGCCGCTGCGCAGCCAACGGCGATGCACGCAGAACAAGTCGGCCATTTCATCGAGGCGAGCCAACGGAACACCCCGTCTGAACCAGTTGTTGACGTGCTGGGGTGTGACGCTGCGTTGGGCAGCGAAATCGGAAGGGGTCAAGCCACATTCGTGCAGCAGGGCTTTGAGGCGGTCACCGGATGTGTTCATGGCCGCGAGTGTAGCGGCCGGGTGCCAGCTGGCATATGAACCGGATGTTGATGCGGCTTGTGCGAAAGGTGCTTGGTTGTAGGGCGTTGGAGTAGGGCGATGTAGGAATTTTTACTGGAAGGGTGTTCCCTCGCGCATAAAAAACCCCGCCGAGGCGTAATGCTGTTCTCTTAAGTTATCCATCGCCTGTATTGGGGCCGCTTTGCGGCCCATCGCGGCACAAGGCCGCTCCCACAATGTTCGCGCATGCCCTGTAAATAGGGGCATAACGCGGTCGGTGTGGGAGCGGCCTTGTGCCGCGATGGGCCGCAGAGCGGCCCCGGCATTCTTAAGTGAACAGCATTACCGCCGAGGCGGGGTTTTTCAGCAGTCGGTATCAGCCTTTGTAGGCAGCGACCGACTTGGTGATCGCAGCACGGGCGGCGTCGGCGCCGTCCCAGCCTTCGATCTTGACCCACTTGCCCTTCTCGAGATCTTTGTAGTTCGCGAAGAAGTGCTCGATCTGCTGGATCAGCAGGGCTGGCAGGTCGGTGTATTCCTTGACGTCGACATACAGCTGCGACAGCTTGTCGTGCGGCACAGCGATGACTTTGGCGTCGCCGCCGCCGTCGTCGGTCATGTTCAGGATGCCAACCGGGCGGGCACGGATGACCGAGCCTGGGGCAACTGGGTATGGGGTCACGACCAGCACGTCGAGCGGATCACCGTCGTCGGCCAGGGTGTTCGGGATGAAGCCATAGTTGGCTGGGTAGAACATCGGGGTAGCCATGAAGCGGTCGACGAACAGGGTGTCGCTGTCCTTGTCGATCTCGTATTTGATCGGCGCGTGGTTGGCCGGGATCTCGATGGCGACGTAGATGTCGTTCGGCAGGTCTTTGCCCGCCGGAATCTTGCTGTAGCTCATTGGGCAGTGCCCCCGTAGTTGACCAAAAAGTGGCGGCGATTATAGGCACATTCCGCATGGGCATGCCACGCCTGGCCTGATGTGCGGCCGCGTCAGGCGTGGCCTTCGCGGTAATCGGGGTGTTGGGCCTGCAACTGACTCAGGCGCGCCAGTGGGTCTTGGCGGTAGAACAGCGACAGTTGCTGGTAAACCTGCGGATACGCCTGCTGCAACAGGTCGGGGGCGCTGAAGAAGTATTCGCTGGTGACGGCGAAGAATTCTGCAGGGTTTTCTGCCGCGTAGGGGTCGATGGCGGTTTCAGCGTCGGGGTTCAGGTCCAGCTGGCGGTTGAGGTCGTCATAGGCCTGTTGCATGGCCGTCGCCCACTCATCCACGGGCATGCCACTGTGCAGCGGCGGCAGGCCGTTGGCGTCGCCATTGAGCATGTCGAGCTTGTGCGCCAACTCATGGATGACCAGGTTATAGGCCTCCCAACCACCACTGGCCAGCACCCCGTTCCAGGCCAGGATAACCGGCCCCTGTTGCCAGGCTTCACCGCTGTGTTCGCCGTCCCACACATGCTCCACACCACTGGCATCGCGGTGGCGCTGAGGGCTTTTGAAGTCGTCGGGGTAGAGGATGATTTCGTGGAAACCCTGGTACCAGTTCAGGTCACCCAGGTGCAGCAGTGGCAGCTGCGCCTGGGCTGCGAG
Organism: Pseudomonas kermanshahensis; assembly: GCF_014269205.2. Taxonomy (NCBI): domain Bacteria; kingdom Pseudomonadati; phylum Pseudomonadota; class Gammaproteobacteria; order Pseudomonadales; family Pseudomonadaceae; genus Pseudomonas; species Pseudomonas kermanshahensis. The sequence continues at coordinate 184,029 of NZ_JABWRY020000001.1, forward strand.
GAACAGGCGCTGCTCATCGCTTAGCTCGACACCGGGCAGGGTGGTCAGGTGCTTTTCAAGCAAAAACAGGATGCAGGCTTCACGCAACCAGCGATCTTCTTCATCGCTGATACCGTCGAGCAACGGCAGGTGTTGGCGAACCGCCTGCCATTGCTCGGTTGTGATTGGGTAGCGCTTCAGGGTGCGCCGACGCCGCCAGGCGCTGAAAGACCACATGGCTGGGGTCAGTGAGCCTTGGCAGCACGGCCCAGGCGACCGCGCAGCAGGCCGAGCACCATCGGCACCAGCGACAGGAAGATGATACCGACCACCATCAGCGACAGGTGCTGCTTGATGAACGGTACATTGCCGAAGAAGTAGCCCAGCGTCACCAGGCCTCCGACCCACAGCAACGAACCGGCGACACTGAAGCCCAGGAAACGCGGGTAGTGCATGTGGGCAATACCGGCGACGAACGGCGCGAAGGTACGCAGAATCGGCAGGAAGCGCGCCAGGGTCACGGTCTTGCCACCATGGCGTTCATAGAATTCGTGGGTGCGCTGCAGGTAGTCGCGGCGGAAGATCTTCGAATTGGGATTGTTGAACAACCGCTCGCCGGCCGTTCGGCCAATCACGTAGTTGGTACTGTCGCCCAGGATCGCCGCCGCCATCAGCAGGCCCGCCAGCAGGACTGGGTCCATGCCGCCACCGGCCGCCACGGCGCCGGCGATGAACAACAGCGAATCACCTGGCAGGAACGGCATCACCACCAGGCCGGTTTCGCAGAAGATCACGGTGAACAGGATGGCGTAGATCCAGGGACCGTAATTGGTGACCAGCAGATCGAGGTAGGCATCGAGATGCAGGATAAGGTCCAGCGGGTTGAAATCCATGTACAGCACCTGTGTTCTGGGGCGTAGGCTCGGTTACCAGGGGATGGGTAAATTTTCACACATGACAAGTGGGGCATTATACGGCGAAGTGAGGATCATGCCCGGGGAGTTTGTAGCGGCGGGTTACGGAAGGGGAAGATTCATGCTGCCTGTACCGACTTCACTCGGCAGGCCCACCCATACCTCTGGCCATGCGCGATCCTTGTAGGAGCAGCACAAGGCTGCTCCTACAGGTACAGGTGATAAGGCCTGCGCAGGTCAATCCTGATGGATTGGCAGGATGTAGCTCTCGAACTCGGTGTCCTTGCGAAAGCCGATGGACTCGTAGGTCTTTTGCGCTGCCTCATTGTTGGCGCTGGTCGACACCCGCATCCGCACGGCGTTGGTCTCTTTAGCCATCTTCTTGGCCTCGCGCATCAGGTGGTCGGCCACCAGCATGCGTCGCGAGTCTTCGGCCACATAGATGTCATTGAGAATCCACACGCGTTTGAGCGACAGCGACGAAAAGCTTGGATACAGCTGGCAGAAACCGAGCAACTTGTTGGCATCGTCATCCGCCAGTGCCAGGTAAATCACCGACTCGTCCCGCTTCAGGCGCTTTTCCAGAAAGCTGCGTGAGCTGTCCGGGTAGGGCAATTGCCCATAGAACTCGCGGTATTTGACGAACAGGGGGGTCAGCAGGTCGAGGTGTTCCAGGGTTGCCTTGATGATACGCATGTGCGGCCCTCAGGATCCATTTGGGGAAACAGCGGATTGCCAGCCGCTCTCAACAGCATGCTGCCTAATGCGTGCGAGAAGCGCAATCCGCCTTCCGTGACATGATTTTTACCCTTTTCCGAGCAGAAAGTTTCCTTTTTGGCTGGCGGGGGTATCGCTCTCCAGGCTATGGACCTCGGCTTCGTCCTTCAGATTCACCCCGGAAAGCTGCCGGCGACACGCTTCACGCATCAGGTACAGCAAGCGGTGGGCCGCCATGCCATAGCTCAAGCCCTCAAGGCGCACGTTGGAGATGCAGTTGCGGTAGGCGTCAGTCAGGCCGACCCGCGGCGCGTAGGTGAAATACAGGCCGAGGCTGTCGGGCGAGCTCAACCCCGGGCGCTCGCCGATCAACATCACGGTCATCCGTGCGCCCAGTAACTCGCCAACCTCATCGGCCACGGCCACGCGGCCCTGTTCCACCAGCACCACCGGGGCGCTGGTCCAGCCGTCGGCAGCGGCCTGTTCCTCGAAACGGGTCAGAAACGGCAGGGTATGGCGGTGCACGGCGAGGGCCGAGAGGCCGTCAGCGACGACGATGGCCAAGTCGACACCGCCCGGGTTGGCCTGGGCATGCTGGCGCAGGGTTTCGATCGAGTCTTCGTTCAGCCGCCGGCCCAGGTCCGGGCGCTGCAAATATTGGTCGCGGTCGTGGGCGGCGCTGTGCAACACCAGGCTGTCGCGCCCGCGGTCACTGAGCTGGGCGGTCAGCCCGGCATGGTCGAAGGGCAGGTGCACGGCATCACGGGCCTGGGCATGTGCGAACTGGAAGTCCAGTTGGGCGCCGGTCGGCAGGCTGGTGCCGGTGCGGCCCAGGGCGATACGCGCCGGGGTCAGGGTACGCAGGGCCAGCCAGGGGTTGTCGGGGGTTACGGTGCGAGGGTCCATGGTCATCCCTATGCAAGCTGTGCCAACGCCTGGCGGAACGCCGGCGGCAGGTTGTCACCAAAGCGCACCCGGCCATCGGCCTGGGTAAAGATGCCGGTGCGCGCCAGCCATGCTTCAAATTCGGGGCCGGGCTTCAGGCCCAGGGTCTGGCGCGCATACAGCGCGTCATGGAACGACGTGGTCTGGTAGTTGAGCATGATGTCGTCGGAGCCGGGGATGCCCATGATGAAGTTGATCCCGGCCACACCCAGCAAGGTCAGCAGGGTGTCCATGTCGTCCTGGTCGGCTTCGGCGTGGTTGGTATAGCAGATGTCGCAACCCATCGGCACGCCCAGCAGCTTGCCGCAAAAGTGGTCCTCGAGGCCGGCGCGGATGATCTGCTTGCCGTTGTACAGGTACTCCGGGCCGATGAAACCGACCACGGTATTGACCAGAAACGGCTTGAAGTGCCGGGCCACGGCGTAGGCACGGGTTTCGCAGGTCTGCTGGTCGACGCCGTGGTGGGCGTTGGCGGACAGGGCGCTGCCCTGGCCGGTCTCGAAATACATGAGGTTTTGCCCAAGGGTGCCGCGCTTGAGCGACAGGCCCGCTTCGTAACCCTCCTGCAATACGTTGAGGTTGATGCCAAAGCCTGCGTTGGCAGCTTCGGTACCGGCGATCGACTGGAACACCAGGTCCAGCGGCACGCCACGGTTGATCGCTTCGATCGAGGTGGTGACATGGGTCAGCACGCAGGCCTGGGTGGGGATGTCGTAGCGCTGGATGATTGCATCGAGCATTTCCAGCAGGGCACAGATCGAGGCGATGCTGTCGGTGGCCGGGTTGATGCCGATCATGGCGTCGCCGTTGCCGTACAGCAGGCCGTCGAGGATGCTGGCGGCGATGCCGGCGGGTTCGTCGGTCGGGTGGTTGGGTTGCAGGCGGGTCGACAGGCGCCCGCGCAGGCCCATGGTGCCGCGGAAACGGGTAACCACGCGGATCTTCTGCGCCACCAGGATCAGGTCCTGGACGCGCATGATCTTCGACACCGCCGCCGCCATTTCCGGTGTCAGGCCCGGCGCCAGCGCGCGCAGGCTGTCTTCGTCGGCTTCTTCGCTGAGCAGCCAGTCGCGCAGGCCGCCCACGGTGAGGTGGCTGACCGGTGCAAAGGCTTGGGCGTCGTGAGTGTCGATGATCAGGCGGGTGACCTCATCCTCTTCATAGGGGATCAGCGCCTCGGTCAAAAAGTGCGTCAGCGGGATGTTGGCCAAGGCCATCTGCGCGGCGACCCGCTCACCGTCGTTGCTGGCGGCGACACCGGCCAGGAAATCCCCAGAACGCGCGGGGCTGGCCTTGGCCATCACGTCCTTGAGGCTGTCGAAGCGGTAGACCAGGTGGCCTACCGTGTGTACGAAACTTGCCATACAGATTCTCCAGAGCGCCGCGGGGCTGGCCCGCGGCGGGTGTCGGCGTTCAGTGCAAGGCCTCTTCGGCCTTCTGGATCGCGGCGAATTCCTCTTCCGGTGTGCCCGCTACCAGGTGGTGGCGGCTGTAGAACGCAAAGTAGGCAATTAATACTCCATAGATCACCGCGGCGCCAATCACAACCCGCGGGTCGACCAGGAAGCCCGCCACCACGGCGATGCACGCCAGTACCAGGGCTACGCCCGAAGTGAAGACGCCGCCCGGAGTGCGATACGGGCGTTCCATTTTCGGACGGCGGATGCGCAGGGTGATGTGTGCAGCCATCATCAGCACGTAGGACAGCGTGGCGCCGAACACCGCGACCAGAATCAGCAGGTCGCCCTGGCCGGTCAGCGACAGCCCGAAACCGATGAGGCCGGGGATGATCAGGGCCAGGACCGGCGCCTTGCTTTTGTTGGTCTCGGAGAGTTTGCGCGGCAGGTAGCCGGCGCGGGACAGCGCGAAGATCTGCCGCGAGTAGGCATAGATGATCGAGAAGAAGCTGGCAATCAGGCCAGCCAGGCCGACCAGGTTGACGAAGCTGCCCATCCAGGTGGAGCCGCCATAGGCTTTGGACAGTGCCTCGACCAGTGGGTTACCGGAGGCCTTGAGCGCTTCGGAGCCCGCCGCGCCAGGGCCGATCACCAGAATCAGCAGGGCGAAGGCCAGCAGCACCAGCATCGCGCCGATCAGGCCGCGGGGCAGGTCGCGTTTCGGGTTTTTGGTTTCTTCGGCGGCCAGCGGCACGCCTTCGACAGCGAGGAAGAACCAGATGGCGTAAGGGATTGCGGCCCACACGCCGACATAGCCGAACGGCAGGAAACTGCTGGCGCCGGCGGCGTCGGTCTTGGCGATGTCGAACAGGTTGGCTGCATCAAAATGGGGCACCATGCTCACCAGGAACACGCCCAAGGCAATGGCGGCAATGGCGGTGATGATGAACATCAGCTTCAGCGCTTCGCCGACGCCGAAGATGTGGATGCCGATGAACACGATGTAGAACGCCAGGTAGATGACCCAGCCGCCGATGCCGAACAGTGACTCACAATAGGCGCCGATGAACACAGCGATGGCCGCCGGGGCAATGGCATATTCGATGAGGATGGCCGTGCCGGTAAGAAAACCGCCCCATGGGCCAAAGGCGCTGCGGGCAAAGCCGTAACCGCCGCCTGCAGTGGGGATCATCGACGACAGCTCGGCCAACGAGAAGCACATGCACAGGTACATGGTGGCCATCAGCAGGGTGGCGAGGAACATGCCGCCCCAGCCGCCTTGGGCCAGGCCGAAGTTCCACCCGGCGTAGTCGCCGGAGATCACATAGGCGACCCCGAGGCCGACCAACAGCACCCAGCCGGCTGCGCCTTTTTTCAGTTCACGTTGCTGGAAATAGTCCGAACCGACTTTTTCGAAGTCGACAGAAGAGCCTGCCGGCACATTACCGGAATGATCGCTTGGCATAGTTTCACCTGTTGTTTTTCTTGGTGGCCGGAGGGACTTCCAGCCCATGGTGATAGGTACTGCAGGAAGTGAGCCAGAGCGGTTCGTGCACGGGAACCGCGCTGGCTTGTGGTGGTGACGAACCGCTGCGGTGGGCTGCAAAGCAGCCCCCGCAGCCATCTCAGGTTTAGAAGAAGCCCAACGGATTGATGTCGTAACTCACCAGCAGGTTCTTGGTCTGCTGGTAGTGATCGAGCATCATCTTGTGGGTCTCACGCCCAACGCCGGACTTCTTGTAACCGCCAAACGCGGCATGCGCCGGGTACAGGTGGTAGCAGTTGGTCCATACGCGGCCAGCCTTGATGCCACGGCCCATGCGATAGGCGCGGTTGATGTCGCGGGTCCACACACCGGCACCCAGGCCGAACTCGGTGTCGTTGGCAATCGCCAGGGCTTCGGCTTCGTCCTTGAAGGTGGTGACGCTGACCACCGGGCCGAAGATTTCTTCCTGGAAAACGCGCATCTTGTTGTTGCCCTTGAGCAGGGTCGGCTGGATGTAGTAGCCGGTCGACAGCGCGCCTTCGAGTTTTTCCACCTTGCCGCCGGTCAGCAGCTCAGCGCCTTCTTCCTTGGCGATTTCCAGGTACGACAGGATCTTCTCGAACTGCTGTTGCGACGCCTGGGCGCCGACCATGGTGTCGGTGTCCAGCGGATCGCCACGCTTGATCTGCAGGACCTTCTTCATCACCACTTCCATGAACTGCGGGTAGATCGACTCCTGCACCAGGGCACGCGACGGGCAGGTGCACACTTCGCCTTGGTTGAAGAATGCCAGCACCATGCCTTCGGCGGCCTTCTCGATGAAGCTCGGCTCGGCCTGCATGATGTCTTCGAAGTACACGTTAGGCGACTTGCCGCCCAACTCGACGGTGGACGGGATGATGTTTTCGGCGGCGCATTTCATGATGTGCGAGCCGACCGGGGTCGAACCGGTGAAGGCGATTTTGGCGATGCGTTTGCTGGTGGCCAGCGCTTCGCCCGCTTCGCGGCCGTACCCTTGGACGACGTTGAGCACGCCTTTGGGCAGCAGGTCGCCGATCAGCTCCATCAGTACGGTGATGCCCAGCGGGGTCTGCTCGGCGGGTTTGAGCACCACGCAGTTGCCTGCGGCCAGGGCTGGGGCGAGTTTCCACGCGGCCATCAGCAGCGGGAAGTTCCACGGGATGATCTGCCCGACCACGCCCAGAGGCTCGTGAATGTGATAGGCGACGGTGCCTTCGTTGATTTCGGCGGCGCCGCCCTCTTGGGCGCGGATGCAACCGGCGAAGTAACGGAAGTGATCGACCGCCAGCGGGATGTCGGCGTTGAGGGTTTCGCGGATTGGCTTGCCGTTGTCCCAGGTTTCGGTAATGGCCAGGACTTCAAGGTTCTGCTCGATGCGGTCGGCGATTTTCAGCAGCACGTTGGAGCGGTCCTGAACGGACGTGCGGCCCCAGGCATCGGCGGCGGCGTGGGCGGCATCCAGGGCTTTGTCGATGTCTTCGGCAGTGGAGCGGGGAAACTCTGCGATCAGCTTGCCATTCACCGGGGAGGTGTTTTCGAAGTACTGCCCCTTGACCGGAGCTACGAATTCACCACCGATGTAGTTGCCGTAGCGGCTCTTGAAGGTAACCTTCGCGCCTTCGGTACCGGGATGTGCGTAACGCATGGTGTGTCTCCTGGCTATTGTGTTTGTTAGGGAGTTGAAAAGCGTAGAGCAAAGGTTGGGCCAGTGTTTTGAGGTTCTGCTAAATCAAGCACTTAGGGTAATTTTCAGGGGGCTGTGAAAGCCCGCTGTGCCAGCCGTGGTACGGCCTGTGTGACACTTTGTGCCATTTGCGACACGCTGCCGGCAGGTGCATTGCAAAGGCCCGCCGGGTGGAGGATGCTGGCTGAACGCTCGATCTGCGGAGAACCACAACACATGCAGAGCAATCACTTGAGTCGCCATGCCCAGCAAGTGCATACCGTTGCCCACGGTGAAGCCGGGGCGGGCGGCAGTGACCCGGCGATCGCCCGGTCCTGGCTGCGCTGCCTCGAGGATTACCACCTCGACCCGACGCTGATCGAGGCCCCCGTGGTGCTTGAACACGGGCGCTTGCTGGAAACCCGCGAGCGCCTGCACCAGGTGCTGAAAATTGCCGACGCCGAGATGAACAGCCTGCATCAGCAGCTCTCTGGCGCTGGCCATGCGGTGCTGCTGACCGATGCCCGCGGGGTGATCCTCAACTGTGTCAGCGCCCCCAGCGAGCGGCGCATCTTCGAGCGGGCAGGGCTGTGGCTGGGCGCCGACTGGAGCGAGGCGCGCGAAGGCACCAACGGTATCGGCACCTGCCTGGTCGAGCGCCAGGCCCTGACCATTCATCAGCACGAACACTTTCGTGGCCGCCACACCGGCCTGACGTGCTCGGCAAGCCCGGTGTTCGACCCGCATGGCGAACTGCTGGCGGTACTCGACGTGTCGTCGGCGCGGCCCGATGTGTCGCGGCAGAGCCAGTTCCACACCATGGCCTTGGTCAACCTCTCGGCGAAGATGATCGAGAGCTGTTATTTCCTGCGTCATTTTCAGCAGCAGTGGCTGCTGCGCTTTCATCTGCAGGCTGAGTCGGTCGGCTTGTTCAGCGAGGGCTTGCTGGCCTTCGAGGGTGACGGGCGGATTTGCGCCGCCAACCAGAGCGCGCTCAACCTGTTGGGCACCGTTCGCGGTGGCGTGCTGGGGCAACCGGTGGAGCGGTTTTTTGCCTGCAGCCACGACGAACTGTTCAGCCGCGCCGTGCCGGGCGGCAGTACTGTTTGGCCATTGCAGACACGCGACGGCCGCCAGGTGTTTGCCAGCCTGCGAGGCCAGGCGCGTACGCCGGTATGGTCAGTACCGCTCAGCCAGCCCCAGCCCCAGCGTGCTGAAGCGCCAGGCATCTGCCTGCTCGACCCGGCGTTGCAAAACGACTTCCGCCGCTGCGTGCGGGTATTCGAGCGCGATGTGCCGCTGCTGTTGCGTGGCGAGACCGGTTGCGGCAAGGAGGCATTCGCCCAGGCCGTGCACCAGGCCAGCCTGCGTCGCGGCAAGCCGTTCGTGGCGATCAACTGCGCCTCGATCCCAGAGAGCCTGATCGAAAGCGAGCTGTTCGGTTACCGCGGTGGCAGCTTTACCGGCGCACGCAAGGAAGGCATGCGCGGCAAGCTGCTGCAGGCCGATGGCGGCACGTTGTTGCTGGACGAGATTGGTGACATGCCACTGGCCTTGCAGACGCGCCTGTTGCGGGTCTTGGAAGAGCGCCAGGTGGTGCCGATTGGCGGCGAGCCCCAGGCCGTGGACGTGCGCATCGTCAGTGCCACCCACCGCGACCTGCTGGAGCGGGTGGCGCAGGGCAGCTTCCGCGAAGACCTGTATTACCGGCTGAACGGGCTGGAGGTGGCCTTGCCCTCAGTGCGCGAGCGCAGTGACAAGGGCCAGTTGCTGGACTTTTTGCTGCGTCAGGAAGCCCAGGGACAACGGGTTGAACTAGAGCCCAGTGCGCGTCAGGCGTTGCTGGACTTTGCCTGGCCGGGGAACGTGCGGCAGATGCGCAATGTATTGCGCACGCTCGTGGCGCTTTGCGATAACACCTACATCGGGTTCTCCGACCTGCCCGCGACTTTCCGGAGTCATGCGGCCCCTGTGGGGGCGGGCTTGCCGCGCGAAGCAGGCAACGCGGTGGATGGCACCGGCTTTGCCGGTGTTCGCGGGGCAAGCCCGCTCCCACACGAGGAGCAAAATAGTCTCACCCACAAGCGCGCGCCAGTGCGCCTTGAGGACGCTGAGTGCGAAGCGCTGCTGTCAGTGCTGGAGGCAAACCGCTGGCACTTGACCCGCGTTGCCGAGCATCTGGGCATCAGCCGCAATACCTTGTATCGAAAACTGCGCAAACACGGCATCACCCGGGTCGGCTGAGCGAAACAGCGGGTGCGATTTCCCGCGCCCTGGGCTACCCTGCCTCGATGTTTTGCGAGGTCGACCATGCATATTCACATTCTCGGTATTTGCGGCACGTTCATGGGTTCCCTGGCGGTCCTGGCCAAAGAGCTTGGCCACCGCGTCACCGGCTCCGATGCCAATGTCTATCCCCCGATGAGCACCCAGCTCGAAGCCCAGGGCATCGAGCTGACCCAGGGCTATGACCCGGCTCAGCTAGACCCAGCACCCGACTTGGTAGTGGTCGGCAACGCCATGTCGCGGGGCAACCCGGCGGTGGAATACGTGTTGAACAAGGGCCTGCCCTACGTCTCTGGCCCTCAGTGGCTGGCTGACCACGTGCTGCAGGGCCGCTGGGTATTGGCCGTTGCCGGTACCCATGGCAAGACCACCACCAGCAGCATGCTGGCTTGGGTGCTGGAGCATGCCGGCATGAGCCCTGGGTTCTTGATCGGCGGCGTGCCACAGAACTTCTCGGTGTCCGCGCGTTTGGGCGACACCCCGTTCTTCGTGGTCGAGGCCGACGAGTACGACAGTGCGTTCTTCGATAAACGCTCGAAGTTCGTCCACTACCACCCGCGCACCGCGATTCTCAACAACCTTGAGTTCGATCACGCGGACATCTTCCCCGATCTGGCCTCCATCGAGCGCCAGTTCCACCACCTGGTGCGCACGATCCCGAGCGAAGGCCTGGTGATCCATCCGACCACCGAACAGGCGCTGGAGCGGGTCATCGGCATGGGCTGCTGGACCCCGGTGCAAACCACCGGTGAAGGCGGCCAATGGCAGGCGCGCCTGCTCAGCCCCGATGGGTCGCGCTTCGAAGTGCTGTTCGAGGGCGAGGCACAGGGCGTGGTCGATTGGGCGCTGACCGGTCAGCACAACGTCGCCAATGCCTTGGCAACCCTGGCTGCGGCCCGCCATGTCGGTGTAGTGCCGGCCATGGGTATCGCCGGGTTGAGCGCCTTCAAAAGCGTCAAACGGCGCATGGAGAAGGTCGCTGAAGTGCAGGGCGTGACCATCTACGATGACTTCGCTCACCACCCGACCGCCATCGCCACTACCCTCGACGGCCTGCGCAAGCGCGTAGGTGAAGCACCGGTGATTGCGGTGATCGAGCCGCGCTCCAACTCGATGAAGCTCGGTGCCCACCGCGATGGCCTGCCGGAAAGCGTCAACGATGCCGACCAGGTCATCTGGTACGCACCGGCCAACCTGGGTTGGGACCTGGCCGCCACGGCGGCGCAGTGCACCGTGCCGAGCGTGGTTGCCGACAGCCTCGAAGCGATCATCGAGCGCATCAAGGGCCAGGCACGGCCGGGCACCCACGTGGTGATCATGAGCAACGGCGGCTTCGGCGGCCTGCACGGCAAACTGGCCGAGGCGCTCAAGTGAGCGGGCCGGAGCGCATCACCCTGGCCATGACGGGCGCCTCTGGCGCGCAATATGGCCTGCGCCTGCTCGATTGCCTAGTGCGTGAGGACCGCGAGGTGCATTTCCTCATTTCCAAGGCCGCGCAGTTGGTGATGTCCACCGAAACCGATGTGTTGCTGCCGCCTAAGCCTCAGGCGATGCAGGCGTTTCTGACCGAATACACCGGCGCTGCCAACGGCCAGATCCGCGTGTATGGCAAGGAAGACTGGATGTCGCCGGTGGCTTCCGGCTCTGGCGCACCGGCGGCGATGGTGGTGGTGCCGTGTTCCACGGGTACCTTGTCGGCGATTGCCACCGGTGCTTGCAACAACCTGATCGAGCGGGCCGCCGACGTCACCTTGAAGGAGCGCCGCCAGTTGATTCTGGTGCCGCGTGAGGCCCCGTTCTCGACGATCCACCTGGAGAACATGCTCAAGCTGTCGCAGATGGGTGCCGTGATCTTGCCTGCGGCCCCAGGCTTCTACCATCAGCCGCAAACCATCGATGACCTGATCGATTTCGTCGTTGCGCGCATTCTCAACCTGCTGGACATCCCTCAGGACATGCTGCCACGTTGGGGTGAACATCACTTTGGGGCGGATGATTGAAGCGAGCACTGTCGGGGTTGGTTGCATTGGCGCTGCTCAGTGGCTGCGCCACGGTGCGTACGCTGGATGCCAACAAGCCAGGCGCGCCGGTGGTGTATGCCGGTACGCGGCTGGACCTGTATGTGATGAACGGCGGGTGCTGCCCTAAAGATCATTTCGGCGCGCTTGCGCCGGCCTACCCAGGCCTGGATCTGCCCGGTAGCCTGATACTGGATACGCTGCTGCTGCCGTTGTCGTTGCTGACGGCCGCAGGCGTCGGCTTCCAGGCCACCGGCGGGCTTTGATTACCGTATTAACGCGTAATCCGTGCGACACGTGCGACGCTAGTTTTTGCCCAGGCGGCGCAGTTCATCCGACTCGATCACCCGCACCCCGTCTTCTTCCTCCAGCGCCAGGCGCCACAGCGCCCGTGCCAGGGTGCACGCCTCGATACCTCGATACTTCCCAGGTATCAGCTTGGAAAGCGGCGAAATCAGTTGCTCGCCAAAGCGCGGCTCAATGCGATCACCCAGCAGCACCGACGGGCGGACGATGGTCAGCTGTGGCCAGTCCTGGGCCTTGAGCGCTTCTTCCATTTCACCTTTGACGCGGTTGTAGAAGATCGATGATTTAGGGTCGGCGCCGACTGCGCTGACAACCAGCAAATGGCGTGCACCGAGTTCCCGGGCGCGCTTGCTGAAGGCCACGACCATGTCCAGGTCGACGGCGCGGAAAGCCGATTCGGAGCCGGCCTGCTTGAGCGTGGTACCCAGGCAGCAATAGGCGATATCGACACGCCCGGCCAGCTGCGGAAGAAACACCGCCGGGTCGCCCACTGGGTTTTCCAGGTGCGGGTGTTCGGCCAGCGGCCGGCGCGTAGGGGCCAGCACCCGGCTGATGGTCGGTTCGTTGAGTAGGCGGTCTAGCAGGTGTTCACCCGTCAGACCCGTGGCACCGGCAAGCAGGACATGCTGAGGCGTCAAATACATGATGTCTCTCCCTTGTTACACACAAGCTTAGTGGTTGCCGGGCTTTTTTTCCTGCTGCTCCACCGTCGCTTGCGCAGCATTGCGTAGCGCTTCTTCGGCCTGTTGCTGGCGTAGGTGCTGCCAGTGTGCCAGTACTGCTGGCGGCGCCCACAGCTGCGGTTCAGAGGCTTCGAAACCTTCCTTTCGTTCTCTTTCGGCAACGCTGGCGCGTGCCAGTTCAAACGCCTGTTTCAGGTCGTCGGTCTGGTTCAGCGCCTCGGCGAACAGGGCATCGCCAAAGTAGGTGAAGTCGGCTTCTTCCGAGCAACCGAACGACACCCGATCGGCGCGGGCGGCGGTCATGATCACCGTGCGATCGTCTTTGAGCGGCGCGATGTAGCCCCCTGAATAGCAGGCCGAGATGACGATTACCTTGTCGCGCTCTTTCAGCGGTGCCAGGGCACTGGCCAGCTCGTCGGCGGACAGGTCGGCCAGTTGCAGGCGGGGTTGGTCGAGCACCAGTTGGTGGTCGTGGCTGCCGTGGCTGGTGAGGTAGATGAACACCAGGTCCTCGGGGCCGCTGCGTTCGGCCAGGGTATGGGCAGCGCGGGTGAGGTTCTCGCGGGTGGCCATGGGGCGGCTGGCCATGTGGTCCCGGTGGTTGACCAGGGTGACCTGGCCGCGGGCGCCAAAACGGACTTTGAGCATGTTGCTGACATAGTCGGCTTCGCGCAGGAACACGCTTTGCTGGCCATCGCCGGCCACGACCAGGCTGTATAACTGGATGGCCGGCGCGGTAGGCGGCACCCGTGCCAGCGCGTCCTCTAGCAGGCGGCCCTGGTTGAGCAAGGCCAGGTCTAGCGGGTCGGGCAACAGCGTGCCCTTTTCGTCGCGCACGCGTACGCCATTGACCCAAGTGCCACCCTCGACCTTGCCGTTGCTCAGGGTCAGCCGGCCTTTGCCATGGTAGGCATCGTTTTCGAAGGTGCCGATGTACTGGCTGCCGTCGGCCAGTTGCAGGTTGCCTTGGCCAGAAAAGTGCCAGTCAACGAAACCGCCTTTGTAATGGCTGCCATCGCTGCCGAGCAGTTCACCTTCGCCGACCAGTGAGCCATCCTTGAATTCGCCGATCCACACGTCACCTTCGGCGCTTTCATAGCGGCCGCGGCCTTCCAGGCGGTTGTCCTTGAACTCCCCGATGTATTGCTCGCCGTCGACGCTGTCGTAGGTGCCGCTGCCTTGCAGCAGGCCATCGACGAAACGGCCGCTGAACTGGTTGCCGCTGGCGTCGCTGCGCACGCCGGCACCGTTCGGTTTGCCTTTGGCGAACAGACCCTGGTAGCGGCTGCCGTCGGCCAGCTCCAGCTCGCCTGCGCCTTCGTACTGGTCGTCCTTGAACTGGCCGCGGTAGGTCTGGTCGGCTTGCTTGAGGGTGCCTTCACCGTCACGTCGGCCGTGGCTGAAGGTGCCGGCATAGTGGCTGCCTGGTGTGGTCAAGTCGCCGAGGCCCTGGAACAGGCCTTCGGCGAACTGGCCCCGGTAGACCTCACCGTTCTGGCCGTGCCATTCGCCCTGACCATGCCATTGGCCGTCCTTGAAACTGCCGGCGTACCAGCTGCCATTGGGGTAGTCGATGCGGCCCTCGCCTTGCAGCAGGCCATTGACCACTTCGCCCCGGTAACGCCCGCCGTCGGGCAGCCGCGCGTCCGGAGGTAGTAGCGATTCGCCATCTCCGCACGCGGCGAGCAACAGGATCAGGGTGACAGGGATCAGTGGACGCATGGTGGAGACCGGGCAATAGGTCTGCCGAGTATGACGCAGAATGGGGGGCTGAGACAGATAGGTGCATGCCTTGTGGGGTGTGTTGCCTGTGAGATCGAGCGCCGCCCGCGCGGCGCTCGATCTCACAGGCGCAGAACCCCTCAAGGCATGCACTTCTAGACCCAGACGCCACCCCAAGCCATGCCCCTCATTCCCTCAATGCCCCCGCAAAAAATCCACCATCTTCCGGTTGACCGCTTCAGCCGCCTCCATCTGCACCATGTGGCCAGCGTCCGGCAATACCAGCACTTCGGCTTCCAGCCCGTCGGCATGGCTGGCCGGTATAATCGCGTCCTTCCCGCCCCAAATCACCAGCGCCGGATGCTGCCCCAGCACGCCGCGCAGGTCGTGGCGCTGCTGGTCGCCCTCGGCGATAGCCGACACCAGCTGGCGCAGCGCCGCATCGACGCCCTCCAGGCGCTTGAACTTGAGCATGTCCTCCAGCAATTGCCGGGTAACCAGCGCTGGGTCGGCAAACAACTGCACCATTTGCGGCTTGAGTGCATTGCGGTTCGCCGCAGCCACGAAACCTTGCAGGTACTGCCCGTTGATCGCAGCCCCAAGCCCAGCGCTGGCCACCAGGGTGAGGCTGGCCACCCGCTGTGGCGCCAGGCGCGCCACGTTGAGGCTGACAGCGCCGCCCATCGAGTGCCCGGCCAGGTGGGCGCGGGGGATGTCCAGGTGGTCGAGCAGTGCCAGCACAGTTTCGCTCAGTTCATCCAGGTCGCCGCGTTGCAGCGCCTTGGCCGACTCCCCGTGCCCCGGCAGGTCAAGGGCGATGACGCGGCGCTCGGCCGCCAGCGCCGGATGGTTGAACAACCAGTTGTTCAAATCACCGCCAAATCCATGCACCAGGACCAGCGGCGTTCCGCCTTCGCCCAGTTCGAACCAGCGCAACAGGCGGCCGCCCACGTCGGCTTTTTGCGGGGTTGGCCCTTGTGCCTGGTCGGCGCCACCTTCGGCGACGAATCCGGCCTGGAAGCGCTGCACTACGGCATCGATCTCGGCCTCGTCGGCTTCGCCTTCCACCACCACCGCCAGCAACGCGCCGACCGGCAGGGTTTCATCTGGCTGGGCCACCAGGCGGCGCAATACACCGCTGAAGGGGGCTTCGACGCTGCTGCTGATCTTGTCGGTCTCGACGTCCAGTACTTCGTCGCCTTTGTTGATGGCGTCACCTTCCTGCTTGAGCCAGGTGTCCACCCGGCCCTCAGTCATCGACAGGCCCCACTTGGGCATGGTCAGCGTATGGATCTGGCTCATGCGGCGCTCCTTGCAGCTTCGATCACTTTGCGCACGGCGGCCTCGATCTTCGCCGCGTCGGGGATGTACAGGTCTTCCAGCGCATCGGAGAACGGCACCGGCGTGTGCGGCGCGGTGACCATCTCGATCGGGCCCTTGAGGGCGCTGAAGGCTTTCTGCGCCACCAGTGCGCTGATGTCGGTGGCCATCGAGCAGCGCGGGTTGGCTTCGTCGATCACCACCAGGCGCCCGGTTTTCTCGACGCTTTCCAGGATGCTGTCCTCATCCAGCGGGCTGGTCGTGCGCAGGTCCAGCACTTCGCAGTCGATGCCTTGGCGGGCCAGGTTGTTGGCGGCTTCCAGCGCCACATGGACCATGCGCCCGTAGGTCACCAGGGTCACGTCGTCGCCGTCGCGCAGGAAGTTGGCTTCGCCGAACGGCACGCTGTAGACCTCTTCCGGCACCTCGCCCTGCAGGCTGTAGAGCAACTTGTGCTCGCAGAAGATCACCGGGTCGTTGTCGCGTATCGCCTGGATCAACAAGCCCTTGGCATCGTATGGCGAGGACGGGCAGACCACCTTGAGGCCGGGG
Source organism: Pseudomonas kermanshahensis (assembly GCF_014269205.2). Classification (NCBI taxonomy): domain Bacteria; kingdom Pseudomonadati; phylum Pseudomonadota; class Gammaproteobacteria; order Pseudomonadales; family Pseudomonadaceae; genus Pseudomonas; species Pseudomonas kermanshahensis. The sequence goes on from NZ_JABWRY020000001.1 coordinate 200,038, forward strand.
ATGTGTGTCCACAGCGAGGTGAGCATCTGCGAGTGCTGGGCCGCAGCGCGCAGGCCAGCGCCGTACATGGTGCGCATCACCAGCGGGGTCACGGCCTTGCCGCCGAACATGTAGCGGAATTTGGCGGCCTGGTTGAGGATCTGGTCCAGGCAGCAGCCGGCGAAGTCGACGAACATCAGTTCGCACACCGGGCGCAGGCCTTGGGTTGCGGCACCCACGGCGGCGCCGACATAGCCGATTTCCGACAGCGGCGCGTCGAGCACCCGCCCCGGGAACTGGTGATACAGGCCCTTGGTCACGCCCAGCACGCCACCCCAGGCGTCCTCTTCACCGGGCGCACCGGCACCGCCAGCCACGTCTTCGCCAATGATGAAGACAGTGCTGTCGCGGCGCATTTCCTGGGCCAAGGCTTCGTTGATGGCCTGCTGGTAGCTGATCTTTCTTGCCATGGTGATTCTCCTCTTGTTCTTGTAATCCGCGGCTCAGGGGTAGCTGACGTAGACGTCGCTGAGCAGGTCGGCGGGCTGTGGCTTGGGATCGGATTTGGCGCGGCGCACGGCGTCTTCGATCAGGTCTTCGACACGCGCGTCGATGGCGTCGAGTTGCTCGGCGCTCAGCAGGCCGGCACGGGTGGTCTTGTTGCGAAACTGCATCAGGCAATCACGGGACTCGCGCAGGTTTTTCACTTCATCCGGGGCGCGGTAGGTTTGCGCGTCCCCTTCGAAGTGGCCGTAGTAGCGGCTGAGCTTGACCTCGATCAGCGAGGGGCCTTGCCCGGAGCGCGCACGCTCGATGGCCGCCCCCGCTGCTTCGTACACGGCGAAGAAGTCGAAACCATCGATGGTCACGCCCGGCATGCCAAAGCCGGCAGCGCGGTCGGCAATGTGGTCGCAGGCCACCGACCAGTTCGACGCCGTGGCCTCGGCGTAGCCGTTGTTCTCGGCGACGAAGAGGCACGGCAGGTTCATGATCGAGGCCATGTTCATGGCTTCGAACACGGCGCCTTCGTTGGAGGCACCGTCGCCGAAGAATGCCACCGACACGTCATCGCGGCCCTTGAGCTTGGCGGCCAGCGCGGCGCCTGCAACCAATGGCGCACCGGCCCCGACGATGCCGTTGGCACCGAGCATGCCCTTTTCCAGGTCGGCAATGTGCATCGAGCCGCCCTTGCCGCCGCACACGCCGGTCTTCTTGCCGTAGATCTCGGCCATCATGCCGTACACGTCTACGCCCTTGGCGATGCAGTGGCCGTGGCCGCGGTGGGTCGAGGCGATGCAGTCGCTGTCACGCAGGTGGGCCATGACGCCTGCGGCGGACGCTTCTTCGCCGGCATAGAGGTGGACGAAACCGGGGATTTCGCCGGTGGCGAATTCCACGTGCAGACGTTCCTCGAAGGCGCGGATGGTGCGCATCACTTCATAGGCATGCAGTAGTTGTTCTGTACTGAGTTGATTGGACATCTTGTTGTTCTCCAGGGTTGTCTCAACACGCGGTTGCAGGGTGTAGCCGGTGGCCGCGCGGCACGGCCAGCAGGTGATGGCGGGCGGCGTGGGCCAGCACGGCCTCGACGTCCACGGTGAGCGGGCCTTGGTGGTCCAGGGTGATGGTGGGGGTGTCGTGCTCGGCGAATTCGATCTCGCGTTCACCATCCAGGGCCAGGGTGCCGCTGCTTAGGCTCAGGCGATGGGCGGCGCCGGGCGTCAGCACGCCGCTGGCGGTGATGCCGCAGCCTTGCAGCAGGCCAGGCGCCAGGGGCGCGAGCAGGGCCTGCTCGGCGCCGGGGTTCAGGCGCACCCAGGTGCCGTGCGGGTCCTGGCGTGACACCGGGCACCACAAGCCGCACAGGGCGGACAGGCCAATGGCATGGGGTTCGGCGAAGCAGGCGAACACCTCGCTCAAGTCTTCGCTGCGGCTCAGGGCGCGGGCGCCAATGAAACGCTGGGGCGACACGGCGACTTCCACCAGTGCCCACTCGTCCAACTGCTGCTCGGGCACCTTCACCCGCAAGCGCTTGTTGCGGCGCAGGCCGATGCTGGCGGGCACCCAGCCGCTGGCGAGCAAGCCGCCCGCCAGGCCGGCGCTGGTGGCTTCGCGTAATTCCGGGAAGGCATTGTTGGTGCCGGTGGACAAGGTCAGCAGTGGGATGTCACCGGCTTCTGCTGCCACTGCCTTGTGGGTGCCGTCGCCGCCGAGCACCGCGATCATCGCCACGCCTTGGCCGACCATGCGTCGGGTGGCCAGGCGGGTATCGGCAACGGTCTGGGTCAATGGCAGGTCGAGCACCTCGATGTTCGGCCAGTGCTGGTCGCGCGCAGCGGGGCCTTGGCTGGCCTTGAGCACGGCGGCGGCGATGCCGGTCATGTCGGTTGGCAGCAGCACCCGGCCGATGCCGGTGGCACCGAAGGCGGCCAACAGCCGCTGGATCGCCGACGCCTTGTCGGTGCTCGAATAGAGCCCGGCACTGGCGGTCAGGCGGCGCAGGTCGCGGCCGGAGGCAGGGTTGGCAATGATCCCGACAGTCGGGGTGGGTTGCGGCATGGCGCACCTCGTATTCTTGTTTGTCAGGGACAGAGCAAGGGAGGTGCCAGCTTTGTTTCATCTGCCTGAAGTGGCTGTGCCAGAGCGGTCTGTGCGTAGGAAAGGGCGTGCGCCCAGCATGCCCCGCGAGACGCGGGGTACCAGGCTGCGGCGGCTTTTGCCGAGACGCTGAGACGCTGCGTCTCAAGCGAGCCGGTATTCACACAGTGCTTGTCGGGGCATGCCCGGAAGCGCTTAATGGCCGCACAACGATAAAAACAGCAATGAGAACCGGAGGGCCTGAATGCTTGCCGCGAACTCCCGAGCCCATGTCGACTGCGTCAGCCGGGTGCTGAAAAACGCCGACCGTCTGCCACAGGCACCGGTGCCGCCGCTGATCCTCGACTCCTGGCGCCGCTCCATGCACTTGTATCGCCTCGACCCAGGCTCCCAGCAGGGCCCACGTATCCTTTCGCAAAGCCTGCTCAACGAATGCCGCGAACGTGCCGAGCTGTTTCTGCGCATCGCCGGCGACGCCGTGGCACGGCTGCATGAGCAGGTCCGCGGCGCCGACTATTGCGTGCTGCTCACCGATGCCCAGGGGCAGACCATCGATTACCGGGTCGAGTCCGCCATCCGCAATGACTGCCGCAAGGCCGGGTTGTACCTGGGCACCTGCTGGTCGGAAGGCGAGGAGGGCACGTGCGGGGTGGCGGCGGTGCTGACCAGCAAGGCGCCGGTCACGGTGCACAAGCGCGATCATTTTCGCGCCGCCTTCATCGGCCTGACCTGCACGGCGGCACCGGTATTCGACCCACTGGGCGAGCTGCTGGGCGTGGTGGATGTCTCGGCCTTGCAATCCCCGGACGACCGTCGCAGCCAGCACCTGATTCGGCAGCTGGTCGAGCAGACCGCGCGCGAGATAGAAAACGCCTTCTTCATGCACAGTGCCCAGGGCCATTGGGTGATGCGCGCGCATGGCACGCCGGGCTATGTCGAAAGCCAGCCCGACTACCTGCTGGCCTGGGATGCCGATGGCCGGCTGCAGGCAATCAACAGCCTGGCTCGGCAGCGCCTGGTGGAGCGCCTTGGCCGCTTGCCTGAGCATATCGGCGAGCTGTTCGACCTGGGCCAACTGCGCTGCAGTAACGAGGCCTCGGCCCAGCGCTTGCCAGGCTGGGGGGAACTGTATGGCCGCGTCAGCGCACCGCAACGGCGCCAGCGCCCGCAGCCTTTGCGCCAGGCACAGGACGCGCGCATCGAGCAGCACCTGCGCCTGGCCACGCGGGTCAAGGACTGCAGCCTGGCGGTGCTGGTGCAAGGCGAGACGGGCTCGGGCAAAGAGGTTTTTGCCCGTCAGTTGCACCAGCAAAGCCAGCGCCGCAAGGGGCCTTTCGTCACGCTGAACTGTGCGGCCATCCCTGAGAGCCTGATCGAGAGCGAGCTGTTCGGCTATGTAGCCGGGGCCTTCACCGGCGCCTCCAGCAAAGGCATGCAAGGGCTTTTACAGCAAGCTGATGGCGGCACCCTGTTTCTCGACGAAATCGGCGACATGCCACTGAACCTGCAAACCCGGCTGTTGCGCGTGCTGGCGGAGGGCGAAGTGGCGCCCTTGGGCGCGGCGCGGCGTGAGCGGGTGGATATTCAGGTGATCTGTGCGACACACCGAGACCTGGCGGCAATGGTGGCGGATGGGCGTTTTCGTGAGGACCTGTACTTCCGCCTGGCCAACGCCCGGTTCGCGCTGCCGCCGTTGCGTGAGCGGGAGGATCGGCTGGGTTTGATTCATCAACTGTTAGCCGAAGAAGCCGAAGCGTGCGGGGTAGAGGTGGTGTTGGCGGACGATGCATTGCAGGCGCTGCTGCTTTACCGTTGGCCGGGGAACCTGCGCCAACTGCGGCAGGTGTTGCGTTATGCCTGTGCGGTGAGTGAGGGCGGGTGGGTGCGCCTTGAGGATTTGCCGCAGGAGGTACGCGGCGATGCGGTGGCGTCTGCTGAGGTGGATGCCAGCAGCCCGGCTCGGCAACTGTTGCTCGATGCGCTGATCCGGCACCGCTGGAAGCCGGCTGATGCGGCGCGGGCGTTGGGGATATCGCGGGCGACGCTGTATCGGCGGGTGCATGAGCACCGGATCGAGATGCCCAGAATGAAAGGGTGATGGGTTTGTCTCAGGATTTTCAGCGCCTGTGGAATCGAGCGCCGCCCGCGCGGCGCATCGCGAGCAACGCTCGCTCCTACGTTTGTTTCGGGCCAATTATTCCTGGGGCAAACGCGCGCGACCGCCTTGGCGCATGACGCGATATCGCGTCGAACAAACAAGGCGGTCGTGCGCGCCTGTCACAGGCGTTATTGGCCGAAAACAAACGTAGGAGCGAGCGTTGCTCGCGATGCGCCGCGCGGGCGGCGCTCGATCTCACCGGCAACACACCCCTCAAGGCATGCACCTGCCAGCACCACCTATCCCTAAAGCCCATAAAAAAACCCCGGAACAGGTCCGGGGTTTTGGTACATCACACTACACGATCACTCCTGGCTGGCCAGTTTGTGCTCGAGGTAGTGAATGTTGACGCCGCCTTTGCAGAAACCTTCATCACGCACCAGGTCGCGGTGCAGTGGGATGTTGGTCTTGATGCCGTCGACGACGATCTCGTCCAGAGCATTGCGCATGCGCGCCATGGCTTCTTCGCGGTCCTTGCCGTAGGTGATCAGCTTGCCGATCAGCGAGTCGTAGTTCGGCGGAACCGAATAACCGCTGTACAGGTGCGAATCGACGCGAACGCCGTTGCCACCTGGGGCGTGGAAGTGCTTGACCTTGCCTGGGCTCGGGATGAACTTCTTCGGGTCTTCGGCGTTGATCCGGCACTCCAGCGAGTGACCACGAATCACCACGTCTTCCTGGCGGAACGACAGCTTGTTGCCAGCGGCGATGCTCAGCATCTCCTTGACGATGTCGATGCCAGTGACCATTTCCGACACCGGATGCTCAACCTGTACGCGGGTGTTCATCTCGATGAAGTAGAAGCTGCCGTTCTCGTACAGGAACTCGAAAGTACCTGCACCGCGGTAGCCGATTTCGATGCACGCATCGACGCAACGCTTGAAGACTTCCTGACGGGCCTTCTCGTCGATGCCCGGTGCTGGCGCTTCTTCCAGAACCTTCTGGTGACGGCGCTGCAGCGAGCAGTCACGGTCGCCCAGGTGGATGGCGTTGCCTTGGCCGTCGGACAGTACCTGAACTTCCACGTGGCGTGGGTTGGTCAGGAACTTCTCCAGGTAGACCATCGGGTTGCCGAACGCAGCACCGGCTTCGGTACGGGTCAGCTTGGCCGAGGAGATCAGGTCCTCTTCCTTGTGCACCACACGCATACCGCGACCACCACCGCCACCGGCGGCCTTGATGATCACCGGGTAGCCGACGTCACGGGCGATCGCCAGGGCGACTTCTTCGTCTTCCGGCAGCGGGCCGTCAGAGCCTGGTACGGTCGGTACGCCCGACTTGATCATCGCGTCCTTGGCCGAAACCTTGTCGCCCATCAGGCGAATGGTGTCGGCTTTCGGGCCGATGAAGGCGAAACCGGATTTCTCTACCTGCTCGGCAAAGTCGGCGTTTTCGGCCAGGAAGCCGTAGCCCGGGTGGATCGCGGTGGCGCCAGTCACTTCGGCGGCAGCGATGATCGCCGGGATGTGCAGGTACGAATCCTTGGATGACGCGGGACCGATGCAGACCGACTCGTCTGCCAGGCCCAGGTGCATCAGTTCGCGGTCAGCCGTGGAGTGCACGGCGACGGTCTTGATGCCCAGCTCTTTGCAGGCACGCAGGATCCGCAGGGCAATTTCCCCGCGGTTGGCGATCAGGACTTTTTCGAGCTTCGCAGACATCGTTGGCTCTCCGCGGTTCAAACGATGGTGAACAGCGGCTGGTCGAACTCAACCGGCTGGCCGTCTTCTACCAGGATGGCGTCGATGACACCGCCGATCTCGGCTTCGATGTGGTTCATCATCTTCATCGCTTCGACGATGCACAGGGTGTCGCCTTTTTTCACCGACTGGCCAACTTCAGCAAAGTTAGGCGAGGTCGGCGATGGCTTGCGGTAGAAGGTACCGACCATTGGCGAGCGAACCACGGTGCCTTTCAGCGCCGGTGCAGCAGCTTCGGCGACAGGGGCAGCAGCAGCAGCGGCCGGAGCAGCGACAGGGGCAGCAGCCATTGGGGCGGGTGCGTAGAACTGCTGGGCAGCTGGGGTCTTGCTGTGACGGCTGATACGGACCGACTCTTCGCCTTCCTTGATCTCCAGTTCGTCGATGCCAGACTCTTCCAGCAGTTCGATCAGTTTCTTGACTTTACGGATATCCATTAATCATCAACTCCCAAAGGTTCGGTCAGGGGGCGTAATTGAAAACGTGTCTAAAACGTTTCTCTCAAACCCCGGCCCACTTAGGCCAGGGTCTCTGTCATCAGGGCTGTGCGTTGGCAGCCAGTTGTTCCAGCGCGGACTCCAGGGCCAGGCGATACCCGCTGGCGCCCAGGCCGCAAATCACCCCTACGGCCACATCGGAAAAGTAGGAGTGGTGACGGAACGGTTCGCGTTTGTGCACGTTGGACAGGTGCACTTCGATGAATGGGATGCTCACCGCAAGCAATGCGTCACGTAATGCGACACTTGTGTGGGTGAAAGCAGCCGGATTGATCAGGATGAAGTCCACACCCTCGTTGCGTGCGGCGTGAATGCGGTCGATCAGTTCGTATTCGGCATTGCTCTGCAGGTACTGCAGATGGTGGCCCGCGGCGCGGGCACGTTGCTCCAGGTCCTGGTTGATCTGGGCCAGGGTCACGGCGCCGTAGTGGCCCGGCTCGCGAGTACCGAGCAGGTTGAGGTTGGGGCCGTGAAGCACCAGTAGCGTAGCCATCTGCGGATTCCTTGGATTTGTAGGGCAATTCGACACAGCGCGGCGAGTGTGCCGTAAAGCGACGGCAAGTGTCCAGTTCCCGGCAATAGCCAGCACGATGTCCGAGATTCGCGCGAAGTATGTGACCGGATAATTAAATCTGGTCACTGTCTTGAGGATTTTTCGCAGCTCGCCGGAAGTTATAGACCGAGTTTGCCGCGTACGCGCGTCAGAACCTCGGCGAAATCGGCGGTGTTTATCTCGCCTATGACCCGATCAGCGGTTATTTCGCTGCCGTTCGCCGCAAAGAACAGCAGCGCAGGCGGGCCGAACAGCTGGTAGCGGTCGAGCAGCGTACGTTGCTCGGCGTTGCTCTCGGTGATGTCGAAACGCAGCAATTTGAAGGCGCTCAGCTGCGATTGCACCTGCGGCGCATTGAGCACTTCGTGCTCGATCACCTTGCAGCTGATGCACCAGTCGGCGTACCAGTCCAGCAACACCGGCTGGCCCGCGGCCTTGGCCTGGGCCAGTGCCGCGTCGAGCGCGGCGGGGGTGGTGAGGGTCTGCCAGGCATCGGCCTTGACGGCCGGGCTGGCGCTGCCCGTGGCCGCGGCGGGGGCAGGCAAGGGGCGCAGGGGGTCGCCCTGGCCGTTCAGTGCCCCGTACCAGCAGGCCAGGGCGTAAACCAGCAACGCCAGGCCGAGCAATTGCGCCAGGCGTTGGCGCGGGGTTTTGATGACGAATTCCAGGGCCCCGAGGAACAGCGCCACGCCGGCAGCCAGGAAGCCGACCAGCAGCAACGTCACCTGGCCAGGCAGCACGCGGCTGAGCAAGCCGATGGCCAGCCCTAGCAACAGCACACCGATGGCGTTTTTCACCGTGTTAAGCCATGGGCCGCTCTTCGGCAACCAGGCTGCGCCACCGGTAGCCACCAGCAGCAACGGCGCACCCATGCCCAGGCCGAGGGCGAACAGTTTCAGCGCACCCCCCAGGGCATCGCCGCTGGCGCTGATATAAAGCAGGGCACCGGCCAGTGGCGCCGACACGCAGGGCGACACCAGCAAACTGGAAAGCACGCCCAGCACTGCCGCGCCGACTAGCGAGCCACCTTTGGTGCGGTGGGCGAGCGAGTCCAGGCGATTGTTCAAGGCCTGTGGCAGCTTCAATTCGAACAGGCCGAACATGGCCAGGGCGAACACCACGAAGAACAACGCGAAAGGCACCAGTACCCAGGCCGACTGCAGCCGTGCCTGCAGGTTCAAGCCCGCGCCGAACAGGCCCATCAGCGCGCCCAGCACGGCGAAGCTGGCGGCCATCGATACAACGTAAGCAAGCGACAGCGCGAGGCCGCGCAAGCCGTTAGCCTGGCCACGCAGCACCACGCCCGAGAGGATGGGCAGCATCGGCAGCACGCAAGGGGTGAAGGTCAGGCCGACGCCAGCGAGGAAGAACAGCAACAGGGATTTCCAGCTCCAGGCCTGTTCACCTGTGGCCGGTGCCGCGCTGGGGGTGCCACCTTCGCCATCGATGCTCAGGCGCGCGGTTTCCGGGGGGTAGCACAGGCCTTTGTCGGCGCAGCCCTGGTACCCCACCAGCAGGGTGAACGCGCGAGGGTCGGTGCGTGGCAGCTCGATGTCGAGCACGCCGTGGTACACCTCGACGTCACCGAAGAACTCATCGTGCTTGGCTTCGCCTTTAGGGATGTTGGGCGTGCCCACGGCCACGCCGGCCGGCTCTGTGCGGAAATTGAAGCGGTGGCGGTAGAGGTAGTAGCCGTCGGTGGCGACGAAACGCAGCTTGATGCTCTGGGCATCGGCCTGGATCAGGCTGAGCTTGAACGCTTCGTGCACGGGCAGAAAATCGGCAGCGTTGGACAGCGAAGCGGCGCCGAGGGTGGCGCTGGGGCGGTTGTCGAGCAGGCCCGTGGCGAAGGCAGGGCTGGCCAGCAGCAGGAACAGCAGGAGAAACAGGCGGCGCATGGCGGACTCGCGACGTGGAACGTGCTGGGCATGATAGCGGAGTTGGTCTTGATTTGGCGTGTGTCGACCGGGGGAACGACACATGGCCGATGGCTGATTCGCCTGTACCGGCCCTTTCGCGGGGCAAGCCCGCTCCCACGAGTTCACGCCAACTTCAAGTGCAGAGGTCACCCTGTGGGAGCGGGCTTGCCCCGCGAAAGGGCCGGCCCAGGCAAACGCTCACACCCTGAACGCCCGCACCGCCGTGCTCAGCTCGCTGCCCAGGCTCAGCAATTGCTCCCCTTGCTCACGCCCCTCGCCAATGCGCTGCAAATTGTCCTCGCCCAACTCGTGAATCCGCTCGCTATGGTCACGAATCTCGCTCACCGCACCGCTCTGTTGGGCCGTGACATCGGCAATCCGCACCGCCGTATCGGCAATGGTACGAATGGCGCGGACAATCTCGTCCAGCGCGCCATCTGCGGCCTGGGCCTGGTCGGCGGTGGCTTCGGCATGTTCCAACTGCGCTCGCATGCCGGCCACCGAGCCTCTGGCGGCTTGTTGCAAGCGGTCGATCAGTGTCTGGATCTCGCCGGTTGCGCCTGTGGTGCGCTGCGCCAGGGAGCGCACTTCGTCTGCCACCACGGCAAAGCCACGGCCCATTTCGCCCGCGCGGGCAGCTTCGATCGCGGCGTTCAGGGCCAACAGGTTGGTCTGCTCGGCAATCGAGCGAATCACCGTCAACACGCCGCCAATGGTGGCGGACTCCTCAGCCAGTTGTTCGATCATGCGGGCGTTACCCTGCACTTCGTCGACCAGTTCGCGTAACCCCGACAAGCTCTGGCCAATCACCGCCTGGCCGTGCTCCACCGCACGGCCGGCATCGCGGCTGGCGTCGGCAGCCGCGCTGGCATCGCCGGCCACTTGCTGGATGGTCGCTTCCAGTTCACCCAGCGCGTCGCGAATCTGCCCGGTGTCGCCCGCCTGGCGCTCGGCACCGTCGTGCAGGGCGGCGCTCATACCGGCCAGGGCATGGCTGCTGCCGGCCACCTGTTCGGCGTTGTGGCGGATGGTGCCGACCAGTTCCACCAGGTAGTGGCGCAGGCGGTTGAGCGATTCCTGGATGTCGTGCAGCTCGCGGTTGGTTTTGCCCAGGGCGATCGGCTTGGCGAAGTCGCCCTCGGCCCAGTGCGACAGGGCCGGCGCCAGGCTGGTCAACGTACGCGCCAAGCGCCGCTGCAGGGTGTCGATGAGCAGCGCGATCAGCAGGATCAGGCCGATCATCAGGCCTTGGCTGATACGCACTTCGGCGGCGATCTTGGCGTGCAGCCCGCGGACTTCAGGCTCCAGGCCGGCGATGGCCTGCTGCACCGCTTCAAGGCGTTGGCCCGTGCTGGCGGCCAGGGCGGCGCGGCGCTCGATTTGCTCGCGGGTGCGTTGCAGTTCGGCCGGGTAGCGCGTGAGCAGGCTCTGCAGTTCGCGCTTGAGGGCGACGGCAATGTCTTCCTGCTGCGCGCTGGCCTGGGTTTCCAGGCCCATCAGGGCGGCGAAATCATCGGCATTGGACTCGGCTGCACGGGTAATACCCAGCAACGGCAAGCTGTCGAGCGCCTGGGCCTGGGCGCGGATCAGTTGCAGCTCGCGCTCCACTTCGTCGGCCAGTTCAGGGCGGCCGCTGCTGACCAGTTTGTCCCGGGCCAGCGACAGGCGGCCCAAGTGCACGGTGGCGTCGAGCACAGGCAGCAGATAGCGGTTGGCCTCGGCGCTGCCGCTGTCGCGGGCGTAATTGGCCAGTTGTTCGAAGTTGGCCCCCAGTTCGCGCTCGGCTTGCAGTAGCAGCGCTTGCGGGTCGCCGGCCAGCTTGCCGGCCGCCAGCAGTTCTTCGGCGGTAAAGGCCTGCAGGCTGTCGAGGCTGGGGTGCAGTTTGTCGGCCAGCGCGTCGGGCCATTCGGCCAATGCCGCCTGCAACTGCTGGTTGGCCTCCATCGCAGCGGCATGGCGCAAGGCATCACCACTGGCCAGGTAGGCCTGGATGTTGTGCGCTGCCTGGTTCTGGAACTGTTGGGACAGGCCCAGGTAGCGTTCCATCATCTGATAGGGGCGCTCCAGGGCACGCTGTGACCACCACAAGGTCACGGCCAGGGCGATACAGACGGTTACCAGCAACAGGGTGTTGAAATTGGTCAGCCACTTCAGGCGCATAGCCGCGAACTTCCTGCGGGGAGTGGGAGAGGTAAGCGCCTGAAGTTATTGCGATTTTGTTACGCAGTGATGACGTCTGTGTCCTGATGTAAAAAAAGATGGCACTTTGCCTTGTTAAGGCTCCACCCGAACCACGCAGTTACGCCCCGCGTGCTTGGCCCGGTACAACGCCTCGTCCGCTGCACTGGCCATGGTCAGCGCATCCAGCTCATCGTCCAGTTGCACCACCCCCGCGCTGAACGTGCAGTTCAGGTCCCGTGGCTGCGCCGGATAGAGGATCTCGGCAAAACGCCGGCGGATTTCGTCCAATACCTTGTGCGCGGCATCCAGGGCGGTGTTGGGCATGACGATGGCGAACTCTTCGCCGCCATAACGCCCGATGAAGTCGGTCTTGCGCAGCCGTTGCTTGAGGAACAGTGCCAGGCTCTTGATCACCCGGTCGCCCATGGGATGGCCATGGCGGTCGTTGATCTTCTTGAATCGGTCGATGTCGAGCATGGCGAAGCTCAAGGGCTGCTGCTCGCGCCGGGCGCGGAAGCTGCAATCTTCGAGCAGTTGCAGGATATGGGTGTGGTTGTACAGCCCGGTGAGGCTGTCGCGCACCATGCGTGCCTTGAGGTGGCGGGCGCGGGCGGCGCGGTTGCGCACGGTGGTGATCAAGTGGCGCGAACGGAACGGCTTGGTGAGGAAGTCATCGCCACCTTCGCTCATGGCGTCGAGCTGCTTGTCCAGGTCGTCCTCGGCCGACAGGTAAATGATTGGCACGCTGACATAGCGGTCGTTGTGGCGGATTACCTTGGCCAGCTCCGGGCCGGTACAGGCGGGCATGTACAGGTCGAGGATGATCAGGTCCGGCTGGAAGTCGGCCAGTTCCGCCATGGTGCGGATCGGGTCGGTCAGGCTGCGGGTGATCATGCCCGCGCTGCTCAGCACTCGTTCGGTGTGCAGCGCCTGGGGGCGTGAATCGTCGATGATCAACACCCGCAGCGGGTCGAGCGGGGTGGTGCTGGTGAGCAGCTCGACCTTCTCCAGCAGGCTGGAGGCTTCCAGGGTGCCGGTCAGAAACTCTTTGCCGCCAGCGCGCACCGCGGCAAGGCGGGTCGGGGTATCGGTTTCGTGGTGGCTGAAGAACAGCAGCGGAATCGTTTGCGGCACACCTTGCTGAGCTTGGGCGGCCAAGCGCAGGCCCTGGCCGCTGCCGGTGAAGTCGACATCCATCACCACCGCCGCAGGCGGGCATTCACTGAGCGAAGCCCGAAACGCATCCGCACTGAACAAGGCCTGCACACCGAGGCCGAAAAACTCCAGCTGCTGGGCCAGGCGTTGGGCGCGCTCATGGTCCTGCAAAAGGATGTATACAGGCTTGCGCAGGGGCGGCAGGGGCACCGGGTTGAGCGGGTCATCCTTGCGCAGGCCGGGACGCGACAGGTGCTGGGCGGGGCACTGGTGGCTCGGATCGACTGCTTGGCTCATGTCCTGGCTACTTTTGGGTGGGTGGTGTGCAGGTGCGATGATGGCTCTATGCTAGCAGCTCTTTTCCGTTGGGTGAGTGCCCTCCATCAACAAAGCGTTTAGAACGAATATTCAGTTACTGACCCACTGGTCGCTTATGCGTACGGCAGTGTCTGCTTTATAGTGCAGCGATGCGGGCTTGCCGTGGCACCCTGGCGAAGGCCTGGGGTCCAAGCCTCTGAACCGTCTTGACTGATTAAGGACAATGCCATGCTGGACTGGAAAAACCGCGAGGCCAAAGCCGAACCCCGCGAGCGTGTTGATGGCCGTGGCGCCGCCGCCCGTAGCTACCTGGGCGGCCTCTGGAGCCGTGCCCTGGGTACTCTGATCGGCCTGTATCTGCTGGTCTGTATCGGCCTGGGCTGGTACTGGAGCCAGGAGCCGGAGCTGTTCCCGGTGCAGCAGAACGCCCAGGCTGCGGCCGAGCGTAATGGCCAGCAGATGGTCATCGGCTATACCACCATCGAAACCCTCAAGACCGTCGCCGGTACCTTGCTGAACAAGCCGGGCGGTTACATTTCCAACGACCGCTTCCCGCCGGGGCTGTGGATGGACAACATGCCGAGCTGGGAATACGGCGTGCTGGTCCAGGTCCGCGATTTGTCCCGCGCGTTGCGCAAAGACTTCGCCCGCTCGCAGTCGCAGTCCACTGAAGACGCCGACCTGGCCAAGGCCGAGCCGCGCTTCAACTTCGACAACAAGAGCTGGATTTTGCCGTCGAGCGAGTCTGAGTTCGAAGAAGGCATCAAGTCGCTGAACCGCTACCAGACTCGCCTGGCCGCTGGCGACAAGGGCGCGATCTTCTACACCCGTGCCGACAACCTGAACAACTGGCTGGGCGATGTGGCTACCCGCCTGGGTTCGCTGTCGCAGCGCCTGTCGGCCAGCGTTGGCCGGGTCAAGCTCAACACCACCCTGAAGACCGAGTCGGTACAACCTGGCCAGGCACCGCAGGTTGACGAAGAGCTGGTCGAAACCCCATGGCTGCAGATCGACAACGTGTTCTACGAAGCCCGTGGCCAGGCCTGGGCGCTGTCGCACCTGCTGCGCGCCATCGAGGTCGACTTCGCCGATGTGCTGGCGAAAAAGAATGCCACGGTCAGCGTGCGCCAGATCATCCGTGAGCTGGAAGCCTCGCAGGAAGCGCTGTGGAGCCCGATGGTGCTCAATGGCAGCGGCTTCGGCATGTGGGCCAACCATTCGCTGGTCATGGCCAACTACATCTCCCGGGCCAACGCTGCGGTCATCGACCTGCGTCAGCTGCTGTCGCAGGGGTGATCGTGGCCATCAGCACCCAAGAAGCCGCCCATCGGGCGGCTTCCGACCGTGAGCTGGTTGCCTGGGTCGACGAAGCCGACCAGGTGCTCGGCGCCTTGCCCCGGGCAGAGTTGCGCGAGCGCGGGCTGATTGGCCGTTGCACGTTCATCTTGCTGTTCAATAGCGCCGGGGAGTTGTGCGTGCACCGGCGTACCTTGAGCAAGGCGCTGTACCCAGGCTTTTGGGATGTGGCGGCGGGCGGCATGGTGACGGCGGGCGAGGGCTACGCCGAGTCGGCTGCGCGGGAGTTGGCCGAAGAACTGGGTATCGACGGCGTCGCGTTGCGCTTTCATGAACGGTTCTACTTCGACCAACCCGATAACCGCTTGTGGTGTGCGGTGTATTCGGCGGTGTCCGATGCACCGTTGCGCTTGCAGCCGGAAGAGGTGAGCGAGGCGCGGTTCATCAGCCTGGCGCAGGCGGAACAAGAAAGCCACACCAAGCCGTATTGCCCGGACTCGTTGGCGGCGTTGCAGCGGTACAAAGCCAGCTTGCCCTAGTTGCACGGCGTTGCAGCCTATTCGCGGGCAAGCCCGCTCCCACAGGTTTACCGGAGCCTTTAAGAACCGTGCAGTACCTGTAGGAGCGGGCTTGCCCGCGAAGGGTCGCAAAACATTCGCAAAATGGCGCATTCCAGTACTTAGCAATCCCCTGATTTATCGTTACACTGCGCGCCCTTTTCGGGCTGTCGCAAGATCTTGCGGCAGTAGCGCCGCCCCTGCCAGAGTGGGGCTTCGCGGTCGGCTCCCGCCGACCAGTTTTTGTCCTCAGCACAGAGGAACAAAAGTGGCCAAGAAAGCTTCTTCCTTTTCCGCCCTTGGCGGTCTCGTGTTCTCCACCGATGCCGGTCGGCACTGCCCTGACTGTAGCCAGCCGGTGGATGCCTGCACCTGCAAGCAGCAAATCATCCCCGAAGGCGACGGCATTGCCCGCGTACGCCGGGAAAGCAAAGGCCGCGGTGGCAAGACCGTGACCACCGTCACCGGTGTGCCGCTGCCCCTCGATCAGCTCAAGGAGCTGGCCACCACGCTCAAGCGCCGCTGCGGTACCGGTGGCGCCTTGAAGGACGGGGTTATCGAGATTCAGGGCGACCATGTCGAGCTGTTGATCGGCGAGCTGACCAAACAGGGTTTCAAGGCGAAAAAGTCGGGCGGTTGAGGCCGTCGCGCGTTTTTTTGCCCAGTGCTTTCTAAACTCGTTCCTGTTGGAAGGGTCTACCCCTGAACCGGACGAATCGTCATTTTCAGCTTCTACACTGCGCCGGCCCTTTTCGTTGGGGCAGTGTTTTCGACTTATCTATAGGGGACTTGAATGTCCGTACGACGCACACGCAAAGACGATGGTAGCCAATGGACCGTGGCCGACAGCCGCAGTGTTTACGGCATCCGCCATTGGGGCGCTGGTTATTTCGCCATCAATGAAGCCGGGCGCGTCGAAGTACGCCCTAATGGCCCCAATAGCGCGCCGATCGACCTGTTCGAGCAGGTCGACGAACTGCGCCAGAGCGGCCTGTCGTTGCCGTTGCTGGTGCGCTTCCCCGACATCCTGCAAGACCGTGTACGCCAGCTGACCGGTGCCTTCGACGCCAACATCGCGCGCCTCGAGTACCAGAGCCAGTACACCGCGCTGTACCCGATCAAGGTCAACCAGCAGGAAGCGGTGGTGGAAAACATCATCGCCACGCAGAACGTCTCGATTGGCCTTGAGGCCGGCTCCAAGCCCGAGCTGCTGGCAGTGCTGGCGCTGGCGCCAAAGGGCGGCACCATCGTCTGCAACGGTTACAAGGACCGCGAGTTCATCCGCCTGGCGCTGATGGGCCAGAAGCTGGGCCACAACGTGTTCATCGTCATCGAGAAGGAATCCGAGGTCGCCCTGGTGATCGAGGAGGCCGCCGAGCTCAAGGTCAAGCCGCAGGTCGGCTTGCGCGTGCGCCTGTCGTCGCTGGCGTCGAGCAAGTGGGCCGACACCGGTGGCGAGAAGTCCAAGTTCGGTTTGTCGGCTGCGCAGCTGATTTCGGTGGTGCAGCGCTTCCGCGATGCCGGCCTGGACCAGGGCATCCGCCTGTTGCACTTCCACATGGGTTCGCAGATCGCCAACCTGGCGGACTACCAGCACGGCTTCAAGGAAGCCATCCGCTACTACGGCGAGCTGCGTGCACTGGGCCTGCCGGTCGACCACATCGACGTCGGCGGTGGCCTGGGTGTGGACTACGACGGTACTCACTCGCGCAATGCCAGCTCGATCAACTACGACATGGATGACTATGCCGGCGTGGTGGTGGGCATGCTCAAGGAGTTCTGCGACGCGCAGGGCCTGCCGCACCCGCACATCTTCTCCGAGAGCGGCCGTTCGCTGACCGCGCACCATGCCATGCTGGTGATCCAGGTGACCGACGTCGAAAAACACAACGACGACGTGCCGACCATCGAAAACAAGGAAGCCCTGCCCGAGACCGTGCAGTGGCTGGCCGACCTGCTGGGCCCGACCGACATCGAGATGGTCACCGAGACCTACTGGCGCGCTACCCACTACATGGGTGACGTGGCGGCGCAGTACGCCGATGGCAAGATCAGCCTGGCCGAGAAAGCCCTGGCCGAGCAGTGCTATTTCGCCGTGTGCCGTCGCCTGCACAACTCGCTGAAGGCGCGCCAGCGTTCGCACCGCCAGGTGCTGGACGAGCTCAATGACAAGCTGGCCGACAAGTACATCTGCAACTTCTCGGTGTTCCAGAGCTTGCCGGATACCTGGGCCATCGGCCAGGTACTGCCGATCATCCCGCTGCATCGTCTGAATGAAGAGCCGATGCGCCGCGCGGTGCTGCAAGACCTGACCTGTGACTCCGACGGCAAGATCAACCAGTACGTCGACGAGCAGAGCATCGAGACCAGCATGCCGGTGCATGCGCTCAATGAGGGCGAGGACTACCTGCTGGGCGTGTTCCTGGTTGGCGCCTACCAAGAGATTCTGGGTGACATGCACAACCTGTTCGGTGATACCGACTCGGTGAACATCTACCAGAATGCCGATGGCAGCGTGTACCACGCCGGTATCGAGACCCACGACACCATCGAAGACATGCTGCGTTACGTGCACCTGTCGCCGGAGGAGTTGATGACTCACTACCGCGACAAGGTTGCCAGCGCGAAGATCACCGCCCGCGAGCGGACGCAGTTCCTCGATGCCTTGCGCCTGGGGCTGACCCGCTCTTCGTACTTGTCTTCGTAATCGCCGGGGCCGCTTTGCGGCCCATCGCTGGCAAGCCAGCTCCTACAGGTATTGCACGTGGCTCGGGCCATGCAGTGATTCTGTGGGAGCTGGCTTGCCAGCGATGGGCTGCAAAGCGGCCCCAAAATCACTGAACCCACAGCCCCTTTTGCTGCAACCGCCACCCAACCCACCCCAACGTCACCGCCCGCAATGCCATGAACCCGAGAAACGCCAACCACAAGCCGTGGTTGCCAAACCCACTCATGGCCCACGCCACCGGCAGCGCAATCACCACCGACGCGAGCATCGCATTGCGCATCTCCCGCGCACGCGTCGCGCCGATGAACAATCCGTCGAGCAGGTAGCTCCACACCGCAATCAAAGGCAGTACCGCCAAGTACGGCAGGTACGGGTAAGCCGCCGTGCGCACACTGTCGATATCGGTCTGCAGGTCAATGAACAGGTGCCCACCCAGCAGGAACAGCCCGGCAAAGCCAACGCTGGTGATCAGCGACCAACCGCATGCTACTACCAGCGAGCGGCGGAGCGTATCGCGGTCGCGGGCGCCGATGGCATGGCCGCACAAGGCCTCGACTGCATGGGCGAGCCCGTCGAGCGCGTAGGCGGTCAGCAGCAGGCCATTGAGCAGCAGGGCGTTGGCTGCCACCGTCGCTTCACCCAGCCGGGCGCCTTGCACGGTGATCAACAGGAACACCAGTTGCAATGCCAGGCTGCGTAGGAAGATGTCGCGGTTGACGGCCAGCAGCGGCCTCCAGGCCTGCCAGCGCTTGAGCGCCGCCCAGGCGATGTGCCCGGGGTACGCGCGCAAGGCCGGGCGGGTCAGGGCCAGGCCCAGCAGTGCGGCGCTCCACTCGGCGATCACCGAGGCCCGCGCTGAACCCAGCACCCCCCAGTCCAGGCCGAGCACAAACCACAGGTTGAGAATGATGTTCAGCAGGTTGGTGGTCAGCAGGATGGCCAGCGGCGCCCTGGCATTCTGGGTGCCGAGGAACCAGCCGACCAGCGCGTAGCTGGCCAGTGCCGCAGGCAGCCCGAGCAGGCGGGTGTGGAAGAAATCCTCGGTGGATTGCTGCAACGCCGCGCTGGGCTGCATCGCGTGCAGCGCCAACTGGCTGAAGGGCAGCGCCAACAGGCCGATGACCACGGCAAAGCCCAGGGCCAGCAGCAGGCCTTGCACCAACACCTGGCGCAACGCCGCGCCGTCACCGCGCCCAGCAGCCTGGGCTGCGAAGCCGGTCGAGCCCATGCGCAGAAAGCCCATCAGGCCAACCATGAAGGTGAACAGCGTGGCGCCAACGGCAACGGCGCCCAGCTGGTGGGCGTGGGGCAGGTGGCCGATGACGGTGCTGTCGACCAGCGCCACCAGGGGTACGGAGATGTTGGAGAGGATCATCGGTGCGGCCAGGCCCCAGACCTTGCGGTGGGTAGGGCGGTCGCGCCAGTCGGTGGTCAGTTGAGACATTTCAAATCCTGGCATTAGCAGTGCCACAGTGTACCGGCCAGGCAACCAATTCGCGCGAACGCGGTCTCACCTGGCGCTACACGGCGGGTGACGCGCCCGTCGTTGCGCTATAGTTGCTGCCCTCACGTACACGCTGCCTAAGAGTTCCTACTCCATGTTCAACAAAGGATTGTTGCTGGCCTGCGCGCTGGCTTTGCTCAGTGCTTGTGACTCCTCCGCGCCGGGCAAACCCGCGCCGTCCGAGAAACCGGCAGCCACCGCGCCCGCCGAGGCCCCAGCGGCCAAGCGCGAAGACCCTGCCGTGCTCGCCAAGCGCTACGAGGGCCGGGCGCTCACGGTGCTGGACGTCTCGGAAGTGCAGCTCGACGGCGCCAGCGCGCTGTCGATCAGCTTCTCCGCGCCGCTGGATGCCACACAGGACTTCGCCGGCAAACTGCACCTGGTCGACACCGTCAAAGGCAAGGTCGACGGGGCCTGGGAACTCTCCGACAACCAGATGGAGCTGCGCCTGCGCCACCTGGAGCCACAGCGCAAGCTGGTGCTCACGGTCGACAAAGGCCTGCTGGCGGTCAATGGCAACGCGCTCGACAGCGAGTCGGTCACCCGCCTGGAAACCCGCGACATGCAGCCGACCATCGGCTTTGCCAGCCGCGGTTCGTTGCTGCCCACGCGCCTGGCCGAAGGCTTGCCGGTGATCGCCCTGAACGTCGACAAGGTCGATGTCGAGTTCTTCCGCGTGAAGCCCGAGATGCTCTCGACCTTCCTGGTCAACTGGGGGCGTAACAGCAGCCTGTACTACTACCAGTCCAAAGAAACCCTGGACATGGCCGAGCTGGTCTACAGCGGCCGCTTCGATCTCAACCCCGCGCGCAACACCCGCGAGACCGTGCTGCTGCCGATTGCCGGGATCAAGCCGCTGCAGGAACCGGGCGTGTACCTGGCAGTGATGCGTGCCTCGGGCACCTACGACTACTCGCAGCCGGCGACCCTGTTCAGCCTCAGTGACATCGGCGTCTCTGCGCACCGCTACCGCGACCGCCTCGATGTGTTCGCCCAAGCCCTGGACGGCGGCAAGGCGATGAAAGACGTCAACCTCGAGGTGCATGACGAGAAGGGCAAGTTACTGGCCCAGGCCAAGACCGATGGCGACGGCCACGCCGAACTGCCGATCACGCCCAAGGCCGATACCCTGATTGCCACGCAAGGCGTGCACACCACGTTGCTGCGCCTGAACACTGCAGCCCTGGACCTGGCCGAATTCGATATCACCGGCCCGCAAGCCAACCCTTTGCAGTTGTTCATCTTCGGCCCGCGTGACCTGTATCGCCCGGGTGAGACGGTGCTGCTCAACGGCCTGCTGCGCGACCAGGATGGCAAGCCGGTCAAGGCCCAGCCGGTCAGTGTGGAAGTGCGTCGCCCTGATGAGCAGGTCAGCCGCAAGTTTGTTTGGGAGGCGGATGGCAGTGGCCTTTACCAGTACCAACTGCAACTGGCCAGCGAGGCGCCGACCGGTCGCTGGCAATTGCTGCTCGACCTGGGGGGCGGGCGCAAGCAGGTCTACGAGTTTCTGGTCGAAGACTTCCTCCCCGAACGTTTGGCGTTGGAGCTCAAAGGCAGCAGCGCACCGCTTGCGCCTGATCAGGACGCCCACATCCAGGTCAATGGCCGCTACCTATACGGCGCGCCGGCTGCGGGTAACCGGCTGAGTGGCCAAGCTTACGTGCGCCCGTTGCGCGAAGCGGTGCCGGCGCTGCCGGGTTACCAGTTCGGTTCGGTCACCGAAACCGAGTTGAACCAGGACCTGGAGCTGGACGAAGTCACCCTCGACCAGGCCGGCAAGGCAGTGGTCGATATCGAAAGCCGCTGGGCCGAAGCCCGCTCGCCACTGCAACTGACCGTGCAGGCCAGCCTGCAGGAGTCCGGTGGCCGGCCGATCACCCGTCGCCTGGAACAGCCGATCTGGCCTGCCGAACGTTTGCCGGGCCTGCGCGGCCTGTTCGAAGGCGAGGAAACCGACAGTGACGGCCCGGTGGAATTCGAGTTCCTGGTGGCCGACCCTGATGGCAAGAAGCTGGCGGCCAATGACCTCAAGGTGCGCTTGATTCGCGAGCGCCGTGACTACTACTGGAACTACTCGCAGAGCGACGGCTGGAGCTACAACTACAACGAGAAATTCCTCACCCAGAGCGAAGAGACCGTCAGCGTCAAGGCCGGCTCGACCGCCAAGTTGTCGTTCCAGGTCGAGTGGGGCCCTTACCGGGTCGAGGTCGAAGACCCAGAGACTGGCCTGGTGTCCAGCGAGCGCTTCTGGGCGGGCTATCGCGCCCAGGACAACGCCGAAGGCGGCGCAGTACGCCCGGACCAGGTCAAGCTGGCCCTGGACAAACCGTCCTACGCCGATGGCGCCACCGCCAAAGTCACGGTGACCCCACCTGCCGCCGGTAGCGGCTACCTGATGATCGAGTCCAGCGATGGCCCGTTGTGGTGGCAAGAGATCGAGGTGCCGGCCGAAGGCAAGACCTTCGACGTGCAACTGGACAAGAAGTGGGCACGCCACGACCTGTATATCAGCGCCTTGGTGATTCGCCCCGGCGAGCGCAAGGCCAATGCCACACCGAAACGCGCGGTGGGCGTGTTGCACCTGCCACTCGACCGGGCCGGGCGTAAGCTCGCGGTCAGCTTGCAGGCGCCGGAGAAGATGCGGCCCAAGCAGCCGTTAACAGTCAAGTTCAAGGTGGCCAATGCCGATGGCAGCCCCGTGGCTGCGGGGCAGCAGGTGCATGTACTGCTGTCGGCAGTTGATGTCGGCATCCTCAACATCACCGACTTCAAGACCCCTGACCCGTTCACCAGCCTGTTCGGCCGCAAAGCGTATGGCGCCGACCAGTTGGACATCTACGGCCAGTTGATCGAGGCCGGCCAGGGCCGCCTCGCCAGCCTGGCCTTTGGCGGTGATGCGGCCATGGCTAAGGGTGGCAAGCGCCCCAACACCACGGTGACCATCGTCGCGCAGCAGAGCCTGCCGGTGACCCTGGACGAGAAGGGCGAGGGCCAGGCCACGGTCGACATCCCCGACTTCAATGGCGAACTGCGGCTGATGGCGCAGGCCTGGACCGAAGACCACTTCGGCGTGGCCGAGGGCAAGACGGTGGTGGCTGCGCCGCTGATCGCCGAGCTTTCGGCACCGCGCTTCCTGGCCGGTGGCGACCGCACCAGCCTGGCGCTGGACCTGGCCAACCTGTCGGGCCGCGCCCAGCAACTGAATGTGGAGATCAGCACCGAAGGCCAGTTGAGCCTGGTTGCGAGTGCGGTGCAAAGCGTCGCGCTGGACGAAGGCCAGCGCCGCACGCTGATGATTCCGGTGCAGGCCCAAGGCGGCCTGGGGCAGGGCAAGGTGCGCGTGCGGGTCAATGGCCTGCAACTGCCAAACGAGCCGGCCACGGCCTTCGAGCGTGAATGGACCTTGGGTGTGCGCCCGGCTTATCCGGCGATGCTCAAGCACTACCGGGTTGCCTTGAAGGACCAGCCATGGGCGTTGCCCGAGGCGGACCTGGCCGCCTTCGAACCGGCGGGCCTTGAAGCCAGCCTGGTCTTGTCGAGCCGGCCGCCGCTGAACCTGGCCGAACAGATTCGTGCCCTCGAAGCCTACCCCTATGGGTGCCTGGAGCAGACCACCAGCGGCCTTTATCCGTCGCTCTACGCCGATGCCGAAAGCCTCAAACGCTTGGGGATCAAGGGCGAACCGGCCGACGTGCGCAAGCGCAAGATCGAAATGGGCATCGAGCACCTGCTGGGCATGCAGCGTTACAACGGCAGCTTCGGCCTGTGGAGTTCGGACAGTGAAGAAGAGTACTGGTTGACCGCCTACGTCACCGACTTCTTGCTGCGCGCCCGTGACCAGGGCTACGGCGTGCCCGCCGAGGCGCTGAAGAAGGCCAACGAGCGCTTGCTGCGCTACCTGCAGGAACGCAACCTGATCGAGGTCGACTACAGCGAGAACGCTGACCATACCCGCTTCGCCGTGCAGGCTTATGCTGCCCTGGTTCTGTCGCGCAGCCAGCAGGCGCCCTTGGGTGCCTTGCGCGGGCTTTTCGAACGCCGTGCCGACGCTCGCTCCGGCTTGCCGCTGGTGCAACTGGCGGTAGCGCTGGAGAAGATGGGCGACAAGCCACGTTCCGAGCAGGCCCTGCAAGCCGGCCTGGGTATTGGCCGCAGCAAAGGCTGGATGGCTGACTACGGCAGCAGCCTGCGTGACCAGGCGCTGATTCTGGCGCTGTTGCAGGAGAGCAACCTGGCCAGCAAGCAGGTCGACCAACGCCTGTTCGCACTGTCGGACGAGTTGGCGGCCAACCGCTGGCTGTCTACCCAGGAACGTAACGCGTTGTTCCTCGCTGGCCGTGGTTTGCTCGGCAAGCCGGAAGGCAAGTGGCAGGCGCGTCTGGACAGCGCGGGTGAGATCCGCGAGTTCAACAATGCCGAAACCGGCCTCAAGCTCGAAGGCCCGCTGCTGGCGTCGCCGCTGACGGTGCAAAACGAAGGCAGCGAGACGCTTTACCAGCAGCTGACGCTGTCTGGCTACCCGCGCCAGGCGCCGGCAGCCGGTGGCAATGGTCTGCAGATTCGTCGTGAGTACCTGGGCATGAACGGCCAGGCATTGGACCTGCACAACCTGCGCAGCGGCGACCTGGTGCTGGTGCACCTGGCCCTCAAGGCCGAGGACCGTGTGCCGGATGCGCTGGTGGTGGATTTGCTGCCAGCGGGGCTTGAGCTGGAAAACCAGAACCTGGCACAGAGTGCGGCCAGCCTGGAGAACGCCAGCAGTGCCGTGAAGGCGTGGCGTGAGTCGATGCAGAACGCCAGCGTGCTGCACCAGGAGTACCGCGATGACAGTTACGTCGCAGCGCTCAAGCTGGACAGCTATGGCACCACGCACCTGCTGTACCTGGCGCGGGCAGTAACCCCGGGCACCTACCGTGTGCCGCCGCCGCAGGTCGAGTCGATGTACCGCCCGAACCTGCAGGCAGTGGGCGATGGGCAAGGCGAGATGACCGTCAAAGCCCGCTAAAAGCCTGCCTCTTGTAGGAGCAGCCTTGTGCTGCGAAGAGGCCGGTATGAGCAACGAAAATCCTGTTGCCTGTACCGGCCTCTTCGCAGCACAAGGCTGCTCCTACACACACACACACACACACTGCGAGGTGCGGCGATGGCCTTTAGTGAATCACCCAGCTCATCACCCACAACCCCAGCACCAACCAGATGATCCCGAGGATGATCGAAGCGCGCATGAAGGCGCGGATTGCCGAGTACAGCAGCATCAGGCCGACGACCAGGGCAAGGATGCTGACCAGCGAGGTGTCCATGCCCAGGGTGCGTGCCAGGCCATCGATGAAATTGCCGCCGGCATTGGCCAGCAGGTTGAACAGCCCGCTCAATGCGTCGACGATAAAGCGGATCAACGACCCGAGTGCGTGGCCCAGCCACCCGAAAAAATCTTCTACATGCATAGTTGCTTCCTGATCAACACACCGGCGAGGTTGCCGTTCCCAAGCCTTTGGCCATCAGTTGGCCAAGTCGGTTCCCGATGCCAAGCTTAGCGCGGCCGCGCACGCGTGCGGGCAGGATTGTGCGTGGTAGCGCCATCACCCTGGTCCTGGCCGTGGGCCTGGTGTGGCTGGCCGACCGTATCTGGCCGTTGCCCATGCCCGGCGACGACCTGGCGCGGGTGGTGCTGGCCGAAGACGGCACGCCGTTGTGGCGCTTTGCCGACGCCGATGGCGTGTGGCGCTACCCGGTCAGCCCGGAAGAGGTCTCGCCGTTGTACTTGCAGGCGCTGCTGACCTACGAGGACCGCTGGTTCTATCGCCACCCTGGGGTCAACCCGCTGGCCCTGGCCCGTGCGGCCTGGCTGAACCTGCGCGGAGGGCGCGTGGTGTCGGGGGGCAGTACGCTGTCGATGCAGGTGGCGCGCCTGCTCGATCCGCATGACCGGACGCTGGCCGGCAAGCTGCGCCAGTTATGGCGTACGGCGCAGCTGGAGTGGCACCTGTCGAAGCGCGAAATCCTGCAGATCTACCTCGACCGTGCCCCCTTTGGCGGCACCCTGCAGGGCGTGGCAGCGGCCAGCTGGGCGTACTTGGGCAAATCGCCCAAACACCTGACACCTGCCGAGGCGGCGCTGCTTGCGGTGCTGCCCCAGGCACCCAGCCGCTTGCGCCCGGACCGCCACCCCGAGCGTGCCCAGCGTGCACGCGACAAAGTGCTGCAGCGCCTGGAGGAATACCAGGTATGGCCAGCCCAGCAGCTCAAGGAAGCTGCCGAGGAGCCCTTGCTGCTGGCGCCACGTCAGGAACCGGCACTGGCACCGTTGCTGGCGCGGCGGCTTAACACGGCGAATAGCCCACCGCTAATCCGCACCACCCTAGACGCAGCCTTGCAAAGGCGCCTCGAAGACCTGCTGCTGGGCTGGCGCGCACGCCTGCCGGAGCGCACGTCGGCGGCGATCCTGGTGGTCGAGGCGCAGACCATGGCAGTGCGCGCCTACCTGGGTTCGATCGACCTTAGCGACGCACGCCGCTTCGGCCACGTCGACATGGTGCGCTCATTGCGCTCGCCCGGTTCCACGCTCAAACCCTTCCTCTACGGCATGGCCTTGGATGACGGCCTGATCCACTCCGAATCGCTGCTGCAGGATGTGCCTAGGCGCTACGGCGACTATCGGCCCGGCAACTTCTCGATGGGGTTCAGCGGGCCGGTGTCGGCCAGCTCGGCACTGGCGCTGTCGCTCAACCTGCCGGCCGTTCAGTTGCTGGAAGCATATGGCCCGAAACGCTTCGCCGCGCAATTGCGCATGGCCGGCATGCCGCTGATGCTGCCGCCCTTGGCCGAGCCCAACTTGTCGTTGATCCTCGGGGGGGCGGGCAGCCGCCTGGAAGACCTGGTCGGCGGTTATGCGGCGCTGGCCCGGGCCGGCAACAGTGCGCGCATCCGCCTGCAGCCGCAGGACCCGCTGGTAGAGCGACGCCTGCTGTCGCCAGGGGCGGCGTGGATTATCCGGCGTATTCTGAGCGGCCAGGCACGCCCTGACCGCGACCCGCACGCCGAACTGGTGCAGCGCCCGCAACTGGCCTGGAAGACCGGTACCAGCTATGGCTTTCGTGACGCCTGGTCGATTGGGGTCGGCCCGCGCTACTTGATTGGTGTATGGATCGGCCGCCCCGACGGCACACCGGTACCCGGGCAGTTCGGCCTGGCCTCGGCGGCGCCGTTGATGCTTCAGGTGCATGACCTGCTAAGCAACCGCGATGCCCAGCGCGGTATCAGCGTGCCGGTCGAGCAGGTGCCCCCTACCATCGGCGTGGCAGCCATCTGCTGGCCGCTGGGCCAGCCGATGAATCGGCAAGACCCCAACTGCCGCCGCCAGCGCTTTGCCTGGACCCTCGACGGCACCACACCGCCGACCTTGCAGGCGGCCGATCAGCCGCTCGGGCTGGGCCTGCGTGAGCGCGTCTGGGTCAATGCGCAAGGGCTGCGGGTCGACGGCAGTTGCCCGGGGGCCAAGGTACGCGACATCGCGCTCTGGCCCGCCCCGCTGGAGCCTTGGCTGCCCAGGGTCGAACGGCGTGCAGCGCGCCTGCCGGCAGTAGACCCGGCCTGCCCACCGCAGGCGCCCGCCAGCGCACCCCCGCTGTCGATTGTCGGCGTGCGCCCGGGGGACAACCTGCGCCGTCCGGCAACCAGCAGCGAACCGCTGCAATTGCACGTTTCTGCCTTGGGCGGCGGCGGGCGGCGCTGGTGGTTCCTCAACGGCCAGCCGTTGGGCGAGACCCAAGGCCAGGACAGCCTGCTGGTACGTTTCGAACGGCCCGGGCAAATCGAGCTCAGCGCGCTGGATGAAAGTGGCGAGACCGCGCGGGTGGCGTTTCAGGTCAGCGAGTAGCCGTTCGACGATTGCCGGGCCAGCACCTACGCTTTGCACAAGACGGGTGTGACCGGCTGGCGCCCCGGTACACGAGGGATCATGGAGCGTCCTATGCGTCCTCTGGTCATACCTCTTTTGTTGCTGCCCTGGGCCTTGATGGCCCGCGCGGAGCCGTTGCCGGGCTTTCTCGACAGCCACGAAAACGAGCGTCGCCTGCCCGCCGCCAACCTGCCGCTGGACACCTACCGCCCACTTGCCCCACACCTGCGGCTGGCGCTGCCGAACGCCAGCGCGGCAGGCTGGGCGCCGCTGGAGACCCGCCTGGTGTTGCACAAGGTGCGCTTCGAAGGGGGGACGGTGTTCCCCTTGAGTGACCTGCGTGACCACTACCAGCCGTTGATCGGGCGTGAAACCACGTTGGGCGAGTTGCAGCAGTACACCGCGCGCCTTACTCAACGTTACCGGCAAGAAGGCTACCTGCTGTCGTACGCTTACCTCCCGCCGCAGGATGTCGCTGACGGCCGTGTTGAGGTGGTTTTGGTCGAGGGCTATATCCATGGGTACCAGCTGGAAGGCGACATCGGCTCGGCCCGCACCTACCTGCAGCAGTTGCTGCAGCGCTTGCAGGCGGAACGCCCGCTGACGCGGGAAACACTCGATCGTTATCTGGGCCTCGCCGGGCGCCTTCCCGGCGTGGTGGTGGACGCTGAATTGGCTGCGGCGCAGTCGCCTGAGGGCGCCGCTCAGCTCACGGTCCACGCGCGGCGTACGCCGTTCGCCGCTGGCGTTACCGTAAGCGATGGCAGCCGTGAGGACGCCCAGGCGCTGTTCGCCGTCACCAGCAACGCCCAGACCCGCTATGCCGAGCAGTTCCAGGCAAGCGTGTTGCTGCCGCCCGGCGATGACCAGGCGCATTACCAGCGGTTGGACTACAGCCAGTACCTGGATGCTGAAGGCAGCCAGTTGCTGGTGTCTGCCTCGCGCTATCGCAGCACGCCGGGCACCCGAATTCGGCTGGAGGACGGCAGCGATTTGACTCAGCAGCGTGAAAGCGAGCGTTATTCGGTTGGCCTTGGCCAGCCGCTGATCGTCAAGGCGGATGAGTGGATGACGGTGGCGGGGGGTTTCTACGCGATCAGTGAGCACCTCGAAGATCGGCCTGCGGGGCTGTTGCCGTCACACCAGTACGACAGCTACGTACGCGCAGTGTCATTTGAAGGCAGTTGGCGCAAGGCCGACGATCGTCGCTTGCGTATTGTCAGTGCCGGTGTCTATCAAGGCCTGGATTACCTGGGGGCACGCAGCGACGCCGACTATGACCTGGACTTTCTGCGATTTCGCCTCTCGGGGTTGCAGAGCGACGCGTTGTTCAATGATTGGCAGGGGGTGGCGTCTGGTGCCTTGTACTGGAGTGACGACACGCTGCCCGACAGCGAGCGGGCGGTGTTTGGCGGGCAAACTTTCGGCCGCGGTTATCCACGCGACCAGGCAGCGGGGGACAAGGGGTGGGGGGTAGCGTACGAGCTTGGCTACAGTGTTCGGCCCAACGGCAACTGGCTGAAGGTGCTGCAACCCTATGCGGTACTCGATGCTGCGCAGGCTTGGTACAACCGCAGCAATGTCGAGAATGCCCACATGGCGTCCGCTGCGCTGGGGCTGCGGTTGGGGGATGGGCGCTACTTCAATTTGGCGGTGGAAGTCGCGAAACCCTTGGCGGATGTTGCCCTGGATAGCCTGAGCCGCGGGCCACGCGTGACGCTAAACCTTACCTACCAGATGGAATGAGCCCTGGGGCTAATGGCCTATCAACGGCAACTCGGATGCCGCTGACAGGCCAGTATTTCAATGAGCGGTAAAGCGCTGATGCACCGGTGAAGAACTCGGCGTCAGCGCGAGCGCCAGCTGCGTGCGGTTGTGCATGTGGGTCAGGCGCAGTACTTGAGAAACGTAGAGTTTCACGGTGTTCTCGGTAATGCCCAGTTCACAGGCAATTTGGTAATTGGTCTTGCCTTTGCTCACCAGGCGGGCCACTTCCAGTTGACGCGGCGACAGCTTCTCGAATACGGCGGGCAGCTCGTTTTCACTTTCTTCGACATCGCTGGCACGGCGGTGCACGCCTTGGCCGCGGGCCTTTTCCAGGTCGTGGTAGAGCTCGTCGACCGACTCTGCCAGGTCCTGCAGGCGCTGGTTGAGGCCACCGAGGTCTTTCATGTTGCGCTGACGCTCCAGCAGAGCCTTTTCCTGACGGCGCAAACCTTCGAGCAGCTCGTTAAAATCTACCGGTTTTTGGTAATAGTCGACAAAGCCCGCGCGCAAGGCGCGGATCACGTCCTGCTTGTCGGCACGACCGGTCAGCATGATGGCTTCGAACATACGCTTGTTGCCGGCCAGCTCCTTCAAGGCGTGGACCAGCTCAATGCCATCACGCTCGGGCATGTGCAGGTCGCACAGCACCAAGCCAATCTTTTGGTCAGCCGAGTAGCGCTCGATGGCTTGGGCAGTGGAATGGGCTGGGACGCACACGTGGCCCTGGCTTTCGAGGTATTCACACAATTGTTCGACGATCAATGGCTGGTCATCGACCACCAGCACCTTCACTTCACTGGACGGCTTGTTCACGATCAACTCCCTGTTCGTAATCGGCCCTGCTCCCGGGCTAGACACTCCGGCAGCTTAAAAATAGTCGCAGTTGGCAATTCTGTACAAGGTCCGTACAAGTTATAGGACAACAGGGATGATTATTGGATCCATACGGCTGTCAGCATAAAGCCCGCCAGGACGTACGGTACGAAGGCCTGTTTGTCGCCCATTTGCTCCGTCAGGGCCTGCAAGCGCTTCTTGACCTTAGGATTGAGCAAGGTCCACAGGCGGCGACGCGACAGCAGCCAGAGCACGACTGTGATACCCGCACCAATGAAGGTGCCGAGCACATATTGAGGACTGGTGGCGAGCGCCAGGGCACCCATCAATTTGACGTCGTCGGCGCCGAAACGCCCGAGCATGTAGCCGGGTAACGTCAGCAGCATGACGATGGCCAGCGCCCAACCGGCGTCGCTGGCGTCGGCACCGATCCAGCTGTGGCCGGTGGCGAACAGCCAGGCCAGGGCGCAGGCAGCGACGCCCAGGGTCAGCGCGTTGGATATTTGCCGTTGACGCACATCCTGTTCGGAGCACAAGGCAAGCCACATCAGAAGAACAATGCTTTGCATTGGCAGGTCGCCTTCCCTAATTGTTGAACACTTCTACCCGGTCAGTCAGGTTTCCTTGAATTCAGGGTAGACGCGAAGTTGCAAGCGGGCGCGGCGGGAAGGGAAAAAGGCGTGACGGGATCAGAAGATGTCGCAGCTGACGGGGCCTGTGTTGGCCCATCGCCGGCAAGCCGACGATGGGCCTCGGCGCATTACTTCTTGCTGCCGGGTGGGTAGTTGCTCAGCACATTGGTCACCGTATTCTGGATCGCGTTGTTACGTTCTTCCGGGCTTGGCGGGTAATTGTTCATGATCTGTTCAGCGCTGCCACGCCAGACCAGCTTGTCGTCCCGCCCATCGAACATGTCGACCTGGATGGTGGCGACCTTGTAGTCGACGCTGCGGGTTTCGTTGTACATCGGCCCGCCCCAGTAGCCTCCCCAGTAACCACCCCAGCCACCGCCATAGTTGGTGGTGATCTGCTGTTGGCGCTGCTCGACGATGAGGTAGGCGCGCACTTTCAGGTCAGGCCGCGCATTGCCCTGCGCCGGGCGCAGGCCGCGTTGGTCGAGCTGCTCGGCCACGGCCTGGCGAATGCGCTGCTCGGTCAGGTCGCTTTTGATGCGAGGGTCGTCCGGGCGGTATTGCAAGCCGGGTTCCTGCCACGCCCAGCTGCGGTAGGCGGCAAAATCGCGGCTGGCGTCGAAGTCCTGCTGGACGTTGTTGCTCGAGCAGGCCGTGAGCACCAGCGCGAATGACAGTAGAACGAGACGGCGCAACATGATGGTTCTCCGTTAAACGTTAACTGGGAGGATAGCCGCTGAGCGCCTTGTGCACCGAATCACGCAAGGCGCTTTCGCGATCACGCGGCGAGTCCTTGTCGCTGTTGCTTTCAGCACTGGCGCTCCACACCGGCTGGCCGCTGCGAGCGTCGTACAGATCGATGCGTACCACCATCACCTCCACCTCGTAGGTGCGCACGATCGGCGTGCTGGCATAGGCACCGTAGCCGTTGCGGTAGCCGCCATAACCCACACTGCCGTAGGGGTAGGGGCCGTAGTAGGGGTCGTAGGTGTCGTAGTCACGTACTTGGCGCAGGCGTTTTTCCAGGCGCATGTCGGCGCTTACCAGCAAATCGCCGGCGCTGCCCCGGGCAGGGCGCAGGCCATGCTGGTCGAGCGCGCCGCTGATGGCATCGGCCAGTTGTGCCGGGTCGGCATTGGCTGTGCCGCTGGGCAACTGGCCGTCACGCCAGCTCCAGCTGCGGTAGTGCCCGTAGTCACGGGCGGGTGCCGGGTAGGCACTGGCATCGAAGGTGGTGGCCGCCTGCGCAGGGGCGGGCGGTAAGGGGCGGCTACTGGCGACATACGGGTTGCTGCCCTGGCAGGCAGCCAGGGCAAGGGGCAGCAGGGCCAGGCACAACAGACGGTAGGGCATGTATTCCTCCCGGCGGGCGGGGTCAGCGGGGGCGGCAGATCCAGTGCAGGTAGCGACCGAGCCCGGCAAAGCTTGGGTGTCGGCGGTGGGCCAGTTCCATTTCCAGCAGGTCGAGTATTTCGGCCTTGGCTTGGAACTCCTTGGGCATGTAGTCGTGGAACACCCTGACGCCACTCTCGCTTTCGACCTGCCACATAGGATCAAGTTGCGCCTTGAGCTCACGCGGATCAAGGGGTTTCTGCGGGGTCAGGCTCTGCTTTTCACCTTCCAGGCGGTTGCTGCGCAGTTTGCGGAAATGGCCCTTGAGCAGGTTGCGATAGACCAGTGCGTCGCGGTTGTAGAACGCCAGCGAAAGCCACCCGCTGGGCGCAGTGAGCTGGTGCAGCACGGGTAGGATGCTTTCGGGTTCGGCCAGCCATTCGAGCACGGCGTGGCACAGCACCAGGTCGTAGGGTTCGGTCAGCTGGCCCAGCAGGTCCTGCCACGGTGCCTGGATGAAGGTGGCCGTCTGGCCGGCCTCGGCAAAGCGCGCGCGGGCACCGTCGAGCATGGGCGCGGCGGGTTCGGCGAGGGTCAGGTGATGGCCGCGTTGTGCCAGCCACAGGGCCATGTGGCCCAGGCCTGCACCGATGTCGAGTATGCGCAGCGGGCGATCGGGCAAGGTTTCGGCCAGGTCGGCCTGCAGCACGGCCAGGCGAATGGCGCCCTTGGCACCGCCGTAGATTTTCTCGGCGAAGCGGGTGGCCAGTTCATCGAAGTGACGGTCGTTCATCGGGCGAAGCGCCTTTCACTGTCGGCCAGCTTGGCCCTTACCACCTGGTCCATGTCCAGGCCCAGCTCGCTGCACAGCAGCAACAGGTAGAGCACCACATCGCCCACCTCTTGGCCGGCGTGGGCGAGTGTGTCGGCAGGCAGCTGGCGGGATTGGTCCTCGCTCAGCCACTGGAAGATTTCGACCAGTTCGGCCATTTCAACGCTGGCGGCCATGGCCAGGTTCTTTGGGCTGTGGAAGCCGCGCCAATCGTTGTTGTCGCGGATCCGGTGCAGGCGTTCGGTGAGTTCTTGCAGGTTCATCGGGGGTCTCCTAATGCCGCATAGCTTCGGCGCAGGCCCGATGCAAAGCAAGAGGCCTGCGCCTACAGGCCACCCCAACGGCCAACCATGTGCAGCAACTCACCCTGCCCATCCAGCCGTAGTTCACCTTCTGGCCCGGCTTCGCTGGCACTGAGCACCACCTCGGAAGGCAATCGCACCGGTTTGCGGAACGCCACCTCGAAGCTGTAGCCGCTGTGTGGCAGATGCCCGCGCAGGGCCGCCAGTGCCATGGCCTTGCTCCACATGCCGTGGGCAATGGCCTTGGGGAACCCGAACAGTCGCGCACTGGCAGCGCTCAGGTGAATCGGGTTGTAGTCGCCACAGACCTTGGCGTAACGCCGGCCGATATCGCTGTCGGCATACCAGCGGCTCGCCTCTGCCAGTGCGTCAGGCGCGCTGTCTGTTTGCTCACTGGCCTGGCCCTCCAGGCGTAGCCCGCGTACCAGCGTGCGGCTGCATTCGCGCCAGAGCAGGCCCAGGCCATCTTCGGCTTCCGTAATGAGGTCGAAGGTGGCGCCCTTGGCGTGGGGTTGCAGGTTGTCGGCGTAGACGGCGAAACGTAATGCATCGATGCCGCCCAGTGGCCGCAACACCTCGATGCGGTTCTGCAGATGCACCAGCCCGAGCAAGGGGAAGGGGAAGCTGTGCGCCGTCAGCAGCTGCAATTGCAGGGGGAAGGCCATCACATGGGGATAAGTAGCGGGCAGGCGGCCATCGTCGGTGAAGTGACAGAGTCGGCGGTAGGCTGCCAGGTTGTCGGGCTGAACCCGCATCACGCAGCGCAGGCCTTCGTCGGGCAGCTTGTCGCCGCTGATCTTGCGCTTGCTGGCCGCACGCAGGTAAAGGCTCGCGCGTGAGTCCGGGGCGTGCAGGTCGTGCCAGTGTCGGCTCATGGTCAGGCCCCCATCAGCGCTTGGCCACAGACCCGCAGCACCTGGCCATTGACCGCGCCGGAGCCGGGCTGGCTGAGCCAGGCAATGGCCTCGGCGACGTCTTGTGGCCGCCCGCCTTGGCCCAGTGAGCTCAAGCGGCGCCCGGCCTCGCGCAGCCCCATAGGCATGGCGGCGGTCATGTGCGTTTCGATGAAGCCGGGGGCCACGGCATTGATGCTGGCACCCTGCGCTGCGAGTTTTGCCGCCCAGGCCTGGGCGAAGCCGATCAAGCCGGCCTTGCTCGCCGCATAGTTGGCCTGCCCGCGGTTACCGGCAATGCCGCTGACCGACGCCAGCAGCGTGATGCGCGCGTTCTCGCCGAGCGCGCCTGCTTCATACAGTGCCTGGGTGAGTACCTGCGGTGCCTTGAGGTTCACGGCCATCACCGCATCCCAATATTCGGGGGTCATGTTGGCCAGGGTCTTGTCGCGGGTGATGCCGGCATTGTGCACCACGATGTCGATACCCCCGGGCAGCGCTTCGAGCAACTGCGCTGCGGCGTCATTGGCGCAGATGTCCAGCGCCAGTGCCTTGCCGCCCAGCCGCGCGGCGAGGGCTTCGAGGTCTTGCCGGGCTTGCGGCACATCCAGCAGCAGCACCTCGGCGCCGTCCCGCGCCAGGGTTTCGGCAATCGCGGCGCCGATACCGCGTGCAGCGCCGGTCACCAGGGCGCGTCGTCCGCCAAGCGGGCGGGTCCAGTCCTCGACCTGGCTGGCGCAGGCTTCAAGGCGCAGCACCTGGCCAGAAATGAACGCGCTCTTGGGCGAAAGGAAGAAGCGCAGGGCACCTTCCAACTGGTCTTCAGCACCTTGGCCGATATACAGCAACTGTGCGGTCGCGCCGTTGCGCAGCTCTTTGGCCAGCGAGCGGCTGAACCCTTCGAGCGCCCGTTGCGTGACACTGGCCAGTGGGTCGTCGAGGCCTTCTGGCGCGCGGCCGAGGATCACCACGTGGGCGCAGGGCGCCAGGCTGCGCAGCAACGGCTGGAAAAATTCGCGCAACTGCTTCAATTCATCGCTGTCGGACAGGTGAGTGGCATCGAACACCACGGCTTTGAGCTTCGGCCCAAGCCCTGCAACCCAGGCCGGCGCCTGTAACCCTTCGGCATTGAAGCTGTAGAGTTCGTCGGTGAGGCGTGGGGCGATGGCCTCGACCTGGCGCGTCAGTGGCCCGCCACCCAGTACCAGGGCACCCTCTACCGGGCGCAGGCGGCCTGCCTGCCAGCGCTCCAGCGGGGCCGGGTGTGGCAGGCCGAGGGCATCCACAAGGCGGCGGCCGAGGTTGGAGTTGGCAAAGCCGAGGTAGCGATCGCTCATGAGTGGGTCTCCCTGAAGGCAAGCTTGAAAGTGTGGACCAACTTTGTGGCAAGGTCGTTCGAATGCGGTAAAAACACCTAGGCTGTACGGTTTAAATTGTTTCAGGAGGAACATGCGCATGCGTTCACCTCGCCGGGTCGCGATCCTGGGCGGCAACCGAATCCCGTTCGCCCGTTCCAATGGTGCCTACGCCACCGCCAGCAACCAGGCAATGCTGACCGTCGCCCTGGAGGGCCTGATCGAGCGTTACCGCTTGCATGGGCTGCAGCTGGGCGAAGTGGTGGCGGGCGCGGTGCTGAAGCACTCCCGTGACATGAACCTGACCCGCGAATGCGTGCTCGGTTCGCGTTTGTCGCCGCGCACGCCGGCCTACGACATCCAGCAGGCCTGCGGCACGGGGCTGGAGGCGGCCTTGCTGGTGGCCAACAAGATTGCCCTTGGGCAGATCGACAGCGGCATCGCGGGCGGTGTCGACACCACCTCCGATGCGCCGATTGCCGTTAACGAAGGGTTGCGCCACATACTGCTGGAGGCCAACCGCGGCAAAAGCCTGGGTGAACGGCTGAAGCCGTTCCTGAAGTTGCGCCCCGGCCACCTGAAGCCTGAGTTGCCGCGCAATGGCGAGCCGCGCACAGGCCTGTCGATGGGCGAGCATTGCGAGCGCATGGCGCAGGCCTGGCGGATCGACCGCGCCGAGCAGGATGCACTGACCTTGCTTAGCCATCAGCGGCTGGCGGCCTCCTATGCCGAAGGCTGGCAGGATGATCTGCTCACGCCCTTCCTGGCACTTAGCCGTGACAACAACCTGCGGCCGGACCTGACCTTGGAGCAACTGGCCAAGCTCAAACCGGCATTCGACCGCAGCGGGCTGGGCACGCTTACCGCAGGCAACTCCACCCCTTTGACCGATGGCGCATCGCTGGTGCTGTTGGGCACGGAGGAATGGGCGCAGGCACAGGGGCTTCCGGTGTTGGCCTACCTGGTTGACGGCGAGACCGCAGCGGTTGATTTCGTCACGGGCCGTGAAGGGTTGTTGATGGCGCCGGTGTATGCAGTGCCGCGCCTGTTGGCGCGCAATGGGTTGAGCCTGCAGGATTTTGACTACTACGAGATTCACGAAGCCTTCGCCGCCCAGGTGTTGTGCACCCTCAAGGCCTGGGAGGATGCGGAGTACTGCCGTGATCGCCTGGGGCTGGACGCACCGCTTGGGGCAATCGACCGCAGCAAGCTCAACGTCAAAGGCAGCTCGCTGGCGGCGGGGCATCCGTTTGCCGCGACCGGAGGGCGGATATTGGCCCACCTGGCGAAGCTGCTGGCCGCGACGGGGAAGGGCCGCGGTTTGATATCGATTTGTGCGGCAGGTGGGCAAGGGGTGACGGTCATCGTCGAACGGTGATCAGGTGGGGCAGATGTCACAGTCATGTCGCGCAACTGGTAGGCTTGTCCGATCAGAACTACAAGAAACCGCCATGCCGATCATCGGACATCCCCGGGCCATCCCGGCGCTCGACCACCTGCCCAGGCCCCTTTATGCCCGCGCCGAAAGCCTCGGCGCCGGCTCCTGGACCACTCGCCATCAGCACGACTGGGTGCAGTTTTCCTACGCCATCAGTGGCGTTCTCGGCGTCTACACCCGCGATGGCAGCTATTTCGCGCCCCCTCAGTGGGGTGTGTGGATCCCGGCGGACGCCGAACACGAAGTGGTGACGTCGATGCAGGCCGAAATGCGCAGCCTGTACGTGCGCCGCGATGCCTGCCCGTGGGCGCCGGAGCACTGCCGGGTGCTGGAGGTGACGCCGCTGGCGCGGGAGTTGATCAAGCAGTTCTGCCTGTTCCCGGCGGATTACCCGGAAGCCGACAGCGCCGAATCGCGATTGGTCGCGGTACTGCTCGACCAGTTGCGCACGTTGCCGGAAGTCGGGTTCTCGTTGCCCCTCCCGCGTCATCCGGGGTTGCTGGCGTTGTGTAATAGTCTGATCGCGGCACCGGATACAGCCCAGACCTTGCAGCAATGGGCGCTGCAACTGGAGTGTTCGGCGAAGACGTTGATGCGGCTGTTTCAGCGTGAGACGGGGTTGAGCTTTCGCAACTGGCGTCAGCGCATGCGGCTGCTGTCATCGCTGGCGTTGCTGGAGGCGGGGGAGAATGTAACGGAGGCCGCGTTGGGGTGTGGGTATGACTCGACCTCGGCTTACATCGCGGCGTTCAAGCAGTTGTTTGGGGCGACGCCTGGGGAGCTGAAACTGTAGGAGCAGCCTTGTGCTGCGAAGAGGCCAGTGATAGCAGCGAAAAACTATGCTGTTGTCACCGGCCTCTTCGCAGCGCAAGGCTGCTCCTACAGGTCGCTTGCTTTAGCCGTGAAGTGGCTGTCAGGTGCGGAAGCGTCGTACCAGCGAATCCAGCTCGTTGGACAACCCTGCCAGGCTCTCCGAGTCTTGGCGCGCAGCCTGGGCCAGTTCGGCCACCAGTTGCGCATCGCCATGGATCTGGCTGATGTGCCGGTTGATGTCCTCGGCTACCTGATGCTGCTCTTCCGCTGCCGTGGCGATCTGCGTGTTCATGTCGCGAATCACGTCCACCGACTCACGGATCTGGCCAAAGCTGTCGCGGGCCAGGCCAATGCGGCTGACCGACTGCTGCGACACTTCCAGGCTGGCGTGCATCTGTTCGGCAACCTCGGCGGTGCGGCTGGCCAGGTTGCCCAGCAGGCCATCGATCTCGGCGGTGGAGTCGGCGGTACGCTTGGCCAGCGCCCGCACTTCATCGGCGACGACGGCGAAGCCACGGCCCTGTTCACCGGCGCGGGCGGCCTCGATCGCGGCATTGAGGGCCAGCAGGTTGGTCTGCTCGGCAATCGAGCGA
Source organism: Pseudomonas kermanshahensis (assembly GCF_014269205.2). Taxonomy (NCBI): domain Bacteria; kingdom Pseudomonadati; phylum Pseudomonadota; class Gammaproteobacteria; order Pseudomonadales; family Pseudomonadaceae; genus Pseudomonas; species Pseudomonas kermanshahensis. Next base: position 237,869 of record NZ_JABWRY020000001.1, read on the forward strand.
ATGGTGCCGAGGATCGACTGGATGGCGTTGCTGTCGCGTTCCAGCTGCTGAATCGACTGGGCCGATTGCTCGATCTCCTGGCTCAGGCGGTCGACGCTGTTCACGGCTGCATCGATCTGCTGCTGGCCTTCACGGGCTTGCTGCTGGCCACTGTCGGCCGACTGCGCCGCCTGGCTGCACGAGCGGGCGACTTCGTTGGCGGTGGCGACCATTTCGTGGAAGGCGGTAGAGACCATGTCCACGGCTTCGCGCTGGCGCCCGGCCGCCTCGGCCATGTCACTGGACACCCGGGTCGAGCTGGTGGAGGTGCTGAGGATCTTGCTGGCGGCAGAGCCGATGTGCTGGATCAGGCTGCGGATCGCGCCGAGGAACTGGTTGAACCAGCTGGCCAGTTGGGCGGTTTCGTCGCGCCCGCGCACTTCCAGGTTGCGGGTCAGGTCGCCTTCGCCCTGGGCGATGTCTTCCAGGCCGCTGGTGACGCTGTTGATCGGGCGCACGATCAGCTTGGCGAACGCCGCACCGACCACGGCGAACAGCGCGGCCAGCACCAGTGCGATGGTGCCGATCAACCACGTCAGGCGGGTGGTGGTCTGCATCACTTCGCTTTGCTCGATCAGGCCGATGAAGGTCCAGCCCAGTTGCTCGTCGGGGTAGATGTTGGCCATGTAGCGCACGCCATTGAGCTCGACTTCGACCAGCCCTTTACCTGCCTTGGCCAGGTCGGCATAGCCGTTACCGAAGCTGCCCAGTTGCTTGAAGTTGTGGCTGGCGTCACGTGGGTCGACCATCACGTTGCCGTTGTTTTCCACCAGCATCAGGTAGCCGCTTTCGCCCAGCTTGATCTGCTGGACGATCTGGGTCAGGCCCTTGAGCGACACATCGATGTTGACCACGCCACCCGGGTTACCCAGCTGGTTGGCCACGGCGCGCACGGTGCTGACCAGCACGGCGTCGTCGGCGGCCCAGTAATAGGCGCCGGTACGCAGGGTTTTGCCAGGGTTGGCCATGGCCAACTGGTACCACGGGCGAGGGCGGGGGTCGTAGTTGACGAACTTCTGCCCCGCGGGCCAGCCGACATAGCCGCCATCGCTGACACCGTAGGAAAGGTAGGCGTAGCCTGGGTGGGAATCGGCCAGGCGGGTGAAGAACTCGAGCACCTGCTTGTCCTGCTCGCCCAGCTCATACGATGGGTTGGCGCTCATGAACTTGTTCAGGTTGTTGCCCGTGGCCGCAATCATGGGTTGTGAGGCCAGGTATTCGACGTTCTGGTTGATGCCCTGGAAGAAGATGTTCATCGCGTTGCTGACCTGGCGAATTTCCCGGCTGCTGCTGTCGAGGAATCCGTCGCGGGCTTCGCCGCGCAGGTTGAGGACCACCAAGGTGGCCACGAGGACGATGGGCAAGCCGGCGATGACCGCGAATGCCCAGGTCAGTTTCTGTTTGATGCTCATCGACGCTCCCGGAATTTTTTTGTTGTCGACACACGAGGCAGGTAGTTACTGCATCGGCAGCGTCCGGGATTAGATGAAGGCAAATGCCCGTATTTATTAGGGAATGTCGCACTAGGCGATGATTCGGTCGTGTTTAGGCGAATATGGCATACCAAAGCGTCGTGGCGAGCCTCAGCGGCAACATCCGCCAACGTTTCCGTTTGCTAAATCCTTCAGGATCGGACAGTCCGGCCGCTCGTCTCCCTGGCAGTGGGAGACCAGGTCGCTGAGGGTGTCGCGCAGGCTCACCAGCTCTTCTATGCGCCGGTTCAGCTCATCGATATGTTGCATGGCCAGCGCCTTGACGTCGGCACTGGCCCGTTGCCGGTCTTGCCAGAGGGTCAGCAACTTGCCGACCTCTTCCAGAGAAAAGCCCAAGTCGCGGGAGCGCTTGATGAAGGCCAGGCTGTGCAGGTCTTCCGGCTGGTAAAGGCGGTAGCCGCTGTCACTGCGGGTGGCTGGCTTGAGCAGGCCGATGGACTCGTAGTAGCGGATCATCTTGGTGCTGAGCCCGCTGCGGCGGGCGGCCTGGCCGATGTTCATGGGGCCTCCTGGGAGCTGCTGGTGGGTTTCCAGGTCTTGAGCCACAGCGCATTGCTGACCACGCTGACGCTGGACAGGGCCATGGCGGCGCCGGCGAGTACCGGGTTGAGGTAACCCAGCGCGGCCAGGGGGATACCGACCAGGTTATAGATGAACGCCCAGAACAGGTTCTGGCGGATTTTCGCGTAGGTCTTGCGGCTGATCTCCAGGGCTGCGGGTACCAGGCGTGGGTCGCCGCGCATCAGGGTGATGCCGGCGGCCTGCATGGCCACGTCGGTGCCACCGCCCATGGCGATGCCGATGTCGGCAGCGGCAAGGGCCGGGGCATCGTTGATGCCGTCGCCTACCATCGCCACCACGCCGTCCTGTTTCAGTGCCGTCACGGTGGCAGCCTTGTCGGCAGGCAGCACTTCGGCATGCACGTCGTTGATCCCGAGGGCGTCGGCAACCACCTTCGCGCTGCCGCGGTTGTCGCCGGTCAGCAGGTGGCTGCTGATGTGTTGTGCGTGCAGGCTATCGATAGCCTGCTTCGCGCCCGGTTTGAGGCTGTCGCCGAAGGCGAACAGGCCCAGCACGCGAGGTTGTGCGCCGCGCTCGATCAGCCAGGACAGCGTACGCCCTTCAGCCTCCCAGGCGTGGGCTTTGGCGGCCAAGCCGCCGGGTTGCAGCGTGCTCTCGTCGAGCATGCGACGGTTACCCAGGGCCAAGTCACGGCCTTCCACCCGCCCGGCGATGCCCCGCCCGGTCAGCGACTGGCTGTCGACGACTGTTGGCACCTCCAGTTGCTGCTCAGCGCACGCCTCCAGCACGGCTTTGGCCAATGGGTGCTCACTGCCGCGCTGCAGGGCGCCGGCCAAGCGGTGCAGCTCGGCGGTGGTGCCGACCAGTGCCTGGCTGTGGACCACGCGTGGGCTGCCGGACGTCAGGGTGCCGGTCTTGTCGAACACGACCCGGTTCACCGCATGGGCACGCTCCAGGGCTTCGGCGTCCTTGATCAGGATGCCGTGGCGGGCGGCGACACCGGTACCGGCCATGATCGCCGCTGGCGTTGCCAGGCCGAGTGCACAGGGGCAGGCAATCACCAGCACGGCGACCGCATTGATCAGCGCGGTTTCCAGCGGGGCACCGGCCAGCCACCAGCCGATCAGCGTGATCAGTGCGATCACCAGTACGGCGGGGACGAATACCTGGCTGACCCGGTCCACCAGCTTCTGGATAGGCGCCTTGGCCGCCTGGGCATCTTCGACCAGGCGGATGATCCGGGCCAGCACGGTTTCGGTACCCAATGCCTGGGTGCGCACCAGTAGCCGCCCTTCACCATTGATGGCGCCACCGGTGACGGGGTCGCCAGGCTGCTTGGGCACTGGCAGGCTCTCGCCGCTGATCAAGGCCTCGTCGGCATGGCTGCTGCCTTCCTCGACTTCGCCATCGACCGGGAAGCGTTCACCGGGTTTGACCACGACCAGGTCACCCACACGCAGTTGGGCGATGGCCACGTCTTCTTCGCGGCCATCGACCACGCGCACTGCGCGTTCGGGGCGCAGTGCTTCAAGGGCCCGAATGGCGCTGGCGGTCTGGCGTTTGGCGCGGCTCTCCAAGTACTTGCCCAGCAAGACCAAGGCAATGACCACGGCCGAGGCTTCGAAATACAGGTGCGGAACCATGCCGGCAGGGGCTTGTGCCCATTGGTACAGGCTCAGGCCGTAACCGGCACTGGTGCCAAGGGCCACCAGCAGGTCCATGTTGCCGGCGCCGGCACGCACGGCCTTATAGGCGGCCACGTAAAAGCGTGCACCGAGAATGAACTGTACGGGCGTAGCCAGCAGGAACTGCGCCCAGGCGGGCAGCATCCAGTGCAGGCCAAAAGGCTGTACCAACATCGGCAAAACGAGTGGCAGGGCCAGCAGCAAGGCGGCACCGACCGCCAGGCGTTCGTTGCGCAGGCGGCGCTGGGCATCGCGCTGATCATCGTGGCCTGCGTGCGGCAGGCTGGCGCTGTAGCCGGCCTTTTGCACGGCGTCGATCAGCAGGCTGTCGTCGAGGGCCGCGAGCACCTCGAGGTGCGCGCGTTCGCTGGCCAGGTTAACGCTGACCTGTTCGACCCCAGGCAGTTTGCCGAGTGCGCGCTCGACGCGGCCGACGCAAGTGGCGCAGGTCATGCCGTCAATCTGCAACTCGACAGTACGGGTGGGCACGCCATAGCCGGCTTCACGCACGGCGTCGAGCAAGGCCGGCAGGCTGCTGGCCGGGGCCTGGACCCGGGCCTGTTCGGTGGCGAGGTTGACGCTGACCTGTTCAGCGCCGTCGACCTTGCGCAGGGCGCGCTCGACCCGGCCAGCACAGCTGGCGCAGGTCATGCCGGAAATCGGCAGGTCGAAGGTGGTGGATGCGGGCATGGCTGTCCTCCTTGGATTGGCCTCCAGCATCAACCTTGCCACGTAGGCAAGGTCAATAGCCTAGGCCGGCGCGCTTCAATTCCAGCCCATTGTGGCCCATGGCAATCCGGTATTTGTTGATCTGGCCCGCCTGCAGGTTCAAACGTGTGCTGCGCTGGTCTTCGATACCGGGGGCGCAACCGGGGGTCTGCCCTGGCAGTAGGCGCAGGCGTATATCCACAGGGCCTGGTGGCAGGTTGAAGGCGGTCGATTGCTCCTGGAATACGCGCCCGGAGAGCTGATCGTTGAGGTACACGCCGATTTCGCAGTTGGTGGCCACTACCAGGCGCTCCCGCGAAATGATCAGTACGCTGTAGTCCGAGTTGCCTTCGGCGTTGGCCGGTGGCACCGCAGCCAGCGCGCTCAAAAGCCCGACGACGCCCAATGCTGCCCTGAACATGATGAATCTCCTGCTTGCCTGATCGTCAAAGGCGCAGCTTGGCCGACGTGAGCGCGGATTTCCAGCCCGCACGCGCGCAGGGGCTTGACCTTGCCCCGATGGCAAGCTTGAAACTGCGTGAAAACCTGAAGGAGGCAACCCTATGCAAGTGTTCAATGTACAAGGCATGACCTGTGGCCATTGCGTCAAAGCGGTGACCCGTGCGGTGCAGGGGCAGGACGCCGATGCCAAGGTCGAAGTCGACCTGGCAGGCAAGCAGGTGCGGGTGCAGAGTGCCATGGCGGTGGAGCAGATCCTCACCGCGATTCGTGACGAGGGTTACCAGGCCGAGCTGGCGTGAAGCCCTGCGCCGGGGGCGCATGAGGCCCCCGGTTTTGTTGCAAATCTTTTCATGCTGGTCGAGTCCTTAGCAGGTAGACTTACGCACTTGCTTAGCCTGCTATGGATTCCTGATGAACCTGCGAATGGTGCTCATCCTGGGCGCATTGAGTGCGTTCGGGCCTTTGGCGATCGACTTTTACCTGCCCGCCTTCCCGGCCATGGCGCAGGCTTTCGCCACCGATGAAAAACACGTTCAGGCCACCTTGGCCGCCTACTTCCTTGGCCTGTCCATCGGGCAGTTGGCCTATGGCCCGGTGGCCGACCGCTTCGGACGGCGTAAGCCGCTGTTGTTCGGCGTGGCGCTGTTTACCCTGGCGTCGCTGGCCTGTGCCTATGCCCCCAACCTCGACACCCTGGTCCTGGCGCGGTTCGTCCAGGCCCTGGGCGGTTGTGCCGGGATGGTGCTGTCGCGGGCGATCGTCAGCGACAAGTGCGACCCGGTGGCGTCGGCCAAGGTGTTCTCGCAGTTGATGCTGGTGATGGGCCTGGCGCCGATCCTGGCGCCAATGCTTGGCGGGGTGTTGGTGAACCTGGCCGGTTGGCAGTCGATCTTCCTCGTCCTGAGCCTGTTCAGCGCGGCCTGCCTGCTGGCGGTCAGCCTGGGCCTGCCGGAAAGCCTGCCGGCGGACATGCCGCGCCAGCCGCTGTCCGGGGCGCTGCGCCAGTACCTGCGTTTGTTCAATGACCGGGTGTTTCTTGGCCATGCCTTGACCGGGGGTATTGCCATTGCCGGTATGTTTGCCTACATCGCGGGGTCGCCATTCGTCTTCATCAAGTTATATGGCGTACCTGCCGAGCACTATGGCTGGTTGTTCGGCACCAACGCGGCTGGCTTTATCCTCGTGGCGCAGGTCAATGCCCGTTTGCTGGCCAAGCGCGGCCCAGCCTTCCTGCTGGTGCGTGCTGTGTGGATGTACCTGGCTGCAGGTTTGGTATTGCTGGGCGTCGCTGCACTGCGGCCGAGCCAGTTATGGCCGCTGTTGGTGCCGTTGTTCGTGTGTATCGCCAGCCTGGGTTGCATCATCCCCAATGCGTCGGCCTGCGCCATGAGCGGGCAGGGCGCACGCGCAGGCAGCGCCTCGGCGCTGATGGGCTGCCTGCAATTCAGCGTCGCCGCAGGCGCGGCGGCGTTGGTCGGGCTGTTGCACGATGGCAGTGCGGTGCCAATGACACTGGTGATCAGCCTGTGCGGGGCGCTGGTGGTCAGTGTCGCGCTGCTGACCCGGCGTTTGCAGGCCAGGCGTCCCGCATAAGCGGGTGAGGCGCCTGCAGGCGGGTTTCCAATGTGGCGACGAAGGCACGCGCCTCGGCCTCGCTGCGGAAACTCACCACGTGTTGGTCGAGCTGAACCTGCCAAGGGCAAACGGGGTTGCGGCTCGACGCACTGACGACAATTTTCATCGCGGCATACCTCCAATGGGGTGTGAGCGGAAGAAGTGTAGCGCTGTGCCCTGTGCCTGCCATGTCCGGCATCCGTGGTCTGACTGACGGTCATTTCCCCCCTGTTCTTCCCTCCTGACCGTCATGCTCCGCGTGTAATACCTGGAGGCATGTAGAAGCTTCGCTTTTGTTTGCGCTATTTATGGAAGCTGCTTGTCGGTCGCGTCCGAACCTGCACAGTGCGAATAGTGCTCATGACCTGCCTCTGTCCCGCTGAGTGCTGGGGCACTGCTCAACTGCGGGGTATTGGGCGGGCTCACTGCACAGACACATCATCTCTCATGGGTAGGTATACCCAGTGGACTTCTGACAGGTGGGCTGAAGCGGCTAGCGCCCTGAGAGAGAGTTTAAGCGGCTTATACTGGCGACCAGCGCCGATGCCAGCGAGCAGGGTTTCCCTCTCAAGGCCGGCGACTGTCAGGCAGGCGATCCCAGTGCCAGGGTTGGCCATTGCATCCATATAAAAACGTGCAGGGAGTTACAGGGACATGAACGCAGTCAGCAGTATCAGCCAGATCGCCAGCCTGATGGCCGACCCCAAGCGCAGCGCCATGTTGTGGGCGCTGATCGACGGCACCCCACGGCTGGCCAACGAGCTCGCGATGATGACCGGGCTGACCTCGTCTTCCGCCTGCGCCCACCTCTCGTTGCTGTCTTCGGCGGGTTTGCTGCGGCATGAGGCGCGGGGCCGCAAACGCTATTTCCGCCTGGCCACGCCTCAGGTAGGGGCAGCGGTGGAAGCACTGGCCAGCGTGCAGTTGGGCAGCGCCAGAGACGACCACCCCGAGGCGGCAGCCTTGCAGTTGCCGATGTCGATCCGCAGGGCGCGGCGCTGCGGTGACCACCTCGGCGGCGAGCTGGCCGGGGAGTTGTATCACCGTCTGGTGGTGGCGGGCTGGTTGGAGGGCACTGACCGGCAACTGGTGGTCAGTGAGCAAGGGCGGGCAGAGCTGGCGCTGGTCGGCGTCTACATAGATGCCTTGGCGCCGCACCAGCAACGGGGGTGTGTGATCTGCCGTTGCACTGACTGGAACAACCAGGGGCCACACTTGGGCGGCGTTCTGGGGCAGGCCTTGTTCAGGCTGTTTCTGCAGTCGGGTTGGATGCGCGAATCGGAGGACACGCGGGCTTTGCATATCTCGGCGCTGGGCATCCAGCAGATCAATCGCATTGCCCGCGTGCAGACGTTGCAGGTTGGGTAACCGCACCGCCAACGTCTGATCAGACCAGTCGCGCGTCCAGGCTGTTTTGCGCCAGGCGGCGCGCTTGGTCTTCGGTCATGCCCAGGTGGGTATGCAAGGCATGGAAGTTTTCGGTGACGTAGCCGCCGAAGTAGGCCGGGTCGTCAGAGTTGACAGTGACCTTCACCCCGCGCTCAAGCATGTCCAGGATGTTGTGCTGGCTCATGTGGTCGAACACGCAGAGCTTGGTGTTCGACAGCGGGCAGACGGTCAGTGGGATCTGCTCGTCGATGATGCGTTGCATCAGCCGCTCGTCTTCGATGGCGCGTACCCCGTGGTCGATACGCTTGATGTGCAGCAGGTCCAGGGCTTCCCAGATGTATTCAGGCGGGCCTTCTTCACCGGCGTGGGCAACGGCGACGAAGCCTTCGCTGCGGGCGCGGTCGAACACACGCTGGAACTTGCTCGGCGGGTGGCCCATTTCGGAGCTGTCCAGGCCTACGGCAATGAAGGCATCGCGGAACGGCAGTGCCTGGTCCAAGGTCTTGTGCGCTTCGTCTTCGCTGAGGTGGCGCAGGAAGCTCAGGATCAAGCCACTGCTGATGCCCAGTTGGTCCCGGCCATCCTTGAGCGCCTGGTTGATGCCGTTGAGCACCACCTCGAAGGGGATACCGCGGTCTGTGTGGGTTTGCGGGTCGAAGAAGGGTTCGGTGTGGACGACGTTCTGCGCCTTGCACCGTTGCAGGTAAGCCCAGGTCAGGTCGTAGAAGTCTTGCTCGGTACGCAAGACATCCGCGCCTTGGTAATAAAGGTCGAGAAATTCCTGCAGGTTGTTGAAGGCGTAGGCGCTTCGCAAGGTTTCGACATCGTCCCAAGGCAGGGCGATCTTGTTGCGCTCGGCCAGGGCAAACAGCAGCTCGGGCTCCAGCGAACCCTCCAGGTGCAGGTGCAGTTCGGCCTTGGGCAGGGCGTTCAACCAGTCATACATAGTTGGTTATCTCGATCAGGTACGGTTGCCGCCATTCTACAGGGCCTGGCCAGGCATTGCGCCCGGCCAGGCCCTGTGTTGCCTCAACCGGCGATGAGCTGCGCGGCCGCCTGGCGGTGATCGGCGATCAGGCCTTGGATATCCAGGCCTTCGATTTGCCCGTCGATGACCCGCCACTGGCCACCGACCATGACTCGGTCGGCGCGGTCGGCGCCGCACAGCAGCAGCGCCGACAGCGGGTCATGGCTGCCAGAGAAGCGCAGTTCGTCGAGCTTGAACAACGCCAGGTCGGCTTGCATGCCGACGGCCAGCTCGCCGATGTCCTGGCGCCCCAACAGCCGCGCCGAGCCGCGCGTGGCCCAACCCAGGGCACGTTCTGGGGTGATCTGCTCGGCGCCATAGCGCAAGCGCTGCAGGTACAGCGCCTGGCGGGCTTCGAGGATCATGTTGGAGGCGTCGTTGGAGGCCGAACCGTCTACGCCCAGGCCCACGGGGGCACCGGCGGCTTCAAGGTCGACGGTTGGGCAGATGCCCGAGGCCAGGCGCATGTTCGAGCTCGGGCAGTGGCAAATACCGGTGCCGGCCGCGCCCAGGCGGGCGATTTCTTCGCCATTGAAGTGGATGCCGTGAGCCAGCCAGGTGCGTGGGCCGAGCCAGCCGACGCTGTCCAGGTAGTCCACGGTGCGCAGACCGAAACGCTGCAGGCAGAAGTCTTCCTCATCAAGGGTCTCTGCCAGGTGGGTGTGCAGCCGCACGTCCAGCTCTTCGGCCAGCGTGGCACTGGCCCGCATGATCTCGGGTGTGACCGAGAAGGGCGAGCAGGGTGCCAGGGCAATCTGGATCTGCGCACCTTCGCCGCGCTCGTGGTAGCTGTGGATAAGCCGTTGGCTGTCGGTCAGGATCACTTCACCCTGTTGCACCGTTTGCTGGGGTGGCAGGCCGCCGTCGTCTTCGCCAAGGCTCATGGAGCCGCGGGTCAGCATCGCGCGCATGCCCAGCTTGCGCACCACTTCGACTTGCACGTCGATGGCGTTGTCCAGGCCTTGCGGGAACAGGTAATGGTGATCGGCCGCAGTCGTGCAGCCCGACAGCAACAGTTCAGCCAGTGCCACCTGGCTGGCCAGCGCCAGCTTCGCGGGGGTGAGGCGTGCCCATACCGGGTACAGCGTCTTCAGCCAGGGGAACAGCGGTTGGTTGACCACCGGTGCCCAGGCGCGGGTCAGCGTCTGGTAGAAGTGGTGATGGGTGTTGATCAGGCCGGGGGTTACCACATGTTCGCGGGCATCGAACACTTGGTCGCACGGTTGGCTGGGGCTTTCGCCAAGGGCCAGGAGTTGTGTGATGCGGCCGTCTTCGATGACCAGCCCGCCACGGGCGTCGGCGCCGTTGGCAGTGAAGATGGCAAGGGGGGATTTCAACCAGATACGGGTCGCAGGCATGGTGCCGGCTCCTCTGAAAGTGGGTTCAGGTTAGCCAGCTCAGTGTTGCCCTGTCTGCTGATCCAGGTCCGCCACGGGGGCGAGGCATCGAGTCTACTGCCTCGCCACGCGGCTTTCAATTCACCAGATCAGCGGTTCACCTTTGTAGTTGATGAAGCGCAGGCCGCCCTTACCGCTTTGCGCCTTGATCTGCTCGAGCATGCCGCGGGTGCTGGTCAGCACGTCGATCTCCGCATTTTCGCCGCCCATGTCGGTCTTCACCCAGCCGGGGTGCATGGCCAGCACGCAGAGGCCGGGGCGCTGTTGTTCGACGACGAAGCTGTTGATCATCGAGTTCAGGGCCGCCTTGCTGGCTTTGTACAGGCAGACTTCACCGCCGTCCGGGATCGTCACGCTGCCCAGGATCGAGCTCATGAAGGCCAGCACGCCGCTGCCTTCGCGCACCTGGCCAACCAAGCGGCGGGCGACGCGGATGGGGGCCACGGCGTTGGTCATGAACAGGTCGCCGATGTCCTGGTTGCGGACGGTTTCCAGGTCTTGTGGCAGCGGCCCCATGACGCCCGCGTTGACAAATACCAGGTCGAACACTTCGCCTTGCAGGCGTTGCTTCAAACCATCGAGCTGAGCGGTGTCGTTCATCTCCAGCTGTTCGATGCGCACACCGGGAACGTGGGCCAGGGCGCCGGCCTTTTGCGGGTCACGCACGGTGGCGATGACGTTCCAGCCATCTTCTTGCAGGCGTTGCACCAGCCCCAGGCCAAGGCCGCGTGAGGCGCCGATGATGAGGGCAGTTCTTGAGTTAGCCATAGGAACATTCCTTTATCGGTGTAGGAAAAAGGATTTGAGCATACTGCAGAGTCGCTAACTGTGCCTGCGCTGCAGCTGGTCAAAAAATGATCGATGGCGCCAGGCTGCTTGTAGACGGGCGCTTCGCCTGTTGGCTAACGGGTTATCCACAGGCTGTTCCACAGTTATTGTGTGCAAGCCGAGCGGAGTGGCCAGTGCGTAACCACTCCAGGAATTGGGGATAACTTTTGAGGTTTCAGCAATTTGCGACTGTCATCAAATAGTGATCAAAATATGATCAAAGCTCTGGGGGTCTTGAAACCAATGGGCTGCAAGAGAGTGCCCCAAGCTTATCCACAGGCAGGCCCACAGTTCTTGTGAGCAATGTCCAGCACATGTGAACAGTTATTCAGCGCGCTTCCAGCAGAATGCGCCCACGGCTCAGGTCGGCCAGTTGCTGGCGCAAGGGGGCCAGGTGGGCTTCACCGACCGCGATGTGCAGGTCAACGCCATTGGCGGTGAACTGTTCATCCAGCACCAGGCCGTCGACGTCCGCCAGGCGCAGCTTCACCAAGGCCAGTTCGCTGAAGCTGCAACTGCAGGTGTATTCGCTGCGCTGCACCAGCACCCGCTTGGGCGCCTGTTGCAGGCATTTGTTGGCGCCACCGCCATAGGCCCTGGCCAGGCCACCGGTACCCAGCTGGATGCCGCCATACCAGCGGATCACCAGCACCACCACCTGATCGCAGTCTTGCGCTTCGATGGCGGCCAGAATAGGGCGCCCGGCGGTGCCGCCCGGTTCGCCGTCATCATTGCTGCGGTATTGCCCGCCAAGCTTCCACGCCCAGCAGTTGTGGGTGGCCGCCAGGTCGCTGTGGCGTTCGATGAAGCTCATCGCCTCGGCAGCACTGTTGATTGGGCCGGCGAGGGTGATGAAGCGGCTTTTGCGGATTTCTTCACGAAACTCGCAGAGGTCGAGCAGGGTAGAAGGCATAAATGGCTGTCAGGCACTCGGCTTGATGCCGCACCCCTTGAGAATGATATGGATAAGGTTGCTGCTCGCGTCTTCCATGTCTTGCTTGGTCAGGCGGCTGCGGCCGGTGACCTGGCAGATCTGCGTGGCGAAGTCGGCATAGTGCTGGGTGCTGCCCCAGAGCAGGAAAATCAGGTGCACCGGGTCGACCGGGTCCATCTTGCCTGCTTCGATCCAGGCCTGGAACACTGCGGCCCGGCCCCGGAACCACTCGCGGTAGTCGGCGCTGAAGTATTCGTTGAGGCAATTGCCGCCGCTGATCACTTCCATGGCGAAAATGCGCGAGGCTTGCGGGTTGCGTCGCGAGAACTCCATCTTGGTCCGAATGTACTGGCTCAGTGCCTCGCCCGGGTCGTCCTCGACGCTCAAGGCATTGAAGGTGCTGTCCCACAACTCGATGATGTTGCTGAGCACGGCAATGTACAGGCCCAGCTTGTTGGTGAAGTAATAATGCAGGTTGGCCTTGGGCAACCCTGCTTTCAGCGCGATGGTGTTCATGCTGGTGCCCTTGAAACCATGGCGGGCGAATTCATCTTCGGCGGCCTGGATGATGGCCTGTTCGTTTTTCTGGCGGATGCGGCCGGCGGGCTTGCCCGAGGCGGAGAGGCGATGCGCTGGGACTTCAAGGGTCATGGACGATTCCGTACGGGTCAGTGGCAGCGGCTGTCGGACAAGATTACCTGCCTACGCCGAAGTGACAAGCGTTTGCGTCAGAGACAGGCATCAGCGTGTCGCAGCCAGGCTATCCAGGAAGCTCTCGAGCACCAGGTTCGGCCGCCGCCCTTTGCGCGTCACCCAACTCAGGCTCAAGTCATAGAAGCGCTGCCGGGGCTTGAGGGCACGCAGCCGGCCTTGCTGCACCCAGAAACTGGCGTAGTGGTCGGGCAGGTAGCCGATGTAGCGGCCCGTCAGGATGAGGAATGCCATGCCTTCGCGGTCCGACGCGCTGGCCGTGCAATGCAGCGCCTGGTAGTGGGCCTGGATATCGGCGGGCAAGCGGAAGGTGGGGGTGATGGCCTCTTGGCTGTTGAGCCGGTCGTCGTCTATCTGTTGGTCGTCGGCATAGAACAGCGGGTGTCCTACTGCGCAATAGAGCAGCGAACGCTCGCTATACAGCGGTTGGTATTCAAGCCCTGAAAGGGCGATGGTCTGCGGCACTACGCCGACATGCAGGCTGCCGTCGAGGACGCCGTGCTCGACTTGGCTGGGCGCGATCATGCGGATGTTGATACGCACATCTGGGCCGCGGTCCTTGAGCTCGGCAAGCGCGTGGGTGATGCGCATGTGCGGCAAGGTCACCAGGTTGTCGGTCAGGCCGATGTTCAACTCGCCACGCAAGTGCTGGTGCAGCCCGTTGACCTCAGTGCGGAAACTTTCCAGGGCACTGAGTAACTGCAGGGCCGAATGGTAGACCTCGCGGCCTTCCTCGGTCAGTGAGAAACCGGCTCGGCCACGCTGGCACAGGCGCAGGCCGAGGCGTTGCTCCAGGTCGTTCATCTGTTGGCTGATGGCCGAGCGGCCGATCCCGAGCACGTTTTCGGCTGCCGAGAAGCCGCCGCACTCGACGACGCTGCGGTAGATCTTCAACAGGCGAATGTCAAAATCGCTCACTTGGGCGAGTGGGTCGGGGCGTCGGCTCATTAGTTTAGTGTTGCCCTATCTGAAGATTAGAAAAGCAGGCTTTTTCAGACTTTATCGCCGTGCCAATTTAGCCGCAACAAGATCCATCGTTGCCTAATCGTCTTTCGAGGAACCGCCGATGAACATGCCGGAAACCGCTCCCACCGATATCGCCAGCCAGCTCAAGCTGGATGCCCACTGGATGCCGTACACCGCCAACCGCAATTTCCATCGCGACCCACGCCTGATCGTGGCGGCGGAAGGTAACTACCTTGTGGATGACAAGGGGCGCAGGATCTTCGACGCCCTGTCTGGCTTGTGGACCTGCGGCGCCGGGCATACCCGTAAGGAAATCACCGAGGCCGTAGCCCGTCAGGTCGGTACCCTGGATTACTCTCCGGCCTTCCAGTTCGGCCACCCGCTGTCGTTCCAGCTGGCGGAAAAGATCACCGCGCTGACCCCGGGCGATCTGAACCACGTCTTCTATACCAACTCCGGTTCCGAGTGCGCCGATACAGCGCTGAAGATGGTCCGTGCGTACTGGCGCCTGAAAGGCCAGGCGACCAAGACCAAGATCATTGGCCGTGCCCGTGGCTACCATGGCGTGAACATCGCCGGCACCAGCCTGGGTGGCGTGAACGGTAACCGTAAGATGTTCGGCCAGTTGCTGGACGTCGACCACCTGCCTCACACCGTGCTGCCGGTGAACGCGTTCTCCAAGGGCTTGCCAGAGGAGGGCGGCATTGCCCTGGCCGACGAAATGCTCAAGCTGATCGAGCTGCACGACGCCTCCAACATCGCTGCGGTGATTGTCGAACCGCTGGCGGGCTCGGCGGGTGTTCTGCCGCCACCGAAGGGCTACCTCAAGCGCCTGCGCGAGATCTGCACCCAGCACAACATCTTGCTGATCTTCGACGAAGTGATCACCGGCTTCGGCCGTATGGGCGCGATGACCGGGGCTGAAGCCTTCGGCGTGACGCCAGACCTGATGTGCATCGCCAAGCAGGTCACCAACGGTGCCATCCCGATGGGTGCGGTCATTGCCAGCACCGAGATCTATCAAACCTTCATGAACCAGCCAACACCGGAATACGCGGTGGAGTTCCCCCACGGCTACACCTACTCGGCCCACCCAGTGGCCTGTGCCGCCGGCATCGCCGCACTGGACCTGCTGCAGAAGGAAAGCCTGGTGCAGGCTGCGGCCGAACTGTCGCCGCACTTCGAGAAACTGCTGCACGGGGTTAAAGGCACGAAGAACGTCGTCGATATCCGCAACTATGGCCTGGCCGGCGCGATCCAGATTGCTGCCCGCGACGGCGATGCGATCGTGCGCCCTTATGAAGTGGCGATGAAGTTGTGGAAGGCCGGCTTCTATGTGCGCTTCGGTGGCGACACCCTGCAGTTTGGCCCTACCTTCAATACCCAGCCGCAGGAACTGGACCGCCTGTTCGACGCGGTGGGCGAGACCCTGAACCAGATCGATTGATCGTTGCGATTTTGATGGCAAGCGCGTGAAGTGATCACGCGCTTGTGTCACCCCTCTTTATCTGGAGTTTTGCATGAGCATTGTTCAACACCTGATCAACGGCGAGCTGGTTACCAAGGGTGAGCGCACCGCCGATGTCTTCAACCCGTCCACTGGTCAGGCCGTGCGCAAGGTCGAACTGGCCAGCCGTGCGACCGTTCAGGAAGCCATCGATTCGGCCAAGGCTGCCTTCCCGGCCTGGCGCAATACGCCGCCGGCCAAACGTGCCCAGGTGATGTTCCGCTTCAAGCAACTGCTGGAGCAGAACGAAGCCCGCATCTCGCAGATGATCAGCGAAGAGCATGGCAAGACCCTGGAAGACGCTGCAGGCGAACTGAAGCGTGGTATCGAGAACGTCGAGTTCGCCTGTGCGGCACCTGAAGTGCTCAAGGGCGAGTACAGCCGTAACGTTGGCCCGAACATCGACGCCTGGTCCGACTTCCAGCCGCTGGGTGTGGTCGCCGGTATTACCCCCTTCAACTTCCCGGCCATGGTCCCGCTGTGGATGTACCCGCTGGCCATTGCCTGCGGTAACGCCTTTATCCTGAAACCGTCCGAGCGTGACCCGAGCTCGACCTTGTACATTGCCCAACTGCTGCTGGAAGCCGGCCTGCCTAAAGGCATCCTTAACGTGGTGCATGGCGACAAGGAAGCTGTGGACGCGCTGATCGAAGCTCCGGAAGTGAAAGCGCTGAGCTTCGTCGGCTCGACCCCGATTGCAGAGTACATCTACGCCGAGGGCACTAAGCGCGGCAAACGCGTACAGGCGCTGGGTGGTGCGAAGAACCATGCCGTGCTGATGCCCGATGCCGACCTGGACAACGCTGTCAGCGCGCTGATGGGTGCAGCTTATGGTTCGTGCGGTGAGCGCTGCATGGCGATTTCGGTGGCGGTGTGCGTGGGTGATCAGGTTGCCGATGCACTGATCGCCAAGCTGGAGCCGCAGATCAAGGCGCTGAAGATTGGTGCCGGTACTTCGTGTGGCCTGGACATGGGCCCGCTGGTTACCGCTGCTGCCCGCGACAAGGTGGTTGGCTACATCGACGACGGTGTGGCTGCTGGCGCCAAGCTGGTGGTGGATGGCCGTGGCTTGCGCGTTGCAGGTAATGAAGATGGCTACTTCGTGGGTGGCACCCTGTTCGACAAGGTGACCCCGCAGATGCGCATCTATAAAGAAGAGATCTTCGGCCCCGTGCTGTGCGTGGTCCGGGTTAACAGCCTGGAGCAGGCCATGCAGCTGATCAACGATCACGAATATGGCAACGGCACCTGCATCTTTACCCGTGATGGCGAGGCAGCGCGCCTGTTCTGTGACGAGATCGAAGTGGGCATGGTCGGTGTGAACGTGCCGTTGCCGGTGCCGGTGGCGTACCACAGCTTCGGCGGTTGGAAGCGTTCGTTGTTCGGCGACCTGCATGCTTATGGCCCGGATGGGGTGCGTTTCTATACCCGTCGCAAGGCGATCACCCAGCGTTGGCCGCAGCGGGCCAGCCATGAGGCATCGCAGTTTGCGTTCCCTAGCCTATAAAGCATGAACAAAAGCGGGGAGGCCGGAGGGCCTCCCCGCTTTGTTTTTCAGCTTTATTAAGGTTTCTTGGAATTAAAGGTTGACGGGGTTTCGAATCCCCTTATAATGCGCCCCACTTCCAGCGTGATTGGAACGAGAAACTCCTTGAGTATCAACGAGTTAATCGATTCAGGTAGTGTTGTAAGGGCTTCGATCGAAAGATCGTCAGCGGTTGAAAGGGTGGTTGACAGCGCTTCTAAACGCTGTATGATTCGCCTCCCGCTACGAGAGATCGCAGCGAGCCAGGTGTTTGAAGCTAAACGAGTTTCTCGCGAAAAACTTCAAAATAAACGCTTGACAGCAAATGAGGAAAGCGTAGAATGCGCGCCTCGGTTGAGATGAAAAGCTCTTAACCAAACGCTCTTTAACAAATTGAATCAAGCAATTCGTGTGGGTGCTTGTGAGTACGGACTGATAGTCACAAAGATTATCAGCATCACAAGTGACCATGCGAGAAATCACATAGTCATTTGAGATTGCTGAGCCAAGTTTAGGGTTTCTTAAAAACCCAAGCAGTATTGAACTGAAGAGTTTGATCATGGCTCAGATTGAACGCTGGCGGCAGGCCTAACACATGCAAGTCGAGCGGATGAGAAGAGCTTGCTCTTCGATTCAGCGGCGGACGGGTGAGTAATGCCTAGGAATCTGCCTGGTAGTGGGGGACAACGTTTCGAAAGGAACGCTAATACCGCATACGTCCTACGGGAGAAAGCAGGGGACCTTCGGGCCTTGCGCTATCAGATGAGCCTAGGTCGGATTAGCTAGTTGGTGAGGTAATGGCTCACCAAGGCGACGATCCGTAACTGGTCTGAGAGGATGATCAGTCACACTGGAACTGAGACACGGTCCAGACTCCTACGGGAGGCAGCAGTGGGGAATATTGGACAATGGGCGAAAGCCTGATCCAGCCATGCCGCGTGTGTGAAGAAGGTCTTCGGATTGTAAAGCACTTTAAGTTGGGAGGAAGGGCAGTAAGCGAATACCTTGCTGTTTTGACGTTACCGACAGAATAAGCACCGGCTAACTCTGTGCCAGCAGCCGCGGTAATACAGAGGGTGCAAGCGTTAATCGGAATTACTGGGCGTAAAGCGCGCGTAGGTGGTTTGTTAAGTTGGATGTGAAAGCCCCGGGCTCAACCTGGGAACTGCATCCAAAACTGGCAAGCTAGAGTACGGTAGAGGGTGGTGGAATTTCCTGTGTAGCGGTGAAATGCGTAGATATAGGAAGGAACACCAGTGGCGAAGGCGACCACCTGGACTGATACTGACACTGAGGTGCGAAAGCGTGGGGAGCAAACAGGATTAGATACCCTGGTAGTCCACGCCGTAAACGATGTCAACTAGCCGTTGGAATCCTTGAGATTTTAGTGGCGCAGCTAACGCATTAAGTTGACCGCCTGGGGAGTACGGCCGCAAGGTTAAAACTCAAATGAATTGACGGGGGCCCGCACAAGCGGTGGAGCATGTGGTTTAATTCGAAGCAACGCGAAGAACCTTACCAGGCCTTGACATGCAGAGAACTTTCCAGAGATGGATTGGTGCCTTCGGGAACTCTGACACAGGTGCTGCATGGCTGTCGTCAGCTCGTGTCGTGAGATGTTGGGTTAAGTCCCGTAACGAGCGCAACCCTTGTCCTTAGTTACCAGCACGTTATGGTGGGCACTCTAAGGAGACTGCCGGTGACAAACCGGAGGAAGGTGGGGATGACGTCAAGTCATCATGGCCCTTACGGCCTGGGCTACACACGTGCTACAATGGTCGGTACAGAGGGTTGCCAAGCCGCGAGGTGGAGCTAATCTCACAAAACCGATCGTAGTCCGGATCGCAGTCTGCAACTCGACTGCGTGAAGTCGGAATCGCTAGTAATCGCGAATCAGAATGTCGCGGTGAATACGTTCCCGGGCCTTGTACACACCGCCCGTCACACCATGGGAGTGGGTTGCACCAGAAGTAGCTAGTCTAACCTTCGGGAGGACGGTTACCACGGTGTGATTCATGACTGGGGTGAAGTCGTAACAAGGTAGCCGTAGGGGAACCTGCGGCTGGATCACCTCCTTAATCGACGACATCAGCCTGCTGATGAGCTCCCACACGAATTGCTTGATTCATTGTCGAAGACGATCAAGACCCTATATAGGTCTGTAGCTCAGTTGGTTAGAGCGCACCCCTGATAAGGGTGAGGTCGGCAGTTCAAATCTGCCCAGACCTACCAGTATTTGGGGCCATAGCTCAGCTGGGAGAGCGCCTGCCTTGCACGCAGGAGGTCAGCGGTTCGATCCCGCTTGGCTCCACCACTCTTGCAGTACGTGATCAAACTCAGAAATGAGCATTCGCTTCGAATGTTGATTTCTGGCTTTTGTCAGATCGTTCTTTAAAAATTCGGATATGTGATAGAAATAGACTGAACACTACTTTCACTGGTAGTGGATCAGGCTAAGGTAAAATTTGTGGGCTCGAAAGAGCAAAACGAATTTTCGGCGAATGTCGTCTTCACAGTATAACCAGATTGCTTGGGGTTATATGGTCAAGTGAAGAAGCGCATACGGTGGATGCCTTGGCAGTCAGAGGCGATGAAAGACGTGGTAGCCTGCGATAAGCTTTGGGGAGTCGGCAAACAGACTGTGATCCAGAGATCTCTGAATGGGGGAACCCACTCAGCATAAGCTGAGTATCTTGTACTGAATACATAGGTGCAAGAGGCGAACCAGGGGAACTGAAACAT
This sequence comes from Pseudomonas kermanshahensis, assembly GCF_014269205.2. NCBI lineage: Bacteria > Pseudomonadati > Pseudomonadota > Gammaproteobacteria > Pseudomonadales > Pseudomonadaceae > Pseudomonas > Pseudomonas kermanshahensis. The sequence goes on from NZ_JABWRY020000001.1 coordinate 257,418, forward strand.
CTAAGTACCCTGAGGAAAAGAAATCAACCGAGATTCCCTTAGTAGTGGCGAGCGAACGGGGACCAGCCCTTAAGTTGGTTTGAGATTAGTGGAACGCTCTGGAAAGTGCGGCCATAGTGGGTGATAGCCCCGTACACGAAAATCTCTTATCAATGAAATCGAGTAGGACGGAGCACGAGAAACTTTGTCTGAATATGGGGGGACCATCCTCCAAGGCTAAATACTACTGACTGACCGATAGTGAACTAGTACCGTGAGGGAAAGGCGAAAAGAACCCCGGAGAGGGGAGTGAAATAGATCCTGAAACCGTATGCGTACAAGCAGTGGGAGCCTACTTTGTTAGGTGACTGCGTACCTTTTGTATAATGGGTCAGCGACTTATATTCAGTGGCGAGCTTAACCGAATAGGGGAGGCGTAGCGAAAGCGAGTCTTAATAGGGCGTTTAGTCGCTGGGTATAGACCCGAAACCGGGCGATCTATCCATGGGCAGGTTGAAGGTTAGGTAACACTGACTGGAGGACCGAACCGACTACCGTTGAAAAGTTAGCGGATGACCTGTGGATCGGAGTGAAAGGCTAATCAAGCTCGGAGATAGCTGGTTCTCCTCGAAAGCTATTTAGGTAGCGCCTCATGTATCACTGTAGGGGGTAGAGCACTGTTTCGGCTAGGGGGTCATCCCGACTTACCAAACCGATGCAAACTCCGAATACCTACAAGTGCCGAGCATGGGAGACACACGGCGGGTGCTAACGTCCGTCGTGAAAAGGGAAACAACCCAGACCGTCAGCTAAGGTCCCAAAGTCATGGTTAAGTGGGAAACGATGTGGGAAGGCTTAGACAGCTAGGAGGTTGGCTTAGAAGCAGCCACCCTTTAAAGAAAGCGTAATAGCTCACTAGTCGAGTCGGCCTGCGCGGAAGATGTAACGGGGCTCAAACCATGCACCGAAGCTACGGGTATCACCTTTTGGTGATGCGGTAGAGGAGCGTTCTGTAAGCCTGTGAAGGTGAGTTGAGAAGCTTGCTGGAGGTATCAGAAGTGCGAATGCTGACATGAGTAACGACAATGGGAGTGAAAAACTCCCACGCCGAAAGACCAAGGTTTCCTGCGCAACGTTAATCGACGCAGGGTTAGTCGGTCCCTAAGGCGAGGCTGAAAAGCGTAGTCGATGGAAAACAGGTTAATATTCCTGTACTTCCAGTTATTGCGATGGAGGGACGGAGAAGGCTAGGCCAGCTTGGCGTTGGTTGTCCAAGTTTAAGGTGGTAGGCTGAGATCTTAGGCAAATCCGGGATCTCAAGGCCGAGAGCTGATGACGAGTTGCCTTTAGGCGACGAAGTGGTTGATGCCATGCTTCCAAGAAAAGCTCCTAAGCTTCAGATAACTGGGAACCGTACCCCAAACCGACACAGGTGGTTAGGTAGAGAATACCAAGGCGCTTGAGAGAACTCGGGTGAAGGAACTAGGCAAAATGGCACCGTAACTTCGGGAGAAGGTGCGCCGGCGAGGGTTAAGGACTTGCTCCGTAAGCCCATGCCGGTCGAAGATACCAGGCCGCTGCGACTGTTTATTAAAAACACAGCACTCTGCAAACACGAAAGTGGACGTATAGGGTGTGACGCCTGCCCGGTGCCGGAAGGTTAATTGATGGGGTTAGCGCAAGCGAAGCTCTTGATCGAAGCCCCGGTAAACGGCGGCCGTAACTATAACGGTCCTAAGGTAGCGAAATTCCTTGTCGGGTAAGTTCCGACCTGCACGAATGGCGTAACGATGGCGGCGCTGTCTCCACCCGAGACTCAGTGAAATTGAAATCGCTGTGAAGATGCAGTGTATCCGCGGCTAGACGGAAAGACCCCGTGAACCTTTACTATAGCTTTGCACTGGACTTTGAATTTGCTTGTGTAGGATAGGTGGGAGGCTTTGAAGTGGGGACGCCAGTTCTCATGGAGCCATCCTTGAAATACCACCCTGGCAACTTTGAGGTTCTAACTCAGGTCCGTTATCCGGATCGAGGACAGTGTATGGTGGGTAGTTTGACTGGGGCGGTCTCCTCCCAAAGAGTAACGGAGGAGTACGAAGGTGCGCTCAGACCGGTCGGAAATCGGTCGTAGAGTATAAAGGCAAAAGCGCGCTTGACTGCGAGACAAACACGTCGAGCAGGTACGAAAGTAGGTCTTAGTGATCCGGTGGTTCTGTATGGAAGGGCCATCGCTCAACGGATAAAAGGTACTCCGGGGATAACAGGCTGATACCGCCCAAGAGTTCATATCGACGGCGGTGTTTGGCACCTCGATGTCGGCTCATCACATCCTGGGGCTGAAGCCGGTCCCAAGGGTATGGCTGTTCGCCATTTAAAGTGGTACGCGAGCTGGGTTTAGAACGTCGTGAGACAGTTCGGTCCCTATCTGCCGTGGACGTTTGAGATTTGAGAGGGGCTGCTCCTAGTACGAGAGGACCGGAGTGGACGAACCTCTGGTGTTCCGGTTGTCACGCCAGTGGCATTGCCGGGTAGCTATGTTCGGAAGAGATAACCGCTGAAAGCATCTAAGCGGGAAACTTGCCTCAAGATGAGATCTCACTGGGATCTTGAATCCCCTAAAGGGCCGTCGAAGACTACGACGTTGATAGGTTGGGTGTGTAAGCGCTGTGAGGCGTTGAGCTAACCAATACTAATTGCCCGTGAGGCTTGACCATATAACACCCAAGCAATTTGCTAGCGCGAATTGCGGTGGTGAAGACGAAACAACCGAAAGTTCGTAACCACAAAATCGCATATCCGAATTCGCTGGGCTGTCCATCTGGACATTCTGGCTACAGAATTTCTTGACGACCATAGAGCATTGGAACCACCTGATCCCATCCCGAACTCAGTAGTGAAACGATGCATCGCCGATGGTAGTGTGGGGTTTCCCCATGTGAGAGTAGGTCATCGTCAAGATTCATTTCGCAAAACCCCTATCTGCGCAAGCAGGTAGGGGTTTTGTCTTTTCCGGGCTTCAGCACCGACTGGCACCTGCAGTTGCACACCGGTCAATAGTCGCCTCCCACATTTTGAGCCAGATCACTAGAATAGAGCCCACGCATCCATTCAGAAGCTCGATATGCCCAACCCTGTCGAACCCGAAGCACTGGCCCAATTGCCGCTGGACGAACTCGTTGCTTGCCACGAATGCGACCTGTTGATGCGCAAGCCCGTGCTGCAGCATGACGAAAAGGCCCAGTGCCCGCGCTGCGGCTATGAGCTTTACGCCCACCGGCACAACGTGGTCAACCGTAGCCTAGCCCTCGTGCTCACCGCCCTCTTGCTGTTCGTGCCGGCCAATTTCCTGCCGATCATGCAGCTGCACCTGCTTGGCCAGACGTCCGACGATACGGTGTGGAGTGGCGTCTTAGGCCTCTACAACTCCGAAATGCGTGGCGTGGCCGTCGTGGTTTTCCTGTGCAGCATGGCCATTCCCCTGGCAAAACTGCTGTGCCAATTGGCGGTGCTGCTGAGCATTCGCCTGGATGTAGGACGCGGCTATGGCTTGTTGTGCTATCGCATCTATCACCATCTGCGCGACTGGGGCATGCTCGAGGTCTACTTTATGGGCGTGCTGGTTGCGATCGTCAAACTGGTGGACCTGGCCGAGTTGACCATCGGGTTGGGCCTATTCTGCTTCATCAGTTTGTTATTGATTCAGGTGTGGCTTGAAGTGGTGATGTCACCGCATCAGATCTGGAGTGCGCTTTCCGGGGAGGATCTCCATGCGGGCGATTGATGCAGGCATCCTTGTCTGCAATGAGTGTCACGAACTGAACAGGCAGGAGGCCGACAGCGCCTCGCAGGCATGCACGCGCTGTGGCGCCATCGTGCATGGCCGTCGGCCCAACAGCATCGTGCGTACCTGGGCGCTCTTGATTGCGGCTTCCATTCTGTACATCCCTGCCAATCTGTTGCCGATCATGACCGTCAGCACGCTCGGCCAGGGCAGCCCCGATACCATCATGTCGGGCGTCATTACCCTGCTCAAGCACGGTATGGTGCCCATTGCGGCGGTGGTCTTCATTGCCAGTATCCTGGTGCCCACCTTCAAGCTGGTGGGCATCGGCTTGCTGTTGTACTCCGTTCAACGCCGACAGCCGCTTTCTGCGCGCCAGCGGATCCTGATGTACCGCTTCATCGAATTCATCGGACGCTGGTCCATGCTCGATATTTTCGTCATCGCCATTCTGGTGGCGGTAGTGAATTTCGGCCGAATAGCCAGTGTCGAAGCCAACCTGGGTGCTGTCGCCTTTGCCACTGTGGTAATCCTGACGATGCTCGCTGCTTTAACTTTCGATCCCCGACTGATTTGGGATAACACGGAGTCGGATGACGACCATGAGTGACCTGCCTACGGCAAAAACCCGCCCAGCCTCGAACTGGTCGGCCATCTGGATTCTGCCGCTGATTGCGTTGATGATCGGCGGCTGGTTGGCATGGCAGGCGTATCGGGATGCGGGTGTAGAAATCGAAGTTCGTTTCACCACCGGTGAAGGGATCGTCGCCAACAAGACCGAAGTTATCTACAAGGGCATGCCGGTCGGTAAGGTGACGTCCCTGGTGCTGGACGCCAAGGGCGACAACCAAGGGGTGATCGCCACCATTGAGATGAACAAGGCGGCAGAACCACACCTGACAACCGGTACGCGCTTCTGGCTGGTCAAGCCAAGCGTCAGCCTGGCGGGTATTTCCGGCCTGGAAACCTTGGTCTCGGGTAACTACATCGCCGTAAGCCCTGGCGAAGGGGAGAAGGCCAAGCGCTTTACCGCCTTGTCCACGGCACCGCCCTTGTCCGACAGTGAGCCCGGCTTGCACCTGACGCTCAAGGCCGATCGATTGGGGTCGCTCAACCGCGACAGCCCGGTGTTCTACAAGCAGATCCAGGTCGGCCGGGTGAAGAGCTACCGGCTTTCCGATGATCAGGATACGGTCGAGGTCAAGGTATTCATCCAGCCCGCCTATGCCAGCCTGGTGCGCAAACACACGCGTTTCTGGAATGCCAGCGGCATCAGTATCGATGCCAGCCTGTCGGGCGTGAAGGTGCGCAGCGAGTCGCTCTCGAGCATCGTCGCCGGCGGTATTGCTTTCGCGACACCGGAATACCGCAAGGACAGCCCGCCAACCGACCCCAGTCTGCCGTTCCGCCTGTACGAAGACTTCGATGCTGCCCAGGCCGGTATCCGCATCAAGGTCAAGCTGAGTGACTACGAAGGCCTGCAGGCCGGTCGTACGCCGGTGATGTACAAAGGCATACAGGTCGGCTCGCTGAAAGCGCTGAAGATGGAGGATAACCTCGGCAGCGCCATGGCCGAGCTCACCCTCGACCCGCTGACCGAGGACTACCTGGTCGAAGGGACACAGTTCTGGGTAGTCAAGCCGTCCATCTCGCTGGCGGGCATCACAGGCCTGGAGGCCTTGGTGAAAGGTAACTACATTGCCATTCGCCCTGGCGAGAAGGGCGCCAAGCCGCTGCGTGAGTTCGAGGCTCGGCCCAAGGCGCCGCCGCTGGACCTCAAGGCACCGGGCCTGCACATGGTGCTGTTCGCCGATACCCTGGGTTCGTTGGAAGTCGGTAGCCCGGTGATGTATCGCCAGGTGAAAGTGGGTAGCGTGCAGAGCTACCAGTTCGCCCGCAACAGCAACCGCATCCTGATCGGTGTGCACATCGAGAAGGAGTACGAGAAGCTGGTCAACGGCTCGTCGCGCTTCTGGAATGTCAGTGGTATTACCCTGACCGGTGGGTTGTCGGGCATCAAGATCAAAAGTGAATCACTGCAAACGCTGATGGCGGGCGGTATCGCCTTCGATACGCCAAGGCCTGATGTGGCGCTCAAGCGTCATATTCCACGCTTCCGCCTGCATGACAGCGAGGAGGCGGTCAATCGTGCGGGTACCTTGATCACCATTCGTGTCGACCGTGCCGATGGCTTGAAGCCAGGCACGCCGATCCGCTTCCGTGGTCTAGACGTTGGCAGTATCGAAAGCGTCGACCTGACCGCAGACTTGCAGGCGGTGCTGTTGCGTGCACGCATTACTGAAGCGGCGGAGCGTATTGCCCGGGTCGGCACCCAGTTCTGGGTGGTCAAGCCTGCGCTGGGCCTGGTGCGCACTGAAAACCTCGACACCTTGATTGGTGGGCAATACCTGGAAGTGCAGCCGGCGGTCAAAGACAGAGGCACGCAGCGTGATTTCATTGCCCTGGCAGATGCCCCGGAGGTAGCTGGCCCTGAGGTCGGCTTGCCGTTGACGCTCAGTGCACCGCGGCGTGGTTCGATCAAGCCGGGTGTGCCGGTGACCTACCGTGAAGTTGCAGTTGGCAAGGTGACAGGCTTCGAGCTGGGCCAGAGCGCCGACCGCGTGCTGATCCATATCCTTATCGAGCCGCGCTATGCCGCATTGGTGCGCAGCGGCAGCCGCTTCTGGAACAGCAGTGGCTTTGGTTTCGATTGGGGGCTGTTGAAGGGCGCTACGGTGCGTACCGAGTCGCTGGAGACACTGATCGATGGCGGTATTGCCTTTGCCACCCCGGATGGCGAGCAGATGGGCAACCCGGCGCGGCCGCAACAAACCTTTGCCCTGTTCGACAAGGCAGAGGATCAATGGCTGCAGTGGGCGCCGAAGATCCAGATAGCCAAGTGATGCATGCCAGGGCCGCCTAATGCGGCCCTAGCTTTGTGTAGGAGCAGCCTTGTGCTGCGAAGAGGCCGGTGCAGGCACCCTTGATGTCAGGTGCTTAGACCGGCCTCTTCGCTGCTCCTACACACAGCCCATGCAATTAAAAATCGCAGGCAACAAAAAACCGACCCTAGGGTCGGTTTTTTGACAAGCATGTCGCTTAGGCAGCTGCAGCTTCTTTCAGCGCCTTGATGTGGCCATTCAGACGGCCTTTGTGGCGAGCAGCTTTGTTCTTGTGGATGATGCCTTTATCGGCCATGCGGTCGATTACAGGCACAGCCAGAACGTAAGCGGCTTGCGCTTTTTCAGCGTCTTTTGCGTCGATGGCTTTAACTACATTCTTGATGTAGGTGCGGACCATGGAACGCAGGCTGGCGTTGTGGCTGCGACGCTTCTCAGCCTGTTTTGCACGTTTCTTGGCGGAAGGTGTGTTGGCCACCGTCGAGCTCCTCGAAAGACTTTAGGTAAATAGCAAACAAAATAGGCCGCGAATCATGCCGATCAGTCGAACGGATGTCAAGGCCGCCTGCAAGGTTCCGCCGAGCGGTGCGCCAACAAGAGGGAAAGATTCCTTTCTGCTGCGCGACCTGTAAACTCGGGAATTTTTGGCTCCCCTGCGAAGGCGCGGGAGTATCGCACATTCGAACGCTGTCTGCAGCGTCCTCTGTCTCTGACGTGAATCTTTTCGATGAATCTGCTCAAATCCCTGGCCGCAGTCAGCTCAATCACCATGATTTCCAGGGTGTTGGGCTTTGTACGCGACACCATCCTGGCGCGTGTATTTGGTGCCGGCATCGCCACTGATGCCTTTTTCATCGCGTTCAAGCTGCCCAACCTGCTGCGGCGGATTTTTGCCGAGGGGGCGTTTTCGCAAGCGTTCGTGCCGATTCTGGCCGAATACAAGACCCAGCAGGGCGAGGAAGCGACCCGTACCTTTATTGCCTATGTCAGCGGCCTGCTGACCCTGGTCCTGGCCCTGGTCACGGCCGTTGGCATCCTCGCGGCGCCCTGGGTGGTGTGGGCGACAGCGCCTGGGTTCGTCGACAGCGCCGAAAAATATGCGCTCACCACCGACCTGTTGCGGGTGACCTTTCCTTATATATTGCTGATTTCGCTGTCGTCGCTGGCGGGGGCAATCCTCAACACCTGGAACCGATTCTCCGTCCCGGCGTTTACCCCGACCCTGCTGAACGTGGCGATGATCTTCTTCGCCGTGGTGCTCACGCCGTATTTCGACCCGCCAATCATGGCGTTGGCCTGGGGTGTACTGGCCGGCGGCTTGGCGCAACTGCTGTACCAGCTGCCGGCACTAAAGAAGATCGGCATGCTCGTACTGCCACGCCTGAACCTGCGCGACACCGGTGTATGGCGCGTGCTCAAGCAGATGCTGCCGGCGATCCTCGGCGTTTCGGTCAGCCAGATATCGCTGATCATCAACACCATCTTCGCCTCGTTCCTGGTGGCCGGCTCGGTGTCGTGGATGTATTACGCCGATCGCCTGATGGAGCTGCCGTCCGGCGTGCTCGGCGTGGCCCTGGGCACCATCCTGCTGCCGACGTTGGCCAAGACCTACGCCAACAAGGACCGCGAAGAATACTCGCGCATCCTCGACTGGGGCCTGCGCCTGTGCTTCTTGCTGGTGTTGCCTTGCACACTGGCCATGGCCATTCTCGCCGAGCCGCTGACTGTGGCGCTGTTCCAGTACGGCAAGTTCAGCGCGTTCGATGCGGCCATGACCCAGCGTGCGTTGATGGCCTATTCTGTGGGCCTGTTGGCGATCATCCTGGTCAAGGTACTGGCACCAGGCTTCTATGCGCAGCAGAATATCCGAACACCCGTGAAGATCGCGGTGTTCACGCTGGTCTGCACTCAGCTGTTGAACCTGGTTCTGGTCGGCCCGCTGGCGCATGCTGGCCTGGCCCTGGCGATCAGCCTAGGTGCCTGCCTCAATGCTGGCCTGCTGTTCTGGAAGCTGCGCAGCCAAGGGCTGTTCGAGCCGCAAGCGGGCTGGGTACGCTTCCTGTTCAAGCTGGTATTGGCAGTTACATTGATGTCGGCGGTATTGCTGGCGGGCATGCACGTCATGCCGGCCTGGGAGCAGGGCGGCATGCTCGAGCGCTTCGTGCGTCTCGGGGTGCTGATCCTGGCGGGCGTCGTGACGTATTTCGGCTGCCTGTACCTGTGCGGCTTCCGGCCACGGCATTTTGCCCGCAAGGCCCTGCACTGAGGCCTGGCGCACGTCAGGCGTCGGTTTTTCGCATTCCACGCCACCCCTGGGCGCTGCTGCCTGTCACCGGCGCCCGGGTGTGGTTATAATCGGCCACTTTATGAGCAAGAAGCGCGTTATGCAGCTGGTTCGAGGTCTTCACAACCTGCGCCCCGAGCACCGGGGCTGTGTCGCCACCATTGGCAACTTCGACGGGGTTCACCGCGGCCACCAGGCAATCCTGGCGCGTCTGCGCGAGCGCGGCCAAGCACTTGGCCTGCCGACCTGCGTGGTGATCTTCGAGCCACAGCCGCGCGAATACTTTGCCCCCGATACTGCCCCGGCGCGTCTGGCTCGGCTGCGCGACAAGGTCGAGCTGCTGGCCGCCGAAGGCATCGACCGCGTGCTGTGCCTGGCATTCAACCAGCGCCTGAGCAAGCTCAGCGCCGATGAGTTCGTCAAGGCCATCCTGGTCGACGGCCTGGGCGTGCGGCACCTCGAAGTGGGCGACGACTTCCGCTTTGGCTGCGACCGCGCAGGCGATTTTGCCTTCCTGGTCGAGGCCGGCGACAAGTACGGGTTCACCGTCGAAGCCGCCAACACGGTTATCCAAGATGGTTTGCGGGTCAGCAGCACCGAAGTGCGCAAGGCGTTGTCCGAAGGCGACTTCGAACTGGCCGAGCACCTGCTGGGCCGCCCGTACCGCATCACTGGCCGGGTCTTGCACGGCCAAAAACTCGCGCGCCAACTTGGCACGCCCACCGCCAACATCCAGCTCAAGCGCCGCCGCGTGCCGTTGTCCGGGGTTTACCTGGCCAGCATCGAAATCGACGGCAAGGCCTGGCCGGGTGTCGGCAATATCGGCGTGCGCCCCACCGTTGCCGGTGATGGGCGCCCGCACCTGGAGATTCATCTTCTGGATTATGCCGGCGACCTGTATGGCCGGCGTCTGACGGTGGAGTTCCACCACAAGCTGCGTGAAGAGCAGCGATTCGCCTCCCTTGAGGCGCTGAAGTCGGCGATCGACGCGGACATCGCCGCCGCACGTGCACATTGGCACGCTCAACCGCTAACGAAGAGCCTGAAATGACCGACTACAAAGCCACGCTAAACCTTCCGGACACCGCCTTCCCGATGAAGGCCGGCCTGCCTCAGCGCGAACCGCAGATTCTGCAGCGCTGGGACAGCATTGGCCTGTACCAGAAGCTGCGCGAAATTGGCAAGGATCGTCCGAAGTTCGTCCTGCACGACGGCCCGCCCTATGCCAACGGCAAGATCCACATCGGTCATGCGCTGAACAAGATCCTCAAGGACATGATCGTCCGTTCCAAGACCCTCGCGGGCTTTGACGCGCCCTACGTGCCGGGCTGGGACTGCCATGGCCTGCCGATCGAACACAAGGTCGAAGTCACCCACGGTAAGCACCTGTCCGCCGACCGCACCCGCGAGCTGTGCCGCGAGTACGCCGCCGAGCAGATCGAAGGGCAGAAGACCGAGTTCATCCGCCTGGGTGTGCTGGGCGACTGGGACAACCCTTACAAGACCATGAACTTCGCCAACGAGGCCGGTGAAATCCGTGCCCTGGCCGAGATGGTCAAGCAAGGTTTCGTGTTCAAGGGCCTCAAGCCTGTGAACTGGTGTTTCGATTGCGGTTCGGCACTGGCCGAAGCCGAAGTCGAATACGCCGACAAGAAGTCGCAGACCATCGACGTGGCCTTCCCGGTCGCCGACGCCGACAAGCTGGCCGCCGCCTTTGGCCTGGCCTCGCTGGCCAAGCCTGCCGCCATCGTGATCTGGACCACCACCCCGTGGACCATCCCTGCCAACCAGGCGCTGAACATCCACCCGGAGTTCAAGTACGCCCTGGTCGACACTGGCGAGCGCCTGCTGGTGCTGGCTGAAGAGCTGGTCGAGTCGTGCCTCAAGCGTTACAACCTGGAAGGCTCGGTGGTTGCGACCGCCCAAGGCTCGGCGCTGGAGCTGATCAACTTCCGCCACCCGTTCTACGACCGCCTGTCGCCACTCTACCTGGCTGACTACGTCGAGCTGGGCGCCGGTACTGGTGTGGTCCACTCCGCACCTGCCTACGGTGAAGACGACTTCGTCACCTGCAAGCGCTACGGCATGGTCAACGACGACATCCTCACGCCCGTGCAAAGCAACGGCGTGTATGTCGAGTCGCTGGAGTTCTTTGGCGGCCAGTTCATCTGGAAGGCCAACCCGGCCATCGTCGAGAAGCTGGGCGAAGTCGGCGCGCTGATGCACTCCGAAACCATCAGCCACAGCTACATGCACTGCTGGCGCCACAAAACCCCGCTGATCTACCGCGCCACCGCGCAGTGGTTCGTCGGCATGGACAAGCAGCCAACCACCGGCGAGCCGCTGCGTGAGCGCGCGCTCAAGGCCATCGAAGAAACCAAGTTCGTCCCGGCCTGGGGCCAGGCGCGCCTGCACTCGATGATCGCCAACCGCCCGGACTGGTGCATCTCGCGTCAGCGCAACTGGGGTGTGCCGATCCCGTTCTTCCTGCACAAGCAGACCGGCGAGCTGCACCCGCGTACCGTCGAGCTGATGGAAGCCGTGGCCAAGCGCGTCGAGCAAGAAGGCATTGAGGCCTGGTTCAAGCTGGACGCCGCCGAACTGCTCGGTGACGAAACCGGCCAGTACGACAAGATCACCGACACCCTGGACGTGTGGTTCGACTCCGGCACCACCCACTGGCACGTGCTGCGTGGCTCGCACGACATCGGCCACGCTACCGGCCCGGTCGCCGACCTGTACCTGGAAGGCTCGGACCAGCACCGCGGCTGGTTCCACTCGTCCTTGTTGACCGGTTGCGCCATCGACAACCACGCGCCGTACCGCGAGTTGCTGACCCACGGCTTCACCGTGGACGAGAACGGCCGCAAGATGTCCAAGTCGCTGGGCAACACCATCGAGCCGGAAAAGGTCAACAACACCCTGGGTGCCGACATCCTGCGCCTGTGGGTTTCGGCCACCGACTACTCCGGTGAGATGGCGGTTTCCGAGCAGATCCTGCAGCGTAGCGCCGACGCCTACCGCCGTATCCGCAACACCGCGCGCTTCCTGCTGTCCAACCTGTCGGGCTTCGACCCGTCCCGCGACCTGCTGGCCCCAGAGGACATGCTGGCCCTGGACCGTTGGGCCGTGGACCGCACGCTGCTGCTGCAGCGCGAGCTGGAAGAGCACTACAGCGAGTACCGCTTCTGGAACGTCTACTCGAAGATCCACAACTTCTGCGTGCAGGAGCTGGGTGGCTTCTACCTCGACATCATCAAGGACCGCCAGTACACCACCGGCGCCAACAGTGTCGCGCGCCGTTCGTGCCAGTCTGCGCTGTACCACATCAGCGAAGCGCTGGTGCGCTGGATCGCGCCGATCCTGGCCTTCACCGCCGACGAAATCTGGCAATACCTGCCGGGCGAGCGCAACGAGTCGGTGATGCTCAACGGCTGGTACCAGGGCCTGAGCGAGCTGCCGGAAGGCACCGAGCTGGACCGTGCCTACTGGGACCGCGTCATGGCGGTCAAGGCATCGGTCAACAAGGAGCTGGAAAACCAGCGTACCGCCAAGGTCATTGGTGGCAACCTGCAAGCCGAAGTTACCCTGTACGCCGAAGAAGGCCTGGCCGCCGACCTGAGCAAGCTGGGCGACGAGCTGCGCTTCGTGCTGATCACCTCGGCTGCCAGCGTGGTGCCGTTCGTGCAGGCACCGGCTGATGCCGTGGCGACCGAAGTCGAAGGCCTCAAGCTGAAAGTGGTCAAGTCTGGCCACGCCAAGTGCGGCCGCTGCTGGCACTTCCGCGCCGACGTTGGCAGCCACCCGGAGCACCCGGAAATCTGCAGCCGTTGCGTCGACAACCTGAGCGGTTCGGGCGAGGTGCGCCACTATGCCTAACCCTGTTGCGGGGCGCTTCGGGCGCCTTGCCTGGCTCTGGCTGAGCCTGGTGGTCCTGGTCCTTGACCAGGTCACCAAGGTTTATTTCGAAGGCAAGTTGAGCCTGTACCAGCAGATCGTGGTCATTCCTGACTACTTCAGCTGGACCTTGGCCTACAACACCGGCGCGGCGTTCAGCTTCCTCGCCGACAGCTCCGGCTGGCAGCGTTGGCTGTTCGCCCTGATCGCCCTGGTGGTCAGTGCGGTGCTGGTGGTCTGGCTCAAGCGCCTGGGGCGCAGCGAGACCTGGCTGGCCGTCGCCTTGGCATTGGTGCTGGGTGGTGCGCTGGGTAACCTGTATGACCGCATCGTGCTTGGCCACGTGGTCGACTTCATCCTGGTGCACTGGCAGAACCGCCATTATTTCCCGGCCTTCAACCTGGCCGACAGTGCCATCACCGTTGGTGCGGTGATGCTGGCGCTGGATATGTTCAAGAGCAAGAAGTCCGAGGAGCCTGTCCATGACTGACACCCGTATTGGCCAGAACACCGAAGTCACCTTGCACTTCGCCCTGCACCTTGAAAACGGCGACACGGTCGACAGCACGTTCGACAAGTCGCCCGCCATGTTCAAGGTCGGTGACGGTAACCTGCTGCCCGGTTTCGAAGCCGCGCTGTTCGGCTTCAAGGCCGGCGACAAGCGCACCGTCACCGTGGCCCCGGAGAACGCCTTCGGCCAACCGAACCCGCAGAATGTGCAAGTGATGCCGCGCTCGCAGTTCACCGACATGGAGTTGTCCGAAGGCCTGCTGGTGATCTTCAACGACGCCGCCAACGCCGAGCTGCCGGGCGTGGTCAAAGCCTTCGATGACGCGCAGGTGACCATCGACTTCAATCACCCACTGGCTGGCAAGACCCTGAGCTTCGAGGTGGAGATCCTCGATGTGAAGGCCTTGTAAGCCTGGAGCCGAGCATGCAAATCAAACTCGCCAACCCTCGCGGCTTTTGCGCGGGGGTCGACCGGGCGATCGAGATCGTCAACCGTGCCCTGGAAGTCTTCGGCCCGCCGATTTACGTACGCCACGAAGTGGTGCACAACAAGTTCGTGGTCGAAGACCTGCGCAACCGCGGTGCCATCTTCGTCGAAGAGCTGGAGCAGGTGCCTGACGACGTCATCGTCATCTTCAGCGCCCATGGCGTTTCCCAGGCCGTGCGCCAGGAAGCGGCCGGGCGTGGCCTGAAGGTGTTCGATGCCACGTGCCCCCTGGTCACCAAGGTGCACATCGAGGTGGCCAAGTACAGCCGCGACGGCCGTGAGTGCATTCTCATCGGCCACGCCGGGCACCCGGAAGTGGAAGGCACCATGGGGCAGTATGACGCCAGCAACGGCGGCGCCATCTACCTCGTCGAAGACGAGGAGGATGTTGCCAAGCTGCAGGTGCGCGACCCGGACCACCTGGCCTTCGTGACCCAGACCACGCTGTCGATGGATGACACCAGCCGTGTCATCGATGCCCTGCGTGCGCGCTTCCCGAACATCGGTGGCCCGCGCAAGGATGACATTTGCTACGCCACCCAGAACCGCCAGGATGCAGTCAAGCAACTGGCCGACGAATGTGACGTGGTCCTGGTGGTCGGCAGCCCGAACAGCTCCAACTCCAACCGCCTGCGTGAGCTGGCCGAGCGCATGGGCACCCCGGCCTACCTGATCGATGGTGCCGAGGACCTGCAGCGTGGCTGGTTTGGCGACGCCGCCCGCATCGGCATCACGGCGGGTGCTTCTGCCCCAGAGGTGCTGGTGCGTGGTGTGATCGAGCAGCTCAAGGCGTGGGGCGCTTCTGGCGCCGAAGAGCTCGATGGGCGTGAAGAGAACATCACGTTCTCGATGCCCAAAGAGCTGCGGGTTCGTTCGCTGATCTGATCAAGAGCGTGCGCACAGAGAGCCCCGCTCGGGCTCACCTGTGCGCACGCTGATTCTGCCGCTGGTCGACAGCACGACGTGATGCTGGCCGGTGGGGGAGGCGCGTTCGCAGATCTCCAGTGTTGAATTGCTACGCCCCAGCGGAACACCTACGGCACTGAACCTCACCTGCCCCGGGGTGTTGTGGGCAATTCTCAGCGGCCGCGACAAGCGGTGTTCACGCAGCACCTGCTGATTGTGTTCTAGCACCACACGCCAACCCTTACCCCAATCGCCTTCCATCGGCTGCACCCGCACTGTCTGGCCTTGCAGCAAGGCGTGGCTGCGCGCGCTGCGCAGTGCCTGCGCCAGGTCCCGCGCTGCGGCTGCGCTATGTAAGTCATCAGAAAGCCCGGTGTAGGCCGGCATCCCCAGCTGTGTCAGAACGGCCGCCATGGCCAGCGCCAACATCATTTGTATCAGTGTTGCGCCCTGTTGCCGCACCGTGCATTTCTCCCTGGACGTGCTTCGCTTCAGCTTCAACGTCGCAGGGCAATTGATCCAGTCGCCCAGTGAGTAAACAGCTGCAGGAAAAGTCGCAGGGGGCGCAGGGATGCGAACGATGGAAGGGGGCATGACGCTTCTCGAGGTACTGCTGGCCATGGTGGACGTGGCAGTGGGCCTGTTTGCCGCTGCTGCGCTGCAGGTGCGCGCACTGCAGGCAACCGACAGCGCACGGCACGACGCGCAGGCCGCCTTGTTGAAACACACGCAGCTAGAGCGGAGCAGGGCAGCAGACGCGCGGAAGGTGCAGCGGTGAAGCGCGCACAAGGCGGCTTTAGCCTGCTTGAAGGGGTGCTGGCGCTCGCCATCGGTTTGGGGCTGCTGGCGGCGGCTAGCCAGCTGTTCGTGTCTGCCCATCAAACCTGGCGGCTGCAAGGTGTGGCCGCACGCCTGCAGGATGATGCCCGGCTGGCGTTGCAGCGCATGGCCCAGGATATTCGCATGGCCGGCATGTTCGGTTGCCTGCGCTTGCAGCCCGGCGATTTCAACGACCCGGAAGCACTTCAGGCCTTCGCCCGACCGCTGCACGTGAGCCCCACTAGCTTGAGCCTGGTGGTCGCCGAGCTGCCAGGGCATAGCGGTGCTCCAGGTTGGACGCTGCTGACCAACTGCACCGACGAGGCCCACGTGTACAAGGGGCGAGCTGAAAGCAGCGGTCAGCTGTTGGCGTTCCCTATCAGCCGGCACGTGTATGCGCTGGAAGACGGTACGTTGAAGTTCCGGCGACGAGGTACACCGCAGCCACTGGTCGACCATGTGCGCGAGATGCGCGTGGCGTTCGTCGAAACACCACAAGGCGGGCGGGTAGATGTGCACCTGACCTTGTACGAGCCCACCTTGCGCATCGAACAGCAGCACGCGCTGAGTGTGGCGCTGCGTAACCCGGTGCCCGAACCGTGAAGCGCCAACGCGGCGTGGTGTTGCTGTTGGCGCTGGTGCTGAGCTTGCTCCTTGGCCTGATCGCGGCCTCGGCGCTGCGAGATGCGCTGGTTGAAACACGCATGGCCGGCTACTGGCGTGATGGGCTCAAGGCACTTGAGGAAGCCGAACAGACACTGCTGCTGGCTGTTGACCAGCTAATGCTGGTTACGCACCCGCTGTGCAAGCCCTGCCAGCCGCCACAACGCCCGCACGACTTGCAAGGCAGCTGGCAGGGCATCGAAAGCGGCTATTTTCAGGTGCAAAACCTTGGCACAAGCGACCGCGTCGCACATTTGCCCGAGGGCCAACAGGCCACCTTGTTCAGGGTGACTGCCGTCAGCCGACAGGCCGAGTCGCGCCATGTACTTGAAGCGGTGTATGCCCTGTCAGGTGATGAGGTGCGGCGCATCCTCTGGCGACAACGATTGAGGGAACCCTGACATGCAGCAAGGCCTGACCCTGATCGAATTGTTGATTGTCGTGGCCGTGACCGGCATTCTGGCAGCCATTGCCTACCCCAGTTACAGCGACCAGCTCCGGCGAGCCGCACGCAGCGAAGTGGTTGGCCTGCTGCATGACGCTGCCTTGCGCCTGGAGCGCCACCGCGTGCGCACGGGCCAATATGCCGAAGGCGAGCTGGCCTTGCCCACTGCCAACCGTCATTACAGCCTGCAGGCCCAACGCAGCAGCGATACCTTTACGCTGAGCGCAAGGCGGCTGCCGAATGGCCTGATGGCCGATGACCGCTGTGGTGATTTTCAGCTCGACCAAAGCGGCGTGCAGAGCAACCCGGGCAGCCTGGAAGGCCGCGAGCGATGCTGGGGAAGCTGAAGAATGAATGATGCCCGGCGCATCGCGGTTTTACTTCAGGTGTTTGGATCGACAGATGAGCAAGCAAGTAGTGGTGGTCGGCGGCGGGGTTATCGGCCTGCTGACGGCATTCAACCTGGCGGCGAGCGTCGGGCAGGTCGTGGTCTGCGATCAGGGGGAGGTCGGCCGCGAGTCGTCCTGGGCCGGCGGCGGTATCGTCTCGCCGCTGTACCCATGGCGCTACAGCCCGGCGGTAACCGCTTTGGCGCATTGGTCCCAGGATTTCTATCCACAACTGGGCGAGCACCTGTTCGCTACCACGGGCATTGATCCTCAGGTTCATACCACCGGGTTGTATTGGTTGGACCTGGATGATGAAGCCGAGGCATTGGCCTGGGCCGAGCGCGAGCGACGCCCGCTCAGTGCTGTGGATATCTCGGCGGCCTATGACGCCGTACCGGTGCTGGGCCCTGGCTTCAAGCGCGCCATCTACATGGCGGGTGTGGCCAACGTGCGTAATCCACGCTTGGTGAAGTCGCTCAAGGCGGCATTGCTGGCGCTACCGAACGTGAGCTTGCGTGAGCACTGCCAGGTGACAGGCTTCCGGCATGAGGGTGAGCGCGTTACCGGTGTGCAGACGGCGGACGGCGTGATCGATGCCGATGAAGTGGTACTGAGCGCAGGCGCCTGGAGCGGCGACCTGCTGCGCACGCTGGGCCTGGAACTGCCGGTAGAGCCGGTGAAGGGCCAGATGATCCTGTTCAAGTGTGCCGAGGACTTTTTGCCGAGCATGGTGCTGGCCAAGGGTCGCTACGCCATTCCGCGCCGTGACGGGCATATTCTGGTGGGCAGTACGCTGGAGCATGCTGGATACGACAAGACCCCGACCGAGCAGGCGCTGGAAAGCCTCAAGGCTTCGGCGGTCGAGTTGCTGCCGGAACTGGCAGAGGCCGCGGTGGTGGGGCATTGGGCAGGGCTGCGGCCGGGGTCGCCGGAAGGTATTCCGTATATCGGGCCGGTGCCTGGGCATGATGGGTTGTGGCTCAATTGCGGGCATTACCGCAATGGGCTGGTGCTGGCGCCCGCGTCTTGCCAGCTGTTCGTCGATTTGCTGACCGGGGCTGAGCCGATCATCGACCCGTCGCCGTATGCGCCGGTAGGGCGCTTGGGCTGAGAGTGCCGGGCCCGCGTTGCGGGCCTTTCGCCGGCAAGCCAGCTCCCACAGGTGCCGCGCTGGCCTTGAGCGCTGCGCAGTCCCTGTGGGAGCCGACTTGCCGGCGATGGTGGCCTATGGGGTTTGAGGCTTATCCCTGCCGCCCAGGCCCCTGCTCAAGGTGCGCCTGGCTGCAATACCACTCCTTGCCCAGCTGCAGCGCCCGGTCATTAGGCAGGTGCACGCCACAATGGGCGCAGCGCACCATCTTCAGCGGGTCGTCGAGTTTGGGCTCAGGGTGGGATTGCTGGCTGATCTTGAACTTGCGCCACAGCCAGAACGCGGCGGCGATCAGGGCGATCCAGAAAAGTAGGCGAACCATGGTGTCCAGCTTGTCGAATGAAGAAGCCGACAGTCTAGGACGCAGCCAATAAAAAAGGGAGGCCCAAGGCCTCCCTTTCTTGTGCGGCGCTCAATCAGTCGAACAGACCAAAGGTCATGTAGCTGAACCACGAACGGTCCTGCTCGGCTTCTTTCGGGCCTGGCGGCAGAATCACGTCGCCGTTTTCGTCTTTCGGCAGCAGCTCTTGCGGCATCTCGGAGCGCGCGTCCTGGAACTGCTTGACCACGTCCTGGTTGGCGCGGGTTTCGCCCGGCGGCAGCGGGGCGTCGGTTTCGATCAGGCCCAGGGTCGCCTTGGACAGCCAGCCACGGCCGTCAGACTCGGTCTGCTTGGGCTGGAACTCGCCGTCGACCAGGCTCGGGTGGTCAGGGTAGTTGAGCTTGAGGGTTTCCAGGCTGGTGGCAGCCAGCTCGTCCAGGTGCATCTTCTGGTACGCCTCGACCATGATTGCCAGGCCGTCACCGACCGATGGCGTTTCCTGGAAGTTCTCGACCACGTAGCGGCCACGGTTGGCGGCAGCCACATAAGCCTGGCGGCCCAGGTAGTAGTCGGCCACGTGGATCTCGTAGGAGGCCAGCAGGTTGCGCAGGTAGATCATGCGCTGCTTGGCGTCCGGCGCGTAGCGGCTGTTCGGGAAGCGGCTGGTCAACTGGGCGAACTCGTTGTACGAGTCACGGGCGGCACCCGGGTCACGCTTGGTCATGTCCAGCGGCAGGAAGCGCGCCAGCAGGCCACGGTCCTGGTCGAACGACGTCAGGCCCTTTAGGTAGTAGGCATAGTCGACGTTCGGGTGCTGCGGGTGCAGGCGGATGAAACGCTCGGCGGCAGACTTGGCGGCCTCCGGCTCGGTGTTCTTGTAGTTGGCGTAGATCAGTTCGAGCTGCGCCTGGTCGGCGTAACGGCCGAACGGGTAACGCGACTCCAGGGCCTTGAGCTTGTTCACGGCGCTGGTGTAGCTGGAATTGTCCAGGTCAGCCTGGGCCTGCTGGTACAGCTCGGCTTCGCTGAGGTTCTCGTCAATGACTTCCTTGTTAGAGGAACAGGCCGCGGTAAGCCCGAGGATGGCGATCAGCAGCAGGTGTTTCACTTGCATGGCGGCTTGCGTCCCTTTGACGGCCGCTGTCTTGGGCGGTGCCGTCCTGTTATGATGAGCGCCCCGGCCAACCCCGGGACAAAAGAAGCCGTATTTAACCACAAGCTCGCAGCCGAAACCAAAGGCTGTGCGCCCGCCGAATCGAGCATGTCCGAGATCATTCAACTTAGCGCAGAGGTACCGTCCGATCTGGGCGGTCAACGCCTCGACCAGGTCGCCGCCCAATTGTTCGCCGAGTACTCGCGTTCGCGGCTTACTACGTGGATCAAAGAGGGCCGCCTGACGGTCGATGGTGCCGTCGTGCGCCCTCGAGACACCGTCTATGGTGGCTCTGTGCTTGTCCTGGAGGCCGAACAAGAGGCCCAGGGCGAGTGGATCGCAGAAGACATCGAGCTGGATATCGTCTACGAAGACGACCATATCATGGTGATCAACAAGCCTGCCGGGCTGGTTGTGCACCCGGCCGCGGGCCATGCCAGCGGTACCCTGCTCAATGCCTTGCTGCACCACGTGCCAGACATCATCAACGTGCCGCGCGCCGGTATCGTCCACCGTCTGGACAAGGACACCACCGGTCTGATGGTGGTGGCCAAGACCCTGCAGGCGCAGACCCGGCTGGTCGAGCAAATGCAAAGCCGCAAGGTCAGCCGCATCTATGAGTGCATCGTGATTGGTGTGGTGACCTCCGGCGGCAAGATCGACGCCCCCATCGGTCGCCACGGCGGCATGCGCCAGCGCATGGCGGTAACCGACGGCGGCAAGCCGGCGGTCAGCCACTACCGTGTGCTCAAGCGCTTCCGCTCCCACACTCACGTGCGGGTCAAGCTGGAAACCGGCCGTACCCACCAGATTCGTGTGCACATGGCCCATGTGGGCTTCCCACTGGTCGGCGACCAGACGTACGGTGGGCGCTTCCGCATTCCGCCGGCTGCCAGCCCAACCATGGTCGAGGCGGTCAAGACCTTCCCGCGTCAGGCGCTGCATGCGCGTTTCCTCGCGTTGGCCCACCCGATTACCGGTGAAGTCATGAAGTGGGAATCGCCGTTGCCGGATGATTTCCTCTGGTTGCTGACACTGCTGAACGAAGACCGCGAGAGCTTTATCGGATGAACGGTCTGACGCAGGCGCTGCTGTTTCCTGACTGGCCGGCCCCGGCCTCGGTTCGCGCTTGTGTCACTACGCGTCAGGGCGGCGTCAGCCTGCCGCCCTATGAAGCGTTCAACCTGGGTGATCACGTGGGTGATGACCCTGTCGCAGTCGCCGAAAACCGCCGCCGTCTGAGCGATGAATTTGCTATCCAGCCTGCCTGGCTCAAGCAAGTGCATGGCTTGGTGGTGGCGGATGCCGACCCGGCCGTGGTGGCCGAGGCCGACGCCAGCTGGACTGATCAGCCCGGTATCGCCTGCACCGTAATGACTGCCGATTGCCTGCCCGCACTGTTCTGTGACCGTGCGGGTACCCGCGTGGCTGCAGCCCATGCTGGCTGGCGCGGGTTGGCGGGCGGGGTACTGGAAGCGACCCTCGACCGTCTGGCCCTGCCGCCTGAAGACGTGCTGGTGTGGCTGGGCCCGGCCATTGGCCCGCAGGCCTTCGAAGTGGGGCTGGAAGTGCGTGATGCCTTTACTGCCGTGCACCCGGAGGCTGCCAAGGCCTTTGTCGACGGTGAGCGGCCGGGCAAGCTGATGGCCGACATCTATGCGCTGGCGCGTATTCGCCTGGCGGCGCGTGGCGTGACGGCGGTGTATGGCGGTGGTTTCTGCACGGTCAGCGACTCGCGGTTCTTCTCGTATCGCCGCACGCCCCAAGGTGGGCGGTTTGCCTCGTTGGTCTGGCTAGCCCCTCGCTGACGTATCACGCCTCTTCGCGGGCAAGCCCTCAACGCAGCCACCACTAATCCATCAGGTTGACTTCGGTCAACCCCGCTACGCTTGAATCTTCCAGAATCACCCATATCTATTGGTCATCTCTGGCAGGTTTCTTCATTAAAGGCGCTGTCCATCGCTCCGACCTGCCCTAACAGGAAGGTACTCCCATGCGAATAGACCGTTTGACCAGCAAGCTTCAATTAGCAATATCCGACGCGCAGTCCCTCGCCGTAGGCATGGACCACCCTGCCATCGAGCCCCTGCACCTGGTGCAGGCCCTGATCGAACAGCAGGGCGGGTCGATCAAGCCGCTGCTGATGCAAGTCGGCTTCGACATCAACAGCCTGCGTCAGGCACTGGTGAAAGAACTCGACCAACTGCCGAAAATCCAGAACCCCACGGGCGACGTGAACATGTCCCAGGACCTGGCGCGCCTGCTCAACCAGGCCGACCGCCTGGCCCAGCAAAAGGGCGACCAGTTCATCTCCAGCGAGCTGGTGCTGTTGGCCGCCATGGACGAGAACAGCAAGCTCGGCAAGCTGCTGTTGAGCCAGGGCGTGACCAAGAAGGCCCTGGAAAACGCCATCAATAACCTGCGCGGCGGCGCGGCAGTCAACGACGCCAACGCCGAAGAGTCGCGCCAGGCTCTGGACAAGTACACGGTCGACCTGACCAAGCGTGCCGAAGAGGGCAAGCTGGACCCGGTGATCGGCCGCGACGACGAAATCCGCCGTACCGTGCAGGTGCTGCAACGGCGTACCAAGAACAACCCGGTGCTGATCGGTGAGCCAGGTGTGGGTAAAACCGCCATCGCCGAAGGCCTGGCCCAGCGCATCATCAACGGCGAAGTGCCCGATGGCCTCAAAGGCAAGCGCCTGCTGGCGCTGGACATGGGGGCGCTGATCGCCGGTGCCAAGTACCGCGGCGAGTTCGAAGAGCGCTTGAAGTCGCTGCTTAACGAGCTGTCCAAACAGGAAGGCCAGATCATCCTGTTCATCGACGAACTGCACACCATGGTCGGCGCCGGTAAAGGCGAGGGCGCCATGGACGCGGGCAACATGCTCAAACCGGCCCTGGCCCGTGGCGAGCTGCACTGCGTTGGCGCCACCACGCTCAACGAGTACCGCCAGTTCATCGAAAAGGACGCCGCCCTGGAGCGTCGCTTCCAGAAGGTACTGGTAGAAGAGCCGAGCGAGGAAGACACCATTGCCATCCTGCGCGGCCTGAAAGAACGCTACGAAGTGCACCACAAGGTGGCCATCACCGACGGCGCGATCATTGCGGCGGCCAAGCTCAGCCATCGCTACATCACTGACCGCCAACTGCCGGACAAAGCCATCGACCTGATCGACGAAGCGGCCAGCCGCATTCGTATGGAGATCGACTCCAAGCCTGAAGTGCTCGACCGTCTGGACCGTCGTCTGATTCAGCTGAAGGTGGAATCCCAGGCGCTGAAGAAAGAAGAAGACGAAGCCGCGAAAAAACGCCTGGAAAAACTGCACGAGGAAATCGAGCGGTTGGAGCGTGAGTATTCCGACCTCGAAGAGATCTGGGCCTCCGAGAAAGCTGAGGTGCAGGGCTCGGCGCAGATTCAGCAAAAGATTGAGCAGGCCCGCCAAGAGCTCGAAAGCGCACGCCGTAAAGGCGACCTGAGCCGCATGGCCGAGCTGCAGTACGGGGTGATCCCGGACCTGGAGCGCAGCCTGCAGATGGTCGACCAGCACGGCAAGTCGGAAAACCAGTTGCTGCGTAACAAGGTCACCGAGGAAGAGATTGCCGAAGTAGTGTCCAAGTGGACCGGCATCCCGGTTGCCAAGATGCTCGAAGGCGAGCGCGAAAAGCTGCTGAAGATGGAAGAGCTGCTGCACCAGCGCGTGATCGGTCAGCACGAAGCCGTTACCGCCGTGGCCAACGCCGTACGCCGCTCCCGCGCCGGGTTGTCCGACCCGAACCGGCCAAGTGGGTCGTTCATGTTCCTCGGCCCGACCGGGGTGGGTAAGACCGAGCTGTGCAAGGCCCTGGCCGAGTTCCTGTTCGACACGGAAGAGGCGATGGTGCGTATCGACATGTCCGAGTTCATGGAGAAACATTCCGTGGCTCGTCTGATCGGCGCTCCACCAGGCTATGTAGGGTACGAGGAGGGCGGTTACCTGACCGAAGCGGTACGGCGCAAGCCTTATTCGGTGGTGCTGCTCGACGAGGTGGAGAAGGCGCACCCGGATGTGTTCAACGTGTTGCTGCAAGTGCTTGAGGATGGCCGGCTGACGGACAGCCACGGCCGTACTGTGGACTTCCGCAACACTGTGATCGTGATGACCTCCAACCTGGGCTCTGCACAGATCCAAGAACTGGTCGGTGACCGTGAGGCGCAGCGTGCTGCGGTGATGGATGCGGTGGGTTCGCACTTCCGTCCGGAGTTCATCAACCGGATCGACGAAGTGGTGGTATTCGAGCCCCTGGGCCGCGACCAGATCGCCGGCATTACCGAAATCCAGCTGGGCCGCCTGCGCAGCCGTCTGCTGGAACGTGAACTGTCGCTCAGCCTGAGCCCTGAGGCGTTGGACAAGCTGATCGCAGTGGGTTACGACCCGGTGTATGGCGCACGGCCACTGAAGCGTGCGATCCAGCGCTGGATCGAAAACCCGCTGGCGCAGTTGATCCTCTCTGGCAAGTTCCTGCCAGGGTCGGCGATTACCGCCAAGGTGGAAGGCGACGAAATCGTCTTTGCCTGATCCAGCTGAAAAAAATAGCCCCGCACCTGCGGGGCTTTTTTATGCCCCTGATGCCACTGCAGGAGCGGGCTTGCCCGCGAAGAGGCCCGGCAAACACCGTAAAATCGGGGCTTCGCAGGTTTTTTTGATAACTTGCTGAAAATTTTGAAATTTCTGCTTGCATCTAAAATCGAGTGCCCCTAATATACGCCGCGTTGTCAGGCACTAAGCGAATCACCAGGAACATCGGTGTTAGCAAAACAACTTAGAAATCAGTAAGTTGAATGAAAAAAAGTGGTTGACAAGCAAAACGAAGAATGTAGAATAGCCGGCCTCAGCAGCGACAAAGCGAAAGCAGAGAAGCTGAAGAGATCGAAGCTAACACAGACTTCGAAGCAGTAAAGATGTACCGAAGTTCAGTTCCGCGATAGCTCAGTCGGTAGAGCAAATGACTGTTAATCATTGGGTCCCTGGTTCGAGTCCAGGTCGCGGAGCCAATCTCGGGGTGTAGCGCAGTCCGGTAGCGCGCCTGCTTTGGGAGCAGGATGTCAGGAGTTCGAATCCCCTCACCCCGACCATTTTCAGGGTCGTTAGCTCAGTTGGTAGAGCAGTTGGCTTTTAACCAATTGGTCGTAGGTTCGAATCCTACACGACCCACCATGTAAAAAGGGCATCTCGACTGAGATGCCCTTTTTCTTTTGCCTCGAATTTAACCCAAGACAAAGCACCCGTTAAGGTTTCTGTTTAAGCGGGGCCTTTGGGAGCAACTGTCTTGCGCAATTTCTAAAAATTGACGCATTGTGGGAGCGGGCTTGCCCCGCGAACACCGGCGAAGCCGGTGCCATGCACCGCGGCGCCTGCATCGCCGGCAAGCCGGCTCCCACAGGTTTTGGTAGCCGCTTGCCGCAGCCCCAAGGGCTGGGTGATCTGCCACAAAAAAGCCCAGCCTGAGGGGCTGGGCTTAGCTGTCAGTGCAGCTTCAACCGCGGCTCTGTCCCGCGCCCAATCTTGCTACCCAACATCATCATCGCCGTACGGAAGAACCCGTACAGCGCCATCTGGTGCATGCGATACAGCGACACATAGAACATCCGCGCCAGCCAGCCCTCCAGCTTCACGCTGCCCATCAGGTTGCCCATCAGGTTACCCACCGCCGAGAAGCGCGACAGCGATACCAACGAACCGTAGTCCTTGTACTCATAAGTCGGCAGCGCCTTGTTCTCCAACCGCGCCTTCAGGCTTTGCGCCAGCATCGAAGCCTGCTGGTGTGCGGCCTGGGCCCGTGGCGGCACATTGCGGTCGCTACCCGGTTGCGGGCACGCGGCGCAGTCACCGAAGGCGAAGATGTTGTCATCGCGCGTGGTCTGCAGGGTAGGGCGTACCACCAGCTGGTTGATGCGGTTGGTTTCCAGCCCATCGATGTCCTTGAGGAACCCCGGCGCACGGATACCCGCCGCCCACACCTTGAGGCTGGCCTGGATCACTTCGCCGTCCTTGGTTTTCAGGCCATCCGCGGTCACTTCGCTGACCGCGGCATTGGTCATCACCTTCACCCCCAGTTTTTCCAGGGTCTTGTGCACCGGCACACTGATGCGCTCAGGCAACGCAGGCAAAACCCGTGGGCCAGCCTCGATCAAAGTGATGTGCATGTCCTTGGGCTGGATGCGGTCCAAGCCATAGGCTGCCAGCTCGTGTGCCGCGTGGTGCAGCTCGGCCGCCAGCTCTACGCCAGTGGCACCGGCACCGACGATGGCCACGCTGATGTGTTCGCTGGCCACATCACCGGCGTGGGCGCGCAGGTAGTGGTTGAGCAGTTGCTGGTGGAAACGCTCGGCCTGCTTGCGGGTGTCCAGGAACAGGCAATGCTGCGCCGCGCCCAAGGTGCCGAAGTCGTTGGTGTTGCTGCCCACGGCGATGACCAGGGTGTCGTAGCTCAGCGTGCGCGCAGGCACCAGCTCGCGGCCCTCTTCATCGAGGGTGGCGGCCAGTTGGATCTGCTTGCCTTCACGGTCCAGGCCGCTCATGCGCCCCAGCTGGAAGTTGAAGTGGTTCCACTTGGCCTGGGCCACGTAGTTCAGTTCATCTTCCGAGGAGTTCAGCGAGCCGGCTGCCACTTCGTGCAGCAGCGGCTTCCAGATGTGCGTCAGGTTGGCGTCGACCAGGGTGATGTCGGCTTGCTTGCGCTTGCCCAGGCTTTTACCCAGGCGGGTCGCCAGTTCCAGGCCGCCGGCGCCGCCGCCGACAATCACGATGCGATGAGTCATGGGGATATCTCATAAGGTTTACGGAATTCGTGGCCCTGGGGGCCGGCCGCAAACTGCACGAGGGTAGGGCGAGCGCAAGGCAGCTCATAGCACCAGTCCACTCAACAGGCGGCTTATGAGGCCCAGACCAATGGTCACGGCCACCACCAGTACAAGGAGCAACCACGGCCGGAAGGGCCTGCGCTCGACTTGGTGCTGGGGGACGCGTAGATACTCATCGACACGACGCTGATCTTCAGGATTCAGGCGGCTGGTCATGGTGGGCCTCGTCAGATAGACGTTTGTGACTGCGCAAACGCTACAGCGTTCAGGCAAGCGCTTGAAACAAATGATAATGCTTTCTATCTCTGGCGCCGAGTGTACGCCATCGCAAAGACTCTCGGCACTGGATCAAAGACTGATCCCCACATCGAACACAATGCTGCGCCCCAGGTTGCCGCGCAAAAAGTCTGGCGCATCCGGGTGGGCGAACAACACCCGGGCGAACGTCGGCCCGACCAGTGACAACGAGCGCCAACCCTGGCGCAGGTATTCGGTGGGCGGCGGGAAGTGAGTGTTGAGGTCGAGCACTTCGCGCTTGAGGCTGGCGAAGGCGATGATGTCCAGCTCGTTCAGCTCCAGCCCACGTTCACGGTAGTTGTGCGCCTTCTTGCGCAAGGTTGGGGCCAACCGCCCCAGCAGTTCAGTCGCGCTGATACGCCGGGGGCGTGCTTCACGGCGCACCAATTGCGCCAGGGAAAACGCACTGCGCCGGCGTTGCAGCTCTTCGCGCCACTCATCGTTGAGGCGGCGGCCTTCGTCCAGCACAAAAAACACCTCGAATGCCGCATCGCGGAACAGCACGTCTGGCGGCTCCTGGCCGGCTGGGGTGAAGTCCTCGCTGCGGTAGGGAATGTTCAACCCTTGCAGCAGGCGTTGGCATACCCAACGCTCACGCTCCCATTTGCGTGCATTGGAGAGAAAAGCATTGGCTTGTTCGGCCTGGATGGTAAGCAGGCGCAGGTAGTCTGAGTCATCCATGCAGACAAGCTTAGTCGCTAATCGATGACGGTAAGATGCTGTTTGTGCGTAGAAATCAGCTCAGCACCGGCCACTGCTGCACGATACCTAGCAGATGCACCACGCCAAACCCCAGGCACATCAGCGAGCTGACCACGATAAAACGCCGCGTGCGCCCGGTGCCGGCCAGCAGCCACGGGCCAAGCAGCCCCCGCGCCAGGTAGACCAGGGTGATCAGGCACATGGCCGGAAGCAGCAAGGGCAGGCGCCCGATCAAGCCGGCTGCAGACAACGCATAAGCCGACCAGATCAGCAGTACCGCCGCGATGGCCGCTGTAATCAGCGCCGGATACCAACGCCCTTTCTCCGCTGCCACCGCCATGCGCTCACCCGCGCCGAACAACCGGTACCAGCGTGGGCCGACCCCGATAATGGCCAAGTGCAAAAGGCCGATCACAGCATTGAGCACCGCTGCCAACAGCAGCGCGAGATTGATTCCTTCCGGCATTTTGAATGCGTCCTGCATTGCGTGGAGGCGCCAGCCTACAGCAGCCGGAAGAAACGGAGAATGTGTGTAGACTCACCTTTATCCACAAGGGAGAGAGGGGTATTCGTCCGGTGATCAGTGCACAGGTGTTGTCGGGCACCAGCCTCACGTTGGGCTGGCTGGGTTACGTGCCACTGTTGCTCTGGGCCGCCAGTCGCGCCCGCTGGGTGGAGCTGTTCACCGACCGGCGCCGCCAGCACCTGCTGTTTGGCACGGTGTTCTGCCTGTTTGCCCTGTGGTTGGTCAGGCGCGATTTCGATACGGGCGTGTCGTATCACTTCATTGGCATGACGGCTGTGACCCTGCTGCTGGACTGGCCGCTGGCTGTGCTGGGGGGCTTTATGGCTCAGTTGGGGTTGCTGGCGCTGGGGCGTCAGGACCTGGCGGCACTCGGCGTGAACGGCCTGCTGTTGATTGGCTTGCCGGTGCTGATTACCGAGCTGTGCGCCATCGCGGTCGAACGCGCGCAACCGCGTAACCTGTTTGTGTATATCTTTTGTTCAGGGTTCTTTCCGGCGGCGCTGACGGTGCTGGTGTGCCTGTTGGCCGGGCTGGGTATCTTGTGGCTGGACGGGCGTTTTGCCATGCCGGAGTGGCTGAGTGACTTTGTGGGCTACCTGTGGCTGATGATGTTCCCCGAGGCGTTCATCAACGGCATGGTGATCAGTGCGCTGGTGGTGTTTTGCCCGGAGTGGCTGGAAACCTTCAACCGCACGCGGTACCTGCAGGCGCCGTGGAAGGACGATGAACACTGAACCCCGCCCTTTGTAGGAGCGGCCTTGCGTCGCGATGGGCCGCAAAGCGGCCCCAGTTTCAGCGTCATCACAGATAGTGCTGGGGCCGCAAAGCGGCCCTTTCGCGACGCAAGGCCGCTCCTACACGGGGCCAGTACACAGGCTTAGTGCCGCGGCTCCAGGTCCCCGGAATACAGCTCATCTTCGGACTCTTCCGAACCCGCGATCTTGTGTTCCTCAGCCGCCCAAGCCCCCAGGTCGATCAGCTTGCAACGGTCAGAGCAAAACGGCCGGAACGCGCTTTTCTCGTTCCATTCCACAGGTGCGCCACAGGTCGGGCAATCGACGGTCAATGGCTGGCTCATGGCTGGCCTCCTCGTAAAGTCAGGTAAAAGTGGTGCAGACGGTCGATCTGCTGGTGCAGCGCCGCGAGGTCGCGGTCATTGACCACCACATCGTCGGCATGGCGCAGACGCTCTTCGCGTGCCAGCTGGGCCTGCAAAATGGCCTGCACCTGCTCAGGGCTGGTGTTGTCCCGCTGCAGGGTGCGTTGCACCTGCAACGCCTGCGGGGCATCGATGACCAACACGCGTTGGGTCTTGCGATGCTGGCCAGACTCAATCAGCAAGGGTGACACATACACCGCATACGGCGACTGCGCCTTGGCCAGGTAGCTGAAAATTTCCTGCCCGATCAGCGGGTGCAGCAGGGCTTCCAGCCATTGGCGCTGGGCCGGGTCGGCGAAAATCAGCTGGCGCAAGGCGCCGCGGTCGAGCTGGCCGTCGTCCAGCAGCACGCCTGGGCCGAAGCGCTCGACGATACTGGCCAGCGCCGGGCGACCAGGCTCAACCACCCAGCGCGCGGCCTGGTCGGCATCGACCAGGTGCACGCCAAGCTCGATGAAGCGCTCGGCGGCGGCACTCTTGCCGCTGCCGATGCCACCGGTCAGGCCGAGAATCCAGGGGGTGAAAGCTGCAGTGGTCATCAGAATCCAAGCAGTTGCAGGTAAGAGGCGTATATTTCATCACCCCAGAGCACAGCAATCCACCCCGCAATTGCCAGATAGGGGCCAAACGGCATGGCCATGCCGATGGAATGCTTGCGCATCCGCAGCAGGAACACGCCCACCAACGCCCCCACCACTGACGACAGCAGCAAGGTCAACGGCAGCACCTGCCACCCCCCCCAGGCACCGATCAGTGCAAGCAGCTTGAAGTCGCCATAGCCCATGCCTTCCTTGCCGGTCACCAGTTTGAACAGCCAGTACACCGTCCACAGGGTGAGGTACCCGGCCACGGCACCGCACACCGCATCGGGCAAGGGCACCAATACGCCGCAGTAATTGACGATCAACCCAAGCCACAGCCCCGGCAGCACGATCGCGTCAGGCAGCAATTGTTGGTCATGGTCGATCAAGCTCAGGGCCAGCAAACCCCACGTCAGCGGCAAAAGGGCCAGTGCCTCGACACTGGCCCCGCACCGCCAGGCCACCGCCATCGACAGCAGCGCACAGCCCAGCTCGACCAACGGATAACGCGCGCTGATGCGCTGCTTGCAGGCAGAGCAACGCCCGCGCAACGCCAGGTAACTAAGGATGGGGACGTTTTCCCACGCCCGAATCCGATGCCCACACTGAGTGCACTGCGAGGCCGGAAGGCACAGGTCGAAACGCGCATGCTCGGCCACCGGCAACCCCAGCACTTCCTGTGCCTCACGCTGCCATTGGCGGTCCAGCATGATCGGCAGGCGGTACACCACCACATTGATAAAACTGCCCACCAACAGCCCCAGCACGGTCGCCAAGATGATGAAGTAAGCCGGCTGCAAAGCCAGGAAGGTCCATAAAGTCATGTTCAGATCAAGCTACCCAGCTGGAAGATCGGCAAGTACATCGCCACCACCAGGCCGCCAACCAGCAGGCCCAGGACCAGCACGATGGCGGGCTCCAACAGGCTGGTCAACTGCTCCAGCGCCTGGCTGACCTGTTCCTCGTAGTGGCTGGCGGCTTTTTCCAGCATCGTGTCCAGCGTGCCACTGGATTCACCAATGGCCACCAACTGCACCAGCAGGGGCGGGAACAGCGGCTCGGTGGCCATCGCCTGGTTCAGCCCCTGCCCATTGGCCATGCCCTGGCGTAACCGCAAAATCGCATGTTCATGCAACTCACCACCACTCACCTTGGCCACCGTTCCCATGGCATCCAGCAGCGGCACCCCAGCGGCGTACGACGTTGCCAAGCTACGCGCAAAACGCGCCATCGCCGCCTGCCTCAGCAGCGCGCCGAACACCGGCAGGCCCAGCACACGCTGAGATATCCACAAGCGCGCTGGTGCATGCTGCCGGTAAAGCTGGCGCCCAGCCAAACCCAGCATCGCCATACCGACCAGCAACAGCGGCGCATAACGCCCCAGCCCTGTGGACAAGTCGATCACCCACTGCGTAAAAGCCGGCAGCGCAGTATCAAACCCCGCGAACAGGCTCTGAAACTGCGGAATCACCTCCAGCAACAAAACCGCCGACACCCCCAACCCCGTCAGCAGCAGCAACAGCGGGTAAATCATCGCCTTGCGCACCTTCTTGTGCAGGGCCAGGCGCTGTTCCAGCATGCCCGCCAGTTGCTCGAGCTGCCGGTCCAGCGTGCCGGATTGCTCACCCACCCGCACCAGGTTGCAGTACAACGTATCGAACCACCCCGGGTGGCGTTGCAGCGCATCCGCCAGCCCCAGCCCCGACGCCACATCCTGTTTCAATCGCACCAGCAACGCCGCCTGCGCCGCATCACACCCACTGCGCCCCATCACCTCGAACGCCTGCAGCAGCGGCACTCCGGCTTTCAGCAAGGTCGCCAGCTGCCGGCTGAAGCCCGCCGGGTCAGCTTTTTCCGGCCGCTTCGGCCACCGCCACGCCAGCCCACCGGCCGGCCGCAAACTGGCCACCAGAATGCCCTGGCGCAGCAACCCCGCGCGCACATAAGCCGGGCTGCGCCCAGGTGTTTGCCCGCTGACGGCCAGGCCATTGGCGTCGGTGCCCTGCCAAGCGTACAGGCGTATCGAATGGTTCATGCAAAGGTCCTTTTTTGCCCGAGCGACAAGCTTGGAAACAGCTTGCCGTGTCCATGAGAGGGCGTGCTTCCCTGATGCTCACTAGAGTAGTTCAGCGAAGGTGACGCCCAGCCGGGCAGGGGTGACAAAAGGTGTCTGTTCAGGCCTACTGCGCCGCTGCCAGCCTGGGGTCGAGAGTGACCCCAAATGTGTATGCGTATAAACAAGGAAAACGTTCATGAAAGGGCAACGCGGTATCACCCTGATCGAACTGATGATCGTCGTCGCGATCATCGGCATTCTGGCGACCATCGCCATCCCGATGTACACCAACCACCAGTCCCGCGCCAAGGCGGCGGCCGGGCTGTTGGAGATCACCTCACTCAAGCCCCCCATGGACCTGCGCTTGAACGAAGGCAAGGACGTGCTGGATGTAGGGTCGCTAGGCGGCCAGCCAGCGACGGCGCATTGCGCGATTACGGCTGAAGGCAAGGCTGTTGACGGCACTGGCAAGATCGAATGCACCCTGGTCGATGCCCCGGCCACCGTGGTTGGCAAGGCCATCACCCTGACCCGCTCCGCGACCGGATGGACCTGCACCACCAACATCGAGGCAGACCTTGCGCCAAAGGGTTGCAAAGGGGCGTGAGGGTAGGGCAATAAACGAAGGGAAACAGGGGTTTGCGTAACGGCTGCGGCAGTGGTACGTTGCGCTACACGCCGGTGTAGCTCAGTCGGTAGAGCAGCGCACTCGTAACGCGAAGGTCGCAGGTTCGATTCCTGTCTCCGGCACCAGTCAATAGATTCATGCAGTGCCAAGCAGTCGCATGAAATCCCCAGGAAGCCCGCATAGTGCGGGCTTTCTGTTTCATGCGGTGCCATCCAGTTCCATCCCAGCGCTTGTCCTTTGAGTGCCTGTACGAGTACCTTATTGTGGTTCAATAATCCATGGGTACTCAGCATGCCTTTGACGGCACTACAGGTTAAGAATGCCGCTCCACGTGAAAGGGACTATGGGCTTGCCGACGGGGCAGGCTTGTTTCTCTGGATTCGTGCAGCGGGTGGCAAGTCGTGGCGCTTTCGATTCCGCTTAGATGGCAAGCAGTCACACATTTCGCTGGGCACCATCGAAAAAGTAACTCTTGCGCAGGCGCGACAGCATGCCTCAGAGGCCCGTCAGCTTGTGGCACAGGGGCGACATCCTGGGCTTGAGCGAAAGGTTGCACGAGCTCAGGCAGCGGTCTCACGTGCGAATACTTTCAAGAGCCTGGCGTTGGAGTGGCATCAGCATAAGTCGCCTCGTTGGTCGGCAGGTTATGCCACTGATGTAGTCGAAGCCTTCGAGCTCGATATCTTTCCGCAAGTAGGGTCATTCCCGTTAGCTGAGATCAAGCCCATGCAGTGGCTGCAGGTCTTCCGCCGTATCGAGTCCAGGGGCGCTCTGGAGAAGCTGCGCAAGGTTCGGCAACGTTGCCAAGAAGTTTATCGTTTTGCGATTGCCACTGGACGTGTCGAGTACAACCCAATCGCAGACATCGGAGGAGCACTTCAGACCCCGACGTCTCGACACTATCCGTTTCTGCCTATCTGCGAGCTTCCTGAGTTGATACGCAGCTTTCAGGAGTGTCCTGGTCATGATGTCGTTAAGATCGCTACCCGTTTGCTCATTCTGACGGGGGTGCGGACTGCTGAGTTGAGAGGGGCCCCATGGTCTGAATTTGACTTCGAAAAAGAGCTCTGGATGATTCCAGCTGCTCGAATGAAGATGCGCCGCGCACACCTGGTCCCCTTGTCCAACCAAGCAATGGTCGCATTACGTGAACTTCAAAGTATTACAGGCGGCTACACGCTTGCCTTCCCTGGTCGGAATGATCCGGCTAAGGCGATGAGCGAAGCTGCCATTAATCAACTGCTCAAGCGCTCAGGTTACGATGGCAAGGCTACAGGACACGGATTCCGCCACACGATGTCCACCACTCTGCATGAGAAAGGGTATCGCAGCGAGTGGGTCGAAACTCAGCTTGCACATGTAGACAAAAATAGCATTCGCGGTACCTATAACCACGCTCAGTATTTAGAGGGGCGCCGCGAAATGCTTCAATGGTATGCAGACCATCTTGATGAATTGGCGCACAGTGCTGACGCTCCTAGAAAATTACGGGAGAGCGCCGCATGAGTAATGAGATTCGTCTAACTGAGGTGGTTTCTGGATATGCCAGCTATTACGGTGTGGATGTTCCAGAGGCGGCATACGCTCTACATGAGCTGGTTAGTGAGTTATATCAAGAATATGGTGTGCGCCAAGGAAAAGTGGCGTTGCCTCGGCACGTGTTCTGGGTCGGGAGGGCAGATTCGTCACAACATTCGATTCGAACATATAGGATCTTCTTTGAGGGAATCTTGAACTATTTTGATGGTTTATACGATTCCGTATGTAGAGAAGGATCTGACTTCATCCGTACATACTGTGAAAGTGATCGAGACGCCAGAGATGTGCCTGTTGGTCTAATATTCTTGTCAAAGAAGGCTTTCGCCGAGTGGCTTCAGCAGGCGGGTGGTGAGGTCCCTGAATACTTTTTGGTTGACGATGCGAGTGAAAGGATTGAAGTCGGCACTGAGGAGCAAGGGATTCAGGCAAAAGAGCTAGGGTCGATTAGCCGGATAATTAGTGGTTTGGTTAATTTAATCATGGAGGTTGATAAGGCTCATACAGAGCAGCCGGTTGATGGTCAGGAAGAGAAGCGCGCTGAAGCTATCAAGCGACGTGCCGCAGGGCTACGCTCTTCTCGTAAGAATTTTGACCTGTGTTCGGCAATATTGGCCCTTGCAAGCGCAGCAGAAACTGATATGCCGAAAAGTCATAAAACGCTAAAAAAATACATGACCTCCGGTTTTGATAGCGACACGGAGAAGCCTCGCTAAAGTATTTTTGGCATTTCCTTTTGAAAATGGCAATTGCCAAGACTCGCCGCCTCATGTGCTATTTAATGCCTAGCCATCTAATCCGGCTCCAAGGAGATCCGCCAAGATGGCTATCCAACCAGTCTCACCTCTACTGCTTCGCCTGCCGGGAGTCTGTGCCCTTGTGGGGCTTAGCAAATCTCAGATCTACCGCTTGATCCGAACCGGTGAATTTCCTCCTGGAATCTCTCTCGGAGCGAATTCTGTAGCATGGCCTGCCGAACAGGTACAAGCTTGGGTTGCAGATAAAATCAGCTCTTCTGTTCGTTGACGATGGCTACAAGTCCGCCACTTCCACCGCGCGTCAATATCAAGATAGAGGAGCTTAGAAAGAGCTCAATTTCTAGGCGTAAGGAAAAAGAGAAGGATAAACACGTTGAGGTTGAACCCAAGCGTGAATCACTACCCAACTGGTCCGACTCTGTTAGGCGTGTACCTAATGTGGCTCTTAGGTCGGCGTTGTTTGGGGCCATGAGGAAGGGGGCGCGTCCTTATGTTGAGCAAATGGAGATTAACGCGCTAGGTAGCGTCAGCATCCTTTATACAGGCGCTCTCCTTGATCAAGGTGATTTGGATGTTTGGGAGGCAGTTCTACATTTGGCGCGAATGCAAGAGCTGGGAGTGGAGTGCAGAATTACTGCCTACCGTCTTCTGAAAGTTTTGGGGAAAACCGATTCGGGTAAAAACCGACGTGCCTTGGATCTGAGCATCAGTCGCTTGAAAGCCACCGCTTTACAGGTAAAGGTTGGTAGGTACGCATATGAAGGCAGCTTGATTCATGAGGTTTATCGCGATCATTATGAGCGAAGTGAACGAATTTATGTAATACGACTAAGTCCGAAACTGGGGGTGTTCTTTCGTGAGGACCAGTTCACCGATGTAGACTTGTCAATAAGGTATGCGCTGCGCGGTAAGCCGCTTGCACAGTGGATACATGGATTTTATTCCAGTCACGCACGGCCATATGATCTTAAAGTCGAAACTTTGCATAGGTTGTGCGGAAGTCGTGCAAGCTCCTTGGTTGATTTTAAAAAGGACTTACTGAAGTCTCTTGAGGCAGTAAAGCAGGCAAGTGTCAATGTTGGTAGGCCGTTCTGCTATCTTATTGAAGCTCAATTGGTTCAAGTTAAGACGACTCCTAGCGCCTCTCAAAAGCGGCACCTAGATAAGAAACGTTGATACCGTCCCAGTCCCGCTGGTACCGTTCCAGCACTCCTGCTCGTAACGTACCAGCTTTCTACTTATACCGTTCCGGCGCCCCTGTTAATGTCGTTCCAATACCCCTTTTGATGGATTTCAGCACCCCTGTCGATACCGTTCCAGCACTCCTGTCGATACCGTTCCAGCACTCCTGTCGATACCGTTCCAGCACTCCTGCCGGTACCGTTCCAGCACTCCTGTCGATACCGTTCCAGCACTCCTGTCGATACCGTTCCAGCACTCCTGCCGATACCGTTCCAGCAGTCCTGTCGATACCGTTCTAGCACTCCTGTCGATACCGTTCTAGCACTCCTGAATACCGTTCTAGCACCCTTAGAATGCCGTTCTGACACCCCCATCATTACCGTTCCAGCACCCCTTGGACGACTTGGAAAATGGCGCTCCAGCCCAGTAGGAATAGGGTGTCGTCCGTACCACGGGAGGGTGCTAATCTCTTACTAATCAAATCTAATCGTTGCTTCGCAGTTGGGTGCTAATAACTGACTATGAGAAGAGATTACGATCCCTCTGGAGGGCTTGTTTCACCACTGCGGCCATCGCATCGTCGCCCGGAGCCCAAGTCTCCATGAGCACGTTTAGGTAGAGTCAGCGACGTACCTAAAACGGCTATTCGGATTTCTGTGTGTAGCGCCCGGTGAGGCCGGTGTGGCTCAGAGTGTGGAATCTGATTTTCTTCCGTGAACACCACGGCACGCGGGCCTGTAAGCTGCTCAGGAAGCCCTCTGCCAACTCACTCAGGATCGTTCGCGATTCTTTACCAATCCTGACAGAGAGCACCATGCCTACATCCATCCGCCGAGCAACATCCCTTCGCCATGGCAATTCAAGCACCTGATCCGCTTAGCATCCGTGACTGGCCGCCTACCAGGGCGCGATGTGATGCTGTTGTGGCTCACACACACCACTGGCGTTCGCGTAACCGAGCTGGCCTTGCTGAAGGTTGCAAACGTGCTTTATCCCAGTGGAGACTTCAAACCCGAGGTCTATCTTCGTGCTGAAATTACTAAAGGCTGCAGACCGCGCAATGTGTACCTGACCCATCCACGATGCATTGCCGCCCTGGACAGCTGGGTAGCAGTTCGCTTGCAGCGC
The DNA here is from genome assembly GCF_014269205.2 of Pseudomonas kermanshahensis. Lineage (NCBI taxonomy): Bacteria > Pseudomonadati > Pseudomonadota > Gammaproteobacteria > Pseudomonadales > Pseudomonadaceae > Pseudomonas > Pseudomonas kermanshahensis. The sequence continues at coordinate 294,499 of NZ_JABWRY020000001.1, forward strand.
CGCTGGGCCTTTCCGGCGATGCTGAATACCGAGGCCTGCGCCCAGGTTCAAAGCTTGTCACTACGCACAAGGGCGTAGCATTTGAACTGTCATTCAAACACCGCGAGCTGGACAGTGGGCACGAGGTGTACCGGGCCTGTGATTAACTCCAGCCGACATTCAGCAGGCTTTACCGGCAGGCCAGTATCAAGCAGGGGTCGTCGCACAGCGGCAGGCGCTCCTTGGCGGCAAAGGTGCTAGCGGAAACCGGCGATGTTGAGACGGTGCAGACCATCCTTGGACATGTCTGCCTTGACCACAGCAAGCCCGTGGATCAAGCGACGATTCGTCGGGCATTTGAGGTTGCTTTGTGATCACCATCATGGATGAGCGGTGGGGCCTGGTCCAGTTGCTCCTTTCCAACTCATTTTATAAAGCAGTTGCATTCATGTGTCTTTGCATTTACATTCATTTCTAAATCAGCCTCCATTAGGTCCCCAAAAAAATGCTAGTCAGTATCCAGATCAAAGATGATCTACTCCGTGCCTTGTTGAATCAGGCCCACAAGAATGACTCAACGCCAGAGGCCCTTCTCGACGATATCTTGCGGGAAGAGCTCGATGACCCCGATTTGGAAAGCAAATCGCTTGATGCCTTCCTTCACGAGGCGATACGCGGGGTAGGCGCAATCGAAAAAATGACTGAATTTTCGTTCGATGACGTTTTGGGTAGGGATGATTGGAATCGTCTGAGTGGTGGTGACCGTAAATCGCTTGGTCGAAGTTTCCGGAAAGAGGTTGAACGCTTGGGTATCGCCGTGTGGCTGCGCCGCAATAGCGCGAACAAAGCCATTTACCTTAAGCGGTAGACCGAACGGAGGCGACGACTACAACGGCGAGAAAGACTGTGTCGCGGTTACCTCTGACTGAATCAAGGACATCGACCAGGTACGCCAAAGCCCCAGCCATGCGCTGGGCCGAGGCCGTACAGAGGTGCGGCTTTCGCGCCTTCATCACGAAGGAACGCAGCATGGCGAAATACAAAGTTGAGCAGTTTTCGAGCACGATCAAAGACAACGGGCGTGGGCATGACAACCTGTTCATCCACTGCAAATTGATCAACTCGGCTGACAATGCGACGTCCCGTGAATACCGGATTTCACCGGATGAACGGTTTCCGAACCTGCAAGAGCTGGCCGGGCTCATCACTCTTGGGTTCAATCAGGCGAAGGCAAACGGGAAGTCGGTCGAGATATCTGAGTACAAGGAGCGTGTATACCTGTTTCTGACCATGCCTGACGTCAACGATGGTCAGCAAATTCAGGTTTCTGGCGAGCGCGTTTGATCGAGGAAAACGCACCAGGTACACCCAAGCCCCGGCCCAAAAACCGTGGTCGAGCCCGTAATGAGGGGTGCTTTTCGCTTCCCAGGATCGAGCAGGATAAATTAGTCACATGATTCCTAGATGCAAATACATCGCCCAAGTAGATGAGAAAAAACAGCTGGGTATCGAGATTCTTGGCCGCCTTTACAAGCCTTTTGCGCTGCAATGCAATAGCTGTCGCGCAGGAGTTCGAGTTTATCCAGGGTTACCAAAACACTTTTCAAACTTGGCAGAAGCGAAGGCAGCCGGAAACCGTTTGGCTGGAATGGAACTGCTTTGGCAAGACGTCGAGCAAGCCTAGGAAACCGCACCAGCTGCACCCCAAGTCCCGGCCGCAAACCGGGGCCGAGGCCGTAGAGAGAGGCACGATTCCCTCGTCCAGGATCGAGCAGAGAATTCACCAATGCTGATTCGTACGACCATGGATCTTAATGAGTTCGGGGTGCCTTCATTTTGAACGCATCTCCCCGCGTATAGCCCAAACTGGCGGAGAATTTTTATGACAAAAACCATCGACAAGGAGTTCGTGCGGCAACGCGACGACGAACTGATCACGCAGGGCTTGAAACTGCACCAACGGCCGATTCACGTGGCGATGGCCTGGATGAAGGCCAACGGCATTTCCGGCGATCTGTTCGACAAGGCGATGTGGGGCCCGCTCATGGCGATCTACCATACGCTCTATCCCGCAGGTGATTTCTCGATGCCAGCGATGCTCAAAGGCGGCGTGACGCTGCGTGACCAGATGTACCCGGTTCGAATCGCCGTCGGATATGGGTCCGTCTCGGTTGACCCCATCGACTGCATCGAGATACCGCGCGATGAGCTGGAACTTATATTCGAGCATTATCCAGATCAGGGTTGGCGTGCCGTTTATGGGGTCGCCGACCTGTGGGATTTCGCCTATGGGGTCAGTGATCTGGAGCATGGGACTGGGGATGCGCCTCAGCTACTCGCCAACGCGCGCTCGTCCCTCGCGGCGACCGCTCGCATCCTTGCCGGTGACATCGATATCGACGCGGCCGTACAGACGATCTGCTTGACCGCCGAACTGGCGCTCAAAGGGGCACTTGCCGCGCGCGGCTGGACCGAGGCGCAATACCGCAAACTGTCGCACCATCTTATTAAGCTAGCCGACGCGCTGATTGGCGAGGTATCGACTGCGCACGACGATCGCCTTCGCGGCGCTATCGCGCATTTCCCTGACTATGTCGGTACCCGATATGCATCGCACGGCATGACCCGGGTCGAGCTGATGGTACTTGCGATGCGCGCTCAATTTGTGGCCGCCGAGGCGTTGCGCCGTGTGTCTCATCGCGATCTCGCGTCGATGCTAGAAGCTGATCCTCGAAATTTGCCGCGACCGGTTCTTTGGTGATGATGAGGTTGCGCGCTGTCCATTCATTCAATGAACGTCAGATGAGCAGGTCATTCCTCACCGTTTCGAACGGTCTTCTACTGACAGCCACTGATTGAACGGAAATCGCCCAGATACGCCCAGGCCTAACCCGTCGAGCATTACGCGTAACGCCTCAACCTACCCCGGCGACTGACAAGGAGCCCCGTCAATGCGCCGCAATCAATCTGCAACAACCCCAAGTCCCAGCTTCCACACCATAATCCGCATAGCCCCTAGAACGAAGAGAAAGCTGCTTTGAATCAGGATTGGATCGATGGTGACGCTCAACGCAGATAAACCTCGGTAATCTCAGGGCGGAAGTGGCCCAGTTCTTGCGAAACCACCTCCAATGCTTGTTTCCGAGTGAGGTGACGTTGTAGCGAAGCCATTCGCTCTTGAGCGTACGTGTGCCGTAACCCATGGGCACCATTTGACCAGCCGAGAACTTCCTTCGAAGCAGCGCTAACGCTTTTGCTCCATGGCTGGCCGCCGCCAACTCCATAGAATTGCTGGTAGTTGATGCCGCGATCCTTTATGACCCGTGGCGTTGCCAGCCGGCACCTTTCCAAGCGTTGAGCCAGGGGGATAGGGATACGCACCTCGCGAACCAGGCCACCCTTGCCATGCACCGTGTAGCTGATCGTGGTTTCCCGAATTCCAGCAAATTTCATCCCGTGCGCTGGACGTTCATCAGGTTCACGGCGATGAGTTCTTCGTAGGCTAAGCAATTCATGAGCACGGAGACCAGCTGCGTACGCGATCTCTGTCGCAAGTGAGTTGTGAGGCGCTTGGCGAGATGTGATCAACGTCATCTGCTCGCGGTTATATGCTCGTGTTTGGTCGGCCAAGCGGCGACCCAATGTCGGATGCTTCTTGGTGCTCGTGCGAGTGGTCGCGCTGCTCTTGATTACTTCCAGCGTCCTGCCTAGCGGCAGTTGATGGGTGACGTGCTGCATCATCGCCTGGAGAGCCTGACGCTCCATATCCAGGGTTTTCTGGCCTACGGTCGTCGCTCGTTGCTGCAAGTAGCTGATAGCGCGATCAGGTGTCATTTCACGGAGGCTGCCTAAGCGATGCTCCTGTAGGTAAGCGGTGATGCGTACTAATCGTTGCTCGTAGTTGCGAACAGTACCAACCGATCGAATGTGAGTGCCCTGGAGCTTTTTCATCACGGACGCGGCTTGCTTCGAAGGCTTTGCGAACTTAGCCACTCTGTCGATTCCGATGTAGCCATCGATGCACGGTCGAGCGCTGGATTTTGATGCCTTTTTCAGCTACCCATCGTTGTAGTTCGCTGCCATTGCAACCTGCCTGATCGAGTTGCAATAGCTCAAATTTGTAGTTATCGAGCAATGAGCGGCGTTGGGCGTAGGTTCGTGGTTTTCTCCGAATCCTAGACTCGGCTTTGAGGCGTGCAGTAATGCTCTGCGCATCGAATTCGCTCATTGAATTTCCTCCGTCGGTTGTAAGAACTCCTGACCGAATTCGGTTCAGCGACACACCATCCTCGGATGGTTCGATGTGTGCCTGTTCGCCCCCCTTTGCAGCGCAGGCGGGGACTGTTCACGCCTCTACTCGGAATCTCCGAGCGGGTTCCTGATTGTTCGCTCAGGTGCGTTTTGCCATTAGGTCTGGCTGACCTTTCAGGATTGTCATGCTCTCCAAGGTGGTAGTGGTTGGGCCCGATGTGGGGCCGGTTTCAGTTTGGTCACGCATGCGATGACGCAGTTGCGACCTATGGGTATCTGCCCGCGATGACGCAGGTTAGGCCCATTGCCAATGCCGCGCCCCGTGAATCACACGGGTGGCGAGTCTGCCGGGCGAAGGCGGTTTTGGTGCCGGATCAGCTTACGAAAATGGGGGAGGGCAAACAACGCAACTGCGCTGCGTTGTATTTGTTGCGCGAAATCAGACCTGCCTTGTGTGCCCGCTATGTGAAGCAACCTTCGGTTGCGTTACATAGCGGGCACACAGCGTCGTGACTTGCCGGGGAAACTACTTGGTCGCGGCGTGTGGAGCAGAGACTGTAGGGGAGCGTTGACAGTGGCGGTTTCAAGCTAGCTTGGCGGTCACGCTAAGCCGAGTGAGGCATTCGATCCTGCTAGCGACGCATTTGCTTAGCTAAGGCCACAATGGCGAAGCCCAGGATTTTCATCAATGTGGCCGTCCAGCTCAGGAGCAGAATAGCTCCGTGTTTGAATGCTCCGGGTGGTACCAGGCTGGTTACGCCGGTATCCCAACCTGCGGGCTGGGCGTTTTCATTTTCGATGCGAGCTAAGACATCCCGCTCCCACTGAGCGCAGTTTGCTATCCAGTTCTGATCCGTGGTGGTCACGATTTTTTGGACATTCGCGTAGTCTCCTGTGAAACGGTGCACGGTGTAGTGATAGTTGGAGCAGCCATCACTGCGACTGTACTTTTCGAGGTGTACATTCAAGACGGCGTTACCTCCGCGTTCCATGCTTGCTCTCTCTAGTAGAGCCCGTGCCTCATTAGGATTGTTTGATTCAGCCCAACCACTCCCAAAAGTGAAAATGGTGTCGAAACCACGTGCCTTCGAATCTCTTGTCCATATGAAATGATTCGGAGACTCGTAGGCGTAGCCTGGAGGCGGTGGGCGCTCCCCTGGTTTGACCTTCACTGCTCTGTATCCTTTCGGACCCGGCTGCCCTTCAAATGCTACTGACTGCCCATCGAACAGCTCTCCTCCCTCTACGTTTTTGATGTGGACGAAATAGCTGCGTCCATCATCTCCTTGGATGAAGCCAAACCCCTTCTCAGGCATGAAACTGCGCACGACGCCTGAGGTGAGGGTATCTTCCTGATCTGGTTTCTCGCTCATGAACCTGCTGTCCTTTTTGGAAGGCAGCCATGGTATCCCAGGGTATCAGGTGTCACCACCGAGTAACTGTCAGGAGTTCGGTTGTGAGGCGAGGGCTGTATCCTTATGCTGACTCGACTACTCGCGGACTTGGTTCAATAACATGCGCAAAATTCTTATCAATGAAAATGGATTTATTGAAAATCCTTTTGCTAGTAACATGCCTGGATTCATGAGTAAGAGATCGTGGGGTGGGATAGTTTATCGGCGTGGAAAGCAAATCCAACTTGCTAGTTTTCTCCCCGATGAAGATAGCGGTAGAAGAATTAGTGTTCTTGGGGTTTCAAAGGGGATGTATTTGGCGTTTGGTCTGGTTGGCTGTAAGGAACGACTTATTTATCTGGTGGATCAAGTGACTAGGGGTGATTTGCTATTGCGACCTGTAGAAGTCTCTTCTGTTCCAAGTATTTATGATATTGAATTGACAATGCCACTTAGAATTTACATTCTGGAAGCAAGGCAGGCAATGCTGAACGATCAGATGAACAGCCTCCAAATCGTTATGGCGAAATTTAAGGAAGCTGTCGCAGCTAAGATGGCTTAGAAAATCCCAACCACCATAGCTCAATGGCTGCGTTCAGCCTCCAACCCTCAGCGCCAGGGCAGCTCGTGATATCGCTCACGATTGGCTGAGGTTCATAGGAAATTTCGGGTAAGAGGGGCGGCACCGACCGTTCTGGTGCTGGCGATGACGTCACCAACGGTGAGGCACGCCAGCACGACCCACCATCATCACGCCTTCGGTAATCAGCAGCACACCTCGCATTTGGATTCGCGGGGGCTGAGTCATACCCAGAAAAAACGTTACGAATCCCTCAGGGACCTTTATCCGAGTTATGAGATTACCCAACGGGGGCGTCGCTAGCACCTGAGCTTGATCTACGCGTTCTCTGGGAATCTTCTAAAAACCACTGAGATTCTACCGGCAGTCATAGTGGAGGTGTAACAACGCCGCTGACTGTCACTCAAATCCCATCAGCATACTGTGGCCAATCCCCATACTGGGAGTTGGCGATTTTTGTTGGAGGGACGATGACACACGAAATCATCGATTAGCGTGGCCACTCACCATGTAGGAGAAGCTCCGTATGAGAACGGTTTTGTTGTGTCTTGGGCTTGCAAGTGCAGGCTTCTGTGTGGGCTCTCACTGGCCGGCACCACTCTGGGTCATCGTCGTGTTGTGGGTGGTGGGGGTTGCGCTGTGGGTTCTGGCTGAATGGCTGGAGCGGAGGGGGCGCAATCAATGATGCGCGCCAATCTAGACGAGCTGGTGATCGTGAGCTGTTTGTTTCCAGCCATGAGGTGGTCAGCTTCTATTGCGCGATCCGTGCTCATCGCCAGAGAGGGTAACGTCCTTCGCTTGTACCGTATGCCGATGCTGTTGCGGCTCGACGAATTTCGCGTCGAGCTCTTTGTCGCGCAACTCAACCACATGGAGCCTCATCACCTAGATGGGTGATGTTAAAGTGATATCGCTCTGTGACGCATCGCCTTTAGACGACAATTACACAATGGAAGAATGTTATGCGTACGCTGTTTAAATTTGCTTCAGTAGCTGTTGCCGGTGCCGTCATTACTGGATGCGATGGCGAGGATTTCACTGGGGCTTATAGATATCATGAGCAAATCTCAAAAGGCGCAATGGTGCTGAATATCCATGGTGATGAGGCAGAGATTTTCGCAGATATTGTCGCATCTGGTATTAAACCGGTGGGTAAGCTCAGCGTTTCGCAAAAGGATGGGAAGCTCATCCTTGATGATAAAAATAGCTCGTTACGATTGGTGATGAAGCGTAATGTTGATGAGCGAAGTTTGGACTGCCTCAACTGTAAGGTGCTCGGTTTGAGGGCGGATGGTCTTGTCTGGAATTATGATCCGAAAGGGCCGTATGACGTAGATCAGCTACTCAAGGAACAAGCCCGCAAAAGAGAAGAGGCGTTGAATGCTGAGCTGGAGAAGATGCAAAAGGAGGCGTTGGAGAAGGGGCGTCGGGATATGGAAGCTCGGAAGCTGGCAGCGTTCGAAGGCGACTGGGTTTTACAGCGGGCTACTAAGTATGATCCGTTGACTGTTATGGGCGTTTGGCGCAGCAAGCAGATCAGAGTTTGGTCTTTCAAGTACGAAACAATGGATCGCCTTAGCTATGAGCTTCCAGGGTTTGAGGTGACAGATGCCGGTTTGAAGATCGGAGAAGGTTCCACCACGAAGCTCTATTCTTTAAGCAGCGACAAGCAGATGTTGACCTGCATGAGTTGTGATAAGCCGATGGTTTGGGCCAAAGCAGATCCGAAGAAGGATCTCAGTGATCGCTACTATGCTCGTAAGATGGCCGGTAATCCCTGAGCTTCCGACATTAGCTATAACTTTAGGGCGGCAAGTATTTAGTGTACTTGCCGACTCATGCTCGTCGCTGACAGGTAAACGAGCTCTAACGGTTATTCAATACGTCTGAAGCGAGAAGGCCTATAGGTCTTCCGCTCTTATAGAGTTGACTTCCAATAGTGACGGGACTTTGTAAAGGACTGAAGGTTTCACGCCGCCTTTAAATTCAAGTTTTGACTCGAAGTAATATTGGAATGCATTGACTAGTTCCTTGGGTGCTCTAGGGTCTAGCAAAATGTTTTTGATGAGTGAGTGAGGGTCGATCGGAATTGTCACTCCTAACTTCCCATTTGTCTTCTCAGCATCCGAGATAAAAATGGTCGCCCGCCATTCGTGCTCATGTTCAAAGGCATCCCTTTTATAGTAAAGCATATCTACGGCCCGACGTATGTCAAATTTGTCATCTAAACTGGCTTTGATTTTTTTTGCTTCACTATTGATTCTTTTCTGTGGGAGGTAAGTGACTGGTTCCAGTCGGTGGCGTAGATTGGTAGTCGATGTGGCGGCATTAAGCGCTTTTCTAAGTCTGCTGGCGGTGGTGGATATCCGCACTCCCATTCCGTTCTGCGAATAAATTCGCCACATTGCATCAGAGACCCCAAGCTCTCCCCAGCACTGCGCAAATAGTGAGTCATTTTTATGGTGTTTTAAACGTGCCTCCCAAGGATCATCCCAGACGGTTGGATTGGCAAAGTACAACTCTTTTTTTTCAAAAATCTGCACTACCTTAGCGAAGTCCATGATTCTATAAAGGTTAGTATCTCGTTGCTCTGTCTTCAGTCCTTTCACGGCCACGCTTAGATTCTCTGTCAGAGGAATGGTACTGGGGCGAGGATGTAAAGAATCCTCTACACCGTCAATCTCGGCCAGGGGCTACTATGCATCCATTTTTCTACGCGTCAAAGCGGGCCGGCTTCGATCTGACTGTCAAAACGCCCTGAAGAGAGGCAGACCTGGACTATTGCCGACAGCAGCGTTTGGCCGCCCCTTGGTAGACTTGTTTCCCTCCGATTCGAGGATGAGCGTGTGCAAATCCAGGGGCTTGGTTCACTGCATGCTCACGAAACCGGCGAAAATTTAAGCAGACAGATGAGCGCAGATGGTATTACGATGCAGGCCAATGGCTATCGTATGTCACATCCGACACATCCCATTTCGATCGTTGGAAGGTGACCCAAACGGACACCCGTAGATCGTATTTTCACGATCCGCATGTGAGAGGGAAATTCATGCGTCTGGCGCATCTGAGCATTCGAAACTTTCGTAATTTTGAATCTGTAGACATTCCGCTTGACGGCAACATCGTTTTGCTCGGCGAGAATCGTGTCGGTAAAAGCAACCTGTTGTTTGCCATCCGCCTAGTGCTTGATCCTACCCTTCCTGATTCGATGCGACAGTTGCGATTGTCGGATTTTTCGGATGGTTGCGATCTGTCAGCAAGCCCCCAAGTCGAAGTTCATCTTGATTTTGCTGACTTCGATAGCGATCCCATGCTTGTCGCTTTGCTCACAGACTTCCGCACGGCGGCTAATCCAGCGCTGGCTCGTCTTAGCTATGTCTACCGCAAAAAAGCCGATGTTACCGGCGGACTTCAGTCCAGCGATGATTGTGAGTTCATTGTCTATGGTGGGGGGGATGAAACCCGCAGCATTCACAGCCGCGTACGTCGTCGTATTGCTATAGATATGCTGGATGCTTTGCGCGATGCAGAAGGCCAGCTCGCGTCTTGGCGGCACTCCCCACTTCGGCCCTTGCTTGAGGATTCATTTTCCTCCGTCAGTCGGGCCGATCTGGATAGCGTTGCAAGTGACCTACAGGCAGCGACAGCGAAAATGGAAAGCTTCCCCTCTGTCAAAGCGCTGGAGGACTCACTGCGGAGTGGCATTCTTCATTTGTCCGGCACCGCGCATGATCTTGATGCAAGGCTACGTTTCGCTCCCGCCGACCCGCTTCGGCTCATTCGCGCTATCGCAATGTTCATCGACGACGGTAAGCGTGGTATCTCGGAGGCAAGCCTTGGCTCAGCGAACGTAGCGCTGATAGCGCTGAAGCTTGCCGAGTTTGCTTGGCGTCGAGAGAAAAACGAACGCAACTATTCATTGCTCTGCATCGAGGAGCCCGAAGCGCACCTCCATCCCCAGTTACAGAGGGCGGTCTTCGATAAGCTCTTCAAGAATCCAGATAGTGCGCAAGCGCTGATCGTAACGAGCCATTCTCCGACTCTGGCCGCGATCGCCCCGCTGCGTTCAATCGTAACTCTGCGCCGGTCGTCTACTGGTCTGTCAAGGGCATACTCCCTTGCTGCGCTTCCGGTTAGTGCTGAGGAGCTCGATGATATCGAGCGGTACCTTACCGCTACGCGATCAGAGATGCTTTTTGCGAGAGGTGTGATTTTTGTTGAGGGCGATGCTGAGGAAGCATTGCTCCCAGGTTTTGCGGAGGCGCTGGGCTATAACCTTGATCAGCTTGGCATCACGGTTTGTAACGTTGCAGGTGTGAATTTCGTTCCTTACGTAAAGCTTGCAGGGAGCCTTGGTCTGCCTTTCGCGGTCGTCACTGATTGGGATCCACTAGACGGTACAAAACCTCCCCTCGGGAAAGCGAGAACGGTAGGTATTTGGGACGCCAACTGCTCCGTGAATCCGGGAGCAAAGAAATTGACAACCGAGAATCGCGCGTGGTGTGAGACAGCTGATTTTGATAGCTTCACTAAGAGCTGGGCCTTGGCTGGCATCTTTCTGAACGATCAGACCTTCGAAGTAGCTGTGGCAAACACACCTGGTCTCCAGGGGGCACTGCTGGATATTCTAGACGAGCAGGGATTCGGGTCTGTCCGCTCGGCGCGTATTAAAGCTTGGCGCTCGGGTACAGCCGTTGATCCTACTCAGCTACTTGCAATGATTTCTGACATCGGCAAAGGCCGCCTGAGTGCAAAACTCAAGAACAAACTGACGGGGCTGACTCCCCCCGAATACATCGCTTCGGCCATTAAGTATTTGGCGTCCCATGTCTAGTCGGTTCGCATTGGAACAAGCGCTGGCGGAGCTTAAGCCCAATAGCGAGCAATATGATGCAGCTAATGAGCGTGAGCATTGCGTGGTCCTAGCAGGCCCTGGAAGCGGGAAAACGAAGACGCTGACTACCGCGATGGCGCGTGCGCTCATGGACGATGTCATTGATCCGCGCGGGGTAGCCTGCATCACCTATAACAATGAGTGCGCTACTGAGCTTGAGGAGCGCTTAGCGAAATTTGGTGTTGCGAATAGCGACCGCTGCTTTATCGGCACAGTGCACAGCTTTGCGCTCACACAGATCATTACTCCTTACGCCCGCTGTATTCCTCATCTGCTGCCTCACGGCTTCCGTGTAGCTACGAGCACCGAGTGCCGTACGGCGGTAGAGGCGGCATATAAATCGCTGTTTGGCGACATTGGTGATGCGCATGGTCGTTGGCGGTTTGCGGAAGAGAAGCGACGTCGAGACGTTGATCGTACTTTGCCCGCTTGGCATGGACAGAATCCAGAGCTTGCTTCGTTTATCGAGGCTTATGAGGCGGAGTTGCGCCGTGTAGGTCTGATCGACTTTGATGACATGCCACTCATCGCTTTCCGGATGATCAAGGGTCATATCTGGATTCGTGACGCCCTAAGGGCTCGCTTCCCCATCCTGTTCGTCGATGAATATCAGGACTTAGGACACGCGCTTCATGAACTGGTTCTCCTGCTGTGCTTTGAGAGCGGAATACGGCTGTTTGCAGTGGGTGACGCGGACCAGTCCATTTATGGGTTTAACGGCGCCAACCCAGGGCTGTTGGAGAGTCTCATTACACGCGGTGACGTAAAAACGATCCGTTTGCGCTTCAACTACCGTTCTGGAGCGAAGATCATCAGGGCCTCCCTGGGAGCACTTGGTGAGGAGCGCGACTATTGCGGAGTGGCTGGAGCCCCAGATGGGGAACTGAGCTTTTGGGCAGTCGAGGGTGACTATGATGAGCAGGCTCTTCATATCGCTCAAGTAGTCTTACCCTCACTGATTGGCCGAGGCTTCCAGCCCGACCAAATTGCGATTCTGTATCGCGCGGCCTGGCTCGGCGACAAGGTTGCGAACGCATTTAAGGGTACAGATACTGCCATTCTGCGCACTGATGGTAATGCGCTGGTGAGGCGAAACTCCCGCCTTGCCCGGTTTGTTGAGGCTTGTAGTCGGTGGGTGGCCGGAGGTTGGCGTGATGCCTCGCCTGCCTATCACCGGCTACTCGGCCAAGCCCTCGCGATTGTGTATGGCGGGCGAGTTAGTGTCGATGAAGAGCAGGCTATGACCTGCCAACTGATCAGCTTTCTGCGAAGCGGGATTGACCGAAACGAAACCACACATACCTGGCTGGTCCGCCTTTACCACGAGCTGATATTGCCGTGGCAGAAAATTGCCCGAAACACCCATCAAGAGTGGGAGGTATGCACTGAGCTCATTGCGCGGACCGATCCAGCCTCGGGTTTAGATATACCTCTTAATGTCTTCGCCGGTCGGATAGATGGCTCTGGTCGAGTGACCTTGAGCACTCTACATAGCGCCAAAGGTCGCGAGTTCGATGCAGTCATTTTGTTTGGTGTAAACGCTCAAGACTTCCCCAGCAGGCGCGATGCTCAGTCGATACGAGGCATGCGCGAGGCTCGGCGTCTATTCTATGTCGGTGTGACCCGACCGAGAAAAGAGCTCTGTCTGATTTATCAGAGAGACAACCACTCACCTTGGGTCGCAGAGCTCTATCAGCGCAGCCAGAGAGCTTGAGCGCTCGCGCCTCTTGGCTGCTTAGACTCGGTGAGCTTTGTCCCGGTTGCTAGGGCTGAGTACCTAATTGAGTACCTAAATTAATTTATGTACTGCAATAGATGGCGTATTAACTGATGTTGTCGTAGCGGATTCGACTCCTGTCTCCGCACCACATCTTATTGGCACGATGCAGGTTTCCCTGGTTTCGGCCCCTCCAAAAATGCCCGCCTTGTGCGGGCATTTTTGTTTCTTCCTCAATCTGCTTTTGGTCCATCAGGCTACCTTCGGCCCTGCATTTTGGCCGAATGAATGGTTAGCTGCTTTTCACTTCCGGTTGCACGGGTTTCAAGATAATGGGTGACTGGCATTTGGCTTTCGCTCAATGTTTTCGGGGTGTTTGTCGAAATTTTTTTAGATAGTGTTTTCACCGGTTAGAGATATCTCAGATGGCCTACCTGGTCACCATAGCCAGCAGACACTCCGCAGTACCCTGTGGGAGCGGGCGAAGCCCGTGCCATCCACTAGAAAGCTGACCCGGTTTGAGTGCATAAGAAAAACGGTGGAAGTGCAACTTAGCTAGCTAACGCGTGGTACCAAATTCTCAAACCCACGCCAACGATGGTGGTGGCTCCGCACCACATTCAGATTGGCCAGTGGCGATTTTTCGCTTATTGGCCCCACTAAGAAGCCCGCCTTGTGCGGTTTTTTTTGTGCCTGATTATTAGTCTGCTGATCTGCGTGTTTTGACTTAATGAGGCGCAGTTTTTCACTTAGGGTTGCACGGATTTCTAGATAGTGGTTATCTGTTAAGCGGGTTTTGACCAACGTTTACTGGGGTGAATTCCGAATTTTTCTAGATAATGTTTTTTCGTACAGAGATAATTTTCAGATGCCCCAGTTTTCTCACTACGACCTTCAGCTGCTGAATCCATCCTTCGACTCGCCGCTGGTTGACGTTCTGGCCGAGCTCGAGTTTCTGCGCAGGCTGCGGTTGGAGGGAGATACGCCACCCCAGGTGTTCTTTCAGCTCAAGGCGCTGTTCCATATGTTGGAAAGCTTGGGGGCTGCTCGAATTGAGGGCAACCACACCACGCTGGCCGACTACATAGACAGTAAGGTCGAAGGCAAAGCCGAGAGTATTGGGATGAGCCAGTCCGCAAAATCGGCAAATCCCTTTATCATCTAGATGTGTTTTACGCCATGACCTACGTCGTAATTTTCAATAATTTCGTACCCATTATCATAAAAAAGAATTCGCTCCAATAAATCCATTTCTTCAGAATTCTGAGTCAGATATTCACCGATTTGCTTAATCGCTGGAGGCATGTGTATCCAAGCTTTCCTTAACTGAATTGGTGGGTTAATCGGTCGCAATGAGTTGGGCTTGACTCGAAAACCCCACCAGTTTTCTTTCTGGAATCATGTCTATTATGAAGCCAAACTATCAAGTAGGGTGCGATGAGGGCAATTATTTCCAATGACTATTCCACGAGCAAACCCTCGAATGTAAGCCATTCCAAAGTAGTCGGCAAACATCACTGGAAAAGAGCTCAATACATATATATGTCCGCTGCCTCCGATGTGGCGTAGCTGCCCTTCAAAGATGCTTTGTGAAGCAATAGGTTTCTCTGGTAGTCCTGTTTGACCCGTGGATATAAAGTTGGCCTTTTCACAATGCCTTATGATAATTTCATCCCAGTATTGGCGTGACCATGACACAACTCTCCTGAATGTATGGGAAGCGTAATCAGACGAAAAGCCTTTAAACGCTTGGCCATATTGCAGGGGCACGGCCAAATTAGCGAAACAATCGTAGCTACAATCCTCATGTAGACAACGAGTGGCTTCGACCATAGGATAGCTAACGAACAGTTTTCCATTACCAGTCTCTTGGTCAAAGAACGCTAACATCTCTCTCAGCTTGTCATCGTTCGCGGTACTGGCATGAGGATCATAATCGAAAAACAAGTAAATCTGTGAGAACTGATCTCGTTTGAAGTTTTGCAGGAACTTATTTTGAGGGATCTCCTGCAAAAGCGGAAATAAGTCGATACTGCCAAGCCCGAAATCGTCCGTCATCTTTTCTAGGAGTTGGTAAATCTCGCCACAGAATGCAGTAGTTACTACCTTTCCCTGGGGTTCGGAAAAATAGTATTTAATGAATTTCCGTGTGAAATCTTTTTCTGTTCTCTCACCTTCGAAGACAAATAGAATATGCTCTGAACTAATCATTTTCTGCCATTCGCCAAACTAAAGCCGCCAGCCTTGTAGATTTTTTCAAGATTGTGGGCTTGCCTTATTTCCTTGTCAGTAGTATCTGCAAGAGAAACGATACGAGTTTCATCCATCACGAAATAACAATCAGCTCGCAAGATGTCATTGCTCATGATGGCAGTGTTGTGAGTGGTCAAAATAACTTGGATGCCAGATTTTTTAAGTAGCTCTACTACATTGATCGACAACTCATGATGATAGAATGCGTCAAATTCGTCTATGCACACCAAGCTGATTCGGTCAATTTCTTGAATTCGTATAAACCAGAAATAGAACAGGCCTAATGTGCGCGTGCCAGTAGATGCAATTTCGGCGAATGGGATGAGGCTTCCATCAAAGTCGAACGCAATGTTTTTTCCGTCATTATCGGAAATTTCGACAAGCTTACATTTTATGCCGTTCTTGTTCAGGAATTCTTCAAACTCTTCAGTCTTTCCTCTCTCAGCAATATCTTCGCATATACTTTTATCGGACTCGACCAATCCAGCATAAAAATTCCCCTCGATTGATCGAACCATTAACATTCCATGTACAAAATCGGTAAACTTTTTGAATATTGCCGAGTTGCCTGCATCTGGAAGGATTGTATTTGAATGTATGTAAGAGACAATCGAAACAGAGGTGCCAGCAAGATCAGTGATTTCGCCTATCTTTTGGTTCAGAGTCTCAGTGCCAGGCAAGTCAATCATTATTTCCACAGGACCACTTCGGTCTGCGATGATGCACGTCTTGCCATTGATTACTACAGTTTCTTTCAGGATTTTTGTCGCCGATTCTTTTTCGTAGCTATACGTTACTTCGTCGTCACCGAATTTGAATGTGTAGCTGAACCAGGACTTTCGCTCAGAGTTGGCTGCGTTTAAATAATTTTTTGAATACTGCCTGGTGTTTGTCTGTCTAGCGCCAAGATTATATACTATGTCAAATAAGGCATAACTTAGGTTGGTTTTTCCGCAACCATTTTTCCCATAAACTATACTGTTTCTAATTACCCCATTTTCAACTGCATCTACATTGAACTGGTAATCATTTTTTTGCGTCAAATCAAAAGTAAAGAGATCACGAAAACCCTTAAAACCTTTGACTGCGAATTTTTTCAACATGTTAAAATCTCCGAGTCAACACACAATTATCCTGCATCATATCGTAGCCTTACCCGGCCTGCCGTAAATTTTTTACGGCACCACATGCCGTCCATCGGTGTCAGAGGGTCATGGTTCCACCTGCGATATCTCTCTTCCCTAACCTGGGCAGCCTACGCAGGCAGGGTACTGGCTCTCATCCTCATCATGTTGCTTCATGAGAAAGGCCCATCGGATGTGGTATGCCAATCAGGGGTCTGTTACGGACAGTCGTTTAAGCACCAGAAGGATGGCTCGGTAGCCTTGCTTTGAGGGCGGGCCCACCGCAAAACCGAAATTCAATGGGGGGTGCCAGGAAGGTAAAAGCTAGGCCCTAGGAGGGCAGCCGTTGCGCTCCCCACCATTGGATTTCTATCCTATGCCCAAGCCAGTAGCACACGGGGATGGCTGAGACGCGATGGATATCCCAGCTAGTTGCAAGCTGAAGCTCTGGGAAACCATGCAGTAGATTGATCAATCTCTAGACTTAGAGATGATTGCTCATCGCAACGATACGGAAGTTGTTGCGATTGGATTTATGCGTAATTTGAGCTTTAGAAAAAAACGCAGAGGCGCTGCGCAGATAACGAGGGGGCAGCTTATTGGTCGTTTTCTGCCGTTCTATAGAATTTGAAAAGGGTGGTAGTAGCTCTCACTAAAGTCCCAAAATCTCGATTCGATTCCACTAAAGGCCATAAATGGCTGATTTTTTTATAGATACACTATGAGGTACATCAAAAAATCCACCAAATTCCAGCCCCGCGAAAACCGGGCCCTCACGGCCAACAACCGTCCGCCTGTCTCCGTCACCAGTAAAGCATTTGGTAGCAGTCCATGACTATTGCGAAACACCCTCAGCAAAGCCCGCCTACCGCGGGCTTTGCTGTTTCTGCTTGGCTCGTTCTGTCTCAGTACCTAAAACGCAAGTACTGGGGTTGATGCAATAGGAAGCGGATGATTCACTCATCTCATTCAAGAAAAGGAAAACACCATGGCCAAACCACACGACTGGAATGACTGGGCTGGCGGACTGACACTGGTCCTTCAGACAATCGTTTACGTTCCCCTGTTTTACGTCATCCTCATGCCATGGCTTTGCCTTGTGCTCGTGAAGCTTGGTAAGACGCCACTCTTCCCTGGGTTTTTCCACGCGATGGCCTCGACGGGCTGGTTGGTGACATCAGGGGTTGTGGGCTTTGTAGTGCTTTTTATTGTGATTCGTAGCTTGCTTCGCTGAAAAGCGATGGGACGTACTGGAAGCTGGGTGCGCCACGCTCATAGCGACTCCAATCGATCCTGCAGCAGTTCAGCTGCAAGGTTTCGTTCGCGGGGCTGTCCCAGCCGTATGGCATCGACCAGCGCCAACAAGGC
Source organism: Pseudomonas kermanshahensis (assembly GCF_014269205.2). Lineage (NCBI taxonomy): Bacteria > Pseudomonadati > Pseudomonadota > Gammaproteobacteria > Pseudomonadales > Pseudomonadaceae > Pseudomonas > Pseudomonas kermanshahensis. The sequence goes on from NZ_JABWRY020000001.1 coordinate 312,059, forward strand.
GTACATTTCCGGGTCCTTTCGAGCTGCATCGGCCGCAGTCTTGAACAGCGGCTCGACCTTCATACCCAGGGTATTGCCGCGGGCGTATGGCCACACTGGCACGTGTTCACCGGCGCTGGTCAAGGTCTTGTGCAGTACTGGTGCTGCGAAGCCGGTTGTAATACCACGTGTCAGCTCGCCGGCACGGGCTGGAAGCACGTACTTCAGGCCGTAGACGATGAACTCATACAGCGCCTTGGTGTTCGCTCTAGGAACGCCCAGCTTGCGGTCGGTTCTGGCCAGGCCGATCTCAATGCAATGCTTCAGAGAGAGGTTTATCTGTGTCTTGCTAATGCCAGTTTGAAGCTCCAATGCACGGGCGGTGTAGGCGGACGCACGCATCTCAACATGTAGCTGGCCCGGGTATGCAGGCAACTGGTCGTCATCCAGGTCCTCCCAGTCTTTCCAGTCGTGCGGCCAGGCCGCCATAGCCCTGTCGCTCGATTCATGCCGTTGCAGGCAAACCAGCTTGAGTAGTAAACCGATGTCTTGACCTTTCATGCCATAACCTGTTCTTGTTGTCCCGCGTCCTGGGACACGGGACAACAAGAACATGCAATTTTCTGTTGTGCAAGCAGGAAAATGAAAATCTTCGAAACCGCTAGGTGTAGCGTCGAGAGGAAGTTGGTGACCGCTGTGATGCCTACAGCACAGGGCGTACATTCCCACAGCCTCGAACCTTGCAATAGCCCCCTCACAGGGATAAATTGCCCCAGTCGTCGAAGCATCGACGACGCGACCTTGGCCGGTCGGAATCGAAAGGCGCATTAGCGCCCAGTCTTCATCGCAGGCGCTTTTTTTGTGCCCGCGATGTCGCGTTATGGCGGTGGTGCGCGGGACACCTTCGGGTGTGCCGGGCTCCTTTCGTCCCGGTCGGCCAACCCGCGTACTGCTGCCACCCCAACTTGCTTGGCCGCGAGCGGTGGCAGTTCCATAACGAAAGGAACTCATGCATGACCACCAGAAGTCCCTTAAGGATCCTCGCATCCGCTCTCCGCCGCCACCCTCGCTGGCCGCCACCCCCACCGTTTCTACCCCTCAACACCCAATCCCACCCCACCTCCAAACCCCAGGAGGCCCCCCATGACTGACCACGAACGCCTCTCCACCATTCAAAGCTACGCCTGGACCCTAGAACTGCTCGGCGAAGCCTTGGTCCAGCACGACGAAATGCTGGAATGCGAACACAATCCGCGCCTGAGCTTCCGCAACACGGCTGGCATCCATCAAGCGATCCAGATCATCAGCCGCCTGGCCAGTGAGCAGTGCGGGAAGGTGATGTCGCAGCGCGAACAGAGCCCGGCCGATTAACCGGCGTAGTGCCTGAAAGCCAACCGTCCCCCCTTTTAAACGACCACTGGCCACCTCAGGGTGGCCTTTGGGCATTAGCAGGCAATACTTCTCTCTATACGCAGGCGTGTTCCTGGTGGCACGCGCCGCTGGGAGGTGTCAGGTGAACAAGCTATCAATCGTGGGTGCCGGGATGGTGGGCGAGGCGGCGGCTCAGATCATCGCCCGGGATGAGTTCTGCCGTGAGCTGGCGTTGATCGATGTGCAGGGTGAGTTGGCGCAGGGCAAGGCGCTGGATGTGTGGCAGGCGGCGGTCGAGGCTGGGTCCGATACGCGGGTTTACGGCGGGGCCAAGGCTGAAATGCTGGAGGGGTCTGAGCTGGTGGTGATCACCGCAGGTGTGCCGCGCAAGCCGGGGCAGTCGCGGCAGGATGTGCTGAGTATCAACCTGCCGATTCTCGATGGCGTCATGCGGGATATCAAACGCCATGCGCCAGCGGCGACGGTGCTGGTGGTTTCGAACCCTGTCGACGTGCTGACTTATCGCGCCTGGTCGCTCAGCGGGCAGGGCCGTAACAAGGTGTTCGGGCAGGCGGGGGTGCTGGATACCGCGCGCATGAAGTGCTTCATTGCCGAGGAGACGGGGTTTTCTGCTCGGGATATCACGGCGCTGGTGCTGGGCGGGCATGGCGATAGCATGGTGCCGTTGATGCGCTACTGCCAGGTGGGGTCTGTGCCGTTGTCGCACTTCCTGTCCAGCGAGCAGATAGAGCGGATTGTGGAACGCACGCGCAAGGGGGGCGGTGAGATTTTGGGGTTGAAGAAAATGGGCAGTGCCTGTGATGCGCCGGGTGTAGCGATTGCGCAGATGGTGGATGCCATCGCCAATGGGCGAAATCGCATTTTGCCGGCGGTGGTGGTGCTGGAGGGCGAGTATGGGCGAACCGACATCGCCATGGGGGTGCCGTGTGTGCTGGCGGAGGAGGGGATTGTGCGGGTGATCGAGTTGCCGCTGGATGGGCAGGAGCAGGCGATGTTTGACCACTCTGCGGATCAGGTGGCGTGGGATATTGCTGAAATGAATGCTCTGTGACCGGCGGGAGGGTGCTATCGCCGGCGGTCTGGCCGGCGATAGTGCGCAGAAGTAAAGTTAGTGCGTCGCAAGTTCCTGAGTCAGTTCAGGGTGCTTGAGAATTAAGCGCATCAGGCACAATACCCCGCCTGGAGGCACGAAGCGGCCCTGTTCCCAATCGCGCAAAGTCGCTACGGGTGTGGCAATTCGCTCGGCGAATGAGACCTGAGTTAGTCCGCAGCGCTCGCGAGCTTGGCGAACCAGGATTTGCTCCGGTGTCGTAACGCGTCCCACCCCCTGCTTGGCTTCGTTTAGCGCTTGGCGTAGGTCAGGCAACGGCTCGCCTGCGTCGGCCTCAATGGCTTTTGCAACACTTTCAATATCGATATCACGCATGTCATACCACCTTGCTGATTTCAGCGGGGCTGATGTTGGCACGCTCTGCCTTAGCGTAAATCGTGACCAATAACACAATTTCATCCTCGGTCAGGTTGAAATAAATCACGCGTGCGCCCCCGGATTTGCCCGATCCTGCGCAGCTCCATCGTACTTTTCGCGCGCCGTCTGCACCCGGAATGACATCCCCGGATAGGGGATTGACCGCAATCCAGTCAATGAAAGCCACTCGTTCTTCATCAGTCCACAATTTGGCAGCGATTTTTTGGAACGTAGGGGTTTCAATTACTGTGCGCATATCGAATGTACGGGAATCCCTTATGGCATGCAACGTATACAAATGCTCAAAGGGCGTGTCTGTGAATTGCTGACCGATGCGTGCGTCGACCAGCCTGCAAGGCTGCCCGACTTCACGTCGCGCTGGTGCAAGCCACTGAATTCGCCACCCTGAACTCATCGAGCGCTGTCTGCGCTTATGAGGATCATTGTGCAGACTTTGCAGCGTGGAGGCTCATCTGCAGATTTTCCAGATGTGTCCAATACGCCTACTGATGGCGAAGCGCCGCCTCCTAGAAGCTATACCGCGCAGTCAGTTTCACGTTCCGTGGGTCGCCATAAATGTCATACGGGCTCCACCCACCATTGGCCACGCTGCTGTAGTAGGTGCGGTCGAACAGGTTGTTGACGTTGACCTGCAGGTCCAACTGCTCGCTGGCTTTGTAGCCTGCCACCAACCCCACCACGGTGTACGAGCCTTGCTGGTTTTCCCATGCTGTAGAACCGGCGCCCCCCGAGGTGCGGATGCGGCTCTGTTGGTAGATATCACCACCCACGCGCCAGCGCTGCAGTTCGCCGGGCAGGGTGTAGATCGTCGACAGCTTGAACAGCTGGCGCGGTTTGGCGCGGTCGAAGTCTTCGCCTTCGCGGGCTTTGTTGGCGTCGCTGACATATTTGGTCTGGGTGTAGGTGTAGCCGGCAGCCAGTTGCCAGTTGTCGGTCAGGGCGCCCTGGATTTCGAGGTCGATGCCTTTGCTGCGCACCAGGCCGGCGGCCTCGTAGCAAGCACTGGCGGCGCCTGACCCGCACCCTTTGACGTCGGGCAGCTCTTGGGCGCGGTTCTTTTGGTCGATCTGGAAAACCGCCAGGCTGGCGTTCAGCGCGCCACCAAAGTACTCGCCCTTGATGCCCACTTCGTAGTTTTCGCCCACCACAGGGTCGAGCACTTTGCTGTCCAGGCCTTTGCTGGTCTGCGGCTTGAAGATATCGGTGTAGCTGACGTAGACCGAGTGGTTAGTGTCCAGGTCGTAGACCAGGCCGGCATAGCGGGTCAGGTTACGCGTGATCTTGTAGTTGTTTTCGCTGCTTTCGCTGTCGTCGAATTCGTACCAATCGAGACGGCCACCCAGAATCAGCGACAGCGGGTCGGTCAAACGCAGGCGGCTGCTGGCGTAGACGCTGTCCTGGGTGGTGGTTTCGGGGAGGCCGTTGGGGCCCGTGACGTAATCCGGCTTGGCATGGCCGCGGGGGTTCCACTCGAAGAGGTTGCTGCCGGCGTCGATGTAATCGCTCCAGGCCTTGCCAGACCGATAATCCAGCTGGCGCTTGCTGACGCCAACGGTCAGGTCATGGGTTTGACCGAGCAACTGGAAGGGGCCGCTGACGGCCAGGTCGTAGCCTTTTTCCTTCTGCTCCATGGCTTCGGTCCACAGGTAGTGGCGGTCGTATTCCCATATCGAGGAGGCCAGCACGTCGGTGTCGGTCTTGGTCTGCATGGCCGCCAGGCGCAGTGTCCAGTCGTTGGCTAAGCCTTGCTCGAGGGTGGCGAAGTAGCCGGTGGTGCGGTTGTCGGAATATTCCCAGTCATGGCCGAGGAAGGTGTCGCGTGGCAGCCCGAGGTGGCCGCCGCCACGGGCCATGGGCAACCCGCCCCAAATGTAGTTGGTGTGGTTTTTCTGTCGGTAGGCGCCGAGGGTGAGGGTGGTGCTTTCGCTCAGGTCGGCGTCGACCACGCCGTAGAACAGGTCATGGTCACTCTCCACCGAGTCGCGGAAGCTTTTGGCGTCTTGCTTGGAGACCACGGTACGGGCGCGCAGGGTGCCGGTTTCATTCAATGGGCCGCCGATGTCCAGCGTGCCGGTGTAATCGTCCCAACTGCCGGCACTGCCGGTGAGGGTGCCCTGGAATTCATGGGTCGGGCGCTTGCGCACCAGGTTGATGGCACCCCCGGGGTTGCCAGCGCCCTGGGCCAACCCGGTGGCCCCACGCACGATCTCGACCCGGTCGTACATGGCCAGGTTGGCTTCGCCGCTGGGCAGGTAAGTCAGGAAGCTGGTGGGGAAGCCGTCGTACATGATGTTGTCGACGTCAAAACCGCGGGCACTGAAAGAGGGGCGGCCGGCACCGCCGGAGTTGCTGAGGAAGATACCGGGTGCACTTTTGACCACATCGCTGATGGTGGTCATGGCCTTGTCGTCCATCCGCTTGCGCGTGACCACGCTGACGGCCTGCGGGGTTTCGCGCAGGCTCAAGGGCAGCTTGGTGGCCGTCTGCATCGTGCCGGTGGTGTACGACCCGCTGTTTTCGGTGGTCGCCGCCAGGCCTTGGCCGGTAATGCTGGTAGCGCCCAGCTCCAGGCCAGTGCCCGCGGCCTGCGGTGTCAGCAGGTAAAGGCCATTGCCCTGCGGTGACGCTTGCAGGCCGGTGCCTTGCAGCAGTTGCTGCAAGCCGCCTTCCACACTGGTGGCGGCGTTCAGGCCTGGGCTGCGCAAACCTTCGACCAGGCCTGGTTCGATGGGCAGGGTGATACCGGCTTGGCTGGCGAAA